>JAFGII010000120.1 GCA_016929695.1 Ignavibacteria bacterium
GATTACAAATCAACTGCTCTACCAACTGAGCTATGCCAGCAGGAAATACAAATATATATTAATTGGAAATGTAATTCAACGAAATTAACAATAACTTTTAAGTTGCTAAAAGGAATAGGTTGAATCTTGAGAGTTTGAATGCGTTATCTCATCCTATGCACTTATGCTTATATGATGAGAACTTTCAGAGGATTCTAAAAAAAGCAATTTTTTTATTGATTAATTGCTGACTTTTAAAACCTGATCTATCTGTATTTTATCGCTTTTTAATTTATTCCAGGATTTTAACTGCTTTATTGAGACGCCGAATTTATCAGCAATTGAACTGAGAGAATCTCCTTTTTTTACTTTATATGTTTTCTGTTTTACTTTTTTCTTTGGTTCTTCTTTTTTCTTTTCTGTTTTAGCGGTTTCTTTTAAGGAATAAATAATTAATTTCTGGTCAATCATTATTTTATCGTCTTGTAATTCATTCCATTCTATTATTTCGGTAGTCTTAACACCGTATTTATCGGCTAATACAGTAAGATTTTCACCTGATTTTACAATGTGAGTTATTTTTGTCCCCTTCGGTTTCTTTGTTGTCTTTTCCGTTTTATTTTCTTCTTTTTTCTTTTCAGGTTCTGTTAATCTTAATTTTTGTCCTATTATGATTTTATCATTTTCAAGATTGTTCCATTCCATCAATTTTACTATGGATAAACCATAGTCAATTGAAATTTGCCCAAGACTATCGCCTTCCCTTACGATATGTTCTTTAGCGTTCTTATCTATAGTCCTCTTTTCTTTTGGTTTTGACTCTGTTTTAATTTCAGGTTTCTTTTCAACTTTTGTGTTTTCATTTTTTGGCTCTATAGTTTTTGTTTGATTGCTTTTTATATCTTTCCTGTATTCCCTTGGTTTTTTAGTCTTATTGTAATTGTTTCCAATATCTTTATCATTTATTTCTTCTTCAATAAATTTAATTTCATTTTCAACTGATGTTGTGTCTTCTGAGGTGAATATTATCTCGGGTTCGTCTACTATTCCATAAAATTTGTTATACTGTTTCTTTGATAGATATACTGCCAGCAAAGAGCTGTCTTTGGGAAAACTTCCGTATTTAAGGTCATTCCATAATCTCAGTTCTACCGGTCTTACTCCGAATGAGTCCGCAATTGCAGAAAGAGATTTTCCTTTCATGTATAAGAATTCTATTTTTTCTTTTCCTTCGGTTGTACCAAGTGAATGTATATCATCTGGTTTATATCCTGCAACTTTATAGGAAATTATCGGTTCACCTTCTTCGAATAATTTATTCTCGTTTCCTGCAAATTCAGGGGGTTCTCTTCCGTTTGTATCGTATTCAGGTGAATTTTTGTAATTTTTTTCGAATGTACTGAAACTACCTTTCGGAATTCTTAACTGATAAGGAACATTATAATTAGGAACCACATCTGCAGTCAATTCCGTATTCAGTCCCCGAATAGTCTCGACGTCTGTTTCAGAAAATTCCGCAACTTTATCGAATGTAAGAGTACCAACGATATTAACCCTGTCAAATTCGATTAGGTTGGCAAATTCTACATTTTTAAAACCATATTCTGCGGGATTTCTGAATATCTCGGATAATGCGAGAATCGAAGGAACATAATTTTTCGTTTCGCCGGGAAGATAACTTCTGATATCCCAGAAATTAGTTGAACCGGCTTTGTTAACTGCACTTTGTATTCTACCCTGTCCTGCATTATATGCTGCAAATGCGAGGTACCAGTCTCCGAATACACGGAATAAATCTTTCAGGTGTCTTGCTGCAGCATCGGTTGATTTTTCGAAATCCCTTCTGTCATCCCTGTAACTGTCAGAATACAAACCGTATGCTGCACCTGTTGACGGCATAAACTGCCATAATCCGACTGCTCCTGCTCTGGATACTATTGTAGGATTTAAGCCCGATTCCTGTACGGATAAAAATACAAGGTCTTCAGGTACTCCGTGATATTTAAGGATTTTTCTCATCATCGGGAAAAACTTACCTGACCTGTATAATGTTTTATCGACAAACGACTGGCCTCTGCTTGTGTTGGAAAAAAAGTCAAGATATTCTATTACAGGTTCGTTTTTAATAAATACTATCTCCTGACTTCCCGGAATTATTTCAGTATCTTCGGCATAAGTATTTGTGACAATTTTTTCGTAGTCTATGTTTAATTTATCTGTAAAATAAAAAGCATTACTGTTTTTGTCTATGTCTTTGTGCAATGTCAGATAATCCATTGTTATATTTCGTGCAAGGTCTTCATAATCTTTATTCCATTCCGAATAATTAGAACTCTCAGTGAATTTTTTATTAATCTTTCTAAGAACTTTCAGTGCTTTTTCAAATTCGGATTTTGAATCTACAGGTTCATTCTGATTATTTAATGACAGGGAGTTCTGATAATATCCCATACTTGCGGATAAATCCCCGTAAAAATTGACTGAATCAACGGCTCTGATTTTAGCCATTCTTTCTGCATAGGTTTCTACGGTAATTTCTTCCGAAGATGAACAACCCGATAAATAATTTATTGATATTATTAAAACCCCCGATATGACGATTGATTTTAGATATTTCAGAATATTAATTTTTGTCATAATTTAATTTTAATTATCTTTAAAATATATAGGTTAATCTGTATAATTTCAAGTTATTTATCAATTGAAGTATTTTTTTCTATTTGTTCTATAAGTAACAGATTGCATATCCTAATATTTGAGTAAAAAAAAAGAACGCCGTCAAAAGACGGCGTTTTCTTGGAGGGAATATGGAGGTTTATAAACTTATATCATTCTTATTTTATATGTGAATGACGAATTTGAATACACCGGGTCTGTCCATAAATTTCTTGAACTCACTTTTTTACTCAAGTATTCATTCAAAATGTGATTTTCACCTCTTATATAACTCACATATATTTTCCCGTTATCCGCTATATTTACTGTAACAAAAGAAATCCCTTTTAAGTTTTTATCACTGTATGCCAGATATACAGGTTCATTAAGAACATCCTTGATTTCCTCATAAATCTGGATATCGAGGTCGCTTTTTGTAGCAGCGGAAATATCTTTGGCATTTGTCATTGATAAGGGAACTATTGCCAGAATCGCAGTTAAGAATATTATTTTGAATAACTTCATTTTTTTGTCTCCTTAATTTTTTTTACTTTTTAAAAAACTTGTTTTTAGTTAACTTTAATTATTAAACGTAAATTTTTTGAAAAGGTTACAGCAGAAATAACAATTTACAATTTATTAATATGGACAGATATTATAAATTTACCGTACCTGAAATAAAAGAAAAGGAAAGAATTGATAAATATATTACAAGATTTGTAGAAAACGCATCACGAACAAAAGTTCAGAAAGCAATAAATCTCGGTAATGTTCTTGTAAACGGAGAATACGTGAAATCAAATTATTTATTGAAACCAAACGATGAGATAGAAATTGAACTTCCGGTTCCCGATAAGCAGGATATTTTACCGGAGAATATTCCTCTGGATATTATATATGAAGATGATTATTTACTGATTATTAATAAACCTTCGGGTATGGTAACCCATCCTGCCTATAAAAATTACAGCGGGACTCTGGTAAATGCTTTAATGTATTATTCAATGCAAAGCAAAGGCAGTTTGTCGGATTTAAACGGTTTCGAGAGAGCGGGTATAGTTCACCGTCTCGATAAAGATACATCGGGAATACTTGTCGTTGCAAAAGATGAAGTTACGCACAGGAAACTTGCCGATCAGTTTTTCAAACATAGTATTGAAAGGGAATACATGGCTATTGTGTGGGGAAAATTTAAAAATAAACAGGGAATAATCGAGAATAGAATTTCCAGGGATAAAAGGAATAGGAAAAAAATGACAGTTACGAATTCCGGGGATAACGGGAAAATTGCAATTACCGAATATAATGTAATAGAGGAGTATGAATTTTTGTCGCTTGTTAATTTGAAATTACGAACGGGAAGAACACATCAGATTCGAGTACATTTAAGTTCGTCAGGCCATCCTGTATTCGGAGATGAAATGTACGGCGGACGGGTACCCCATTCTGTTAATCTGACTGCAAATATGAAACTTCAGATTAATAATCTGCTCGAAATGATGTCCAGGCAGGCGTTACACGCAAGACTGCTTTCTTTTATTCATCCGCATTCAAAGGAAGAAATGCAATTCATCAGTGATTTACCCGAAGATATGTTAAAAATAATAAATATAGTAAAAAATTAATAAATTATTTATTATTTCTTGAAAGAATATTAAATAAGGAAATTAAGAACTGATAGATAATCACACTAAATTGTTTCATCAATTATTTTTTTCAGGATAATATCGACAACACCTGCGATATTTTCGATACCTTTCATACCGAATCTCGATGCCATTATTGAAGGTTCAGGAGTCAATAATACTGTTTTACCATTATCCGAATATATGTTGATTTTACATGGCATTATGATACCGTATTCTTTATTGACATTAATTACATTGTTGGCAAATTTTGCATTACATACTTCAACAATCAAATAATCTTCAATCTCAAATCCTTTCTCTTTCAAGGTCTGTTTTACGTTATGTATATGCAGAATTCTGAATCCGTTTTCTGTTACTTTTTCCTGTAACTTTTCTAATACTTTATCAAAAGGTTTAACGGTTTCCTTTTTATAATTCATGTATGTTATTTTCAGATTTTAAATAATAATTTATAAAGCAATACCCGGTACTGATACCGGGTTTTATTTTAAATTCTGTTTTTAATGAAAAATTACTGTTTTTTCTCTTCGGTTTTAAGGGGACAGGTGCTGACTCCTAACACCGAATATAATCCGCAGTATCCTACTAAAGAAGTCATTAACAATACAGCCGCAATAATAAGAAGTATAATACCGAAAGTTCCGCTCACTACACCCGTAAAGAATAATATAGCCAATACTACTGCAAGTATAATTCTGATGATTTTATCTGTTGTTCCGATGTTTTTTTTCATTTTTTTAAATTTAGTTTATCAATACTAATTATAACAAAATTTTTTCCATAAGTGTTTCTTTTTGTCAGAACTCATCCGATGGACTTGTTCACAGAATGAGTATATCTGTATCCGCATTAATCTGCTAAATCCGTATATTCCGCGTTCGAATACCTGCTTTTAGGATTTTTTGAATAGAATTTCAATTTCACATAATTCTTTTTATTTTTATCAATAAACAAGGAGCGAATATGGATTTTCCTATTTTTCATCTTGATTTTTTCGGAGACAGGTTACTGATAGCGGTAATAGCCGTGCTTCACGTTTTTATTAATCACGGACTTGCTGTAGGTTTTCTACCGATAGTTACTTTAATGGAATACAGGGGATACAGGTCGAAACTTGCAGGACTGAATGAAGCAGAAAAATGGGATAACCTCGCATATAAATTTATGTTTTTTGCATTTATCGTTACAACGACCATTGGGGCATTGACTGGAGTCGGAATATGGTTTTCCGCTGCACTGATAAGTCCCGCATCAATCGGGAGTCTGATAAGGGTATTTTTCCTCGTATGGTTCCTTGAATGGATAATATTTGTTCTTGAAGTTGTATTTATAATGATTTATTTCCTTACTTGGAAAAAATCCAACAACAATCTGAAAGCGAAAAGGAACCATGTGAGAACAGGTCTGGCTCTCGGTATATTTTCATGGCTGACTATGGCATTTATTGTCGGTATACTCGGTTTTATGATGAACTCGGGAATGTGGATTGAAAACCGTTCATTAATCAGCGGTTTCACAAATCCCCTGTACATTCCGCAACTTGCATTTCGTACTCCGATTGCATTTGTTCTTGCTGGCTCATTCGCTTTTCTGCTGACTTTTATTTTTCTGAAGGAAAAGAGCGAATTCAAGAATAAAGTATTAAAAAATATATCTACCTGGATGTTCGTGTGGACGCCGCACGTACTTGCAGCCGGTCTGTACTACCATTATATGATACCCGATTTAATGAAAACCAATATTCCCGTTGCAATTGCGACACAGCAGTTCCAGGACTGGTATTCAACACTTTTATATTATCTGGGTGCAACAATAATATTCTCAATGATATTCACCGTATGGGTTGCATTTAAACCGTTCAGAGTTCCTAAATACGCTGCAGTTTTTCCGGTGATTGTAATATTGCTGACACTCGGTACGTTCGAACGGGTAAGAGAATTTGTTCGAAAGCCTTTTGTCATTGAAGATTATATGTATTCTAACCAGTTGCGTCTTGAAGATTACGGAAAGTACAAGACGGACGGTATATTAAAATATGCAACTTACACGGATGTAACCGAAGTTACTGAAGACAACAAATTAATTGCGGGGAAAAATGTATTTAATATTACCTGCAGCCGCTGTCACACTACTCAAAATGTAAATTCTGTAGTGAGAAAATTCGAGGAACTATTGTCTCCCGCTGGTCAGCCGCTTGACAGAAAAGCAATGGAGGATTACATACCTGTAATGGATAAAGGGCGTTATTTTATGCCGCCTTTCCCCGGAAATGAATCAGAAGTTGATGCGCTTGTAGAATATATCTTATATCTTCAGAAATCTGGTGATAATCTTCCCGGTGCACAAACTACCGGTATAAATGTTTCTCCTCTAAGACAAAAATAAAATATTCTTAATATGTTTGCACAAAGTCAACCAATACCAAGGGATATACCGCTTCCGCTTCCGATGCCTGAATGGCTTCTGGTCTTTCTTCTGATTATATCCTTTTTACTTCATATATTGTTTGTAAATTTAATGTTGGGCGGTACACTGCTGACTTTCATTCTCCAGATAATGGGATTAAAGAAAAAAAAATATGACAGGCTCGCAAGAGAAATTGAAATTACTATTACAGTAAATAAAAGTCTTGCAGTAGTTATAGGCGTTGCTCCTCTTTTAATAATTAATACTTTATATACTTTATATTTCTATTCTGCAAATGCTCTGACAGGTTATGCGTGGATATCAATAATTCCTCTGGTAATTATTGCTTTTCTTATTTTGTATTATCATAAATACAAGTGGATTCAATACGAGAATAAAAAGAAAAAACATATCGCCATACTCGGTATTGCATTAATCGTTCTTCTGTTCGTGCCGCTGATATTTCTTTCAAATATAAGTCTTATGCTTTTTCCCGAACGATGGGCTGATGTAAGAGGATTCTTTTCGAGTCTATTGATAGAGAATGTAATCCCGCGATATTTACATTTCCTAACAGGTACTGTTGCAGTTACAGGACTTTTTATTTTCGGTTACTTTGGCAGGAAAAGTTATCCGATAAAAGAAAAACTTCCGGATTTTACCAAGGATGAAATAAAGGAAAAAGCATATAAACTAACTTTTTATGCTACTTTGTCTCAACTCGTGTTCGGTCCTCTTTTATTTTTTACACTTCCCTGGCATGGAGTTGACTGGAATCTTGCATATATAATAATAGCAGGCGTTTTAATTGCTGCGGTTGCTATGACACTGCTGTGGCTGGAATTAAAAAGAAAAGAACTCGGTAAAAGATTTATAATAATAATAATCCTTATTTCCATTACAGTTTTATTGATGGGGTGGGGCAGGCATACATACAGAGCAAATGTAATCGAACCCCACAAAAAACTTATGCAGGATTTTTAATAAAATTTCAGCACTCATACAATGAATTAGTTCTGATTTATTATTTGTTGATTTAAGAATGAATCCGAAGGATTCAAATATTTATAACTGATATATATAGTCTACGACCCCGACGGGATCGAATATTTTTTTTTATTCTATTCTATAAATATGCAACTCATTGCGGAGTTGTTTTTAATATAGAAAATTCCGCGTTCTTACGTTTTTTTCCTGTGTATTTTTTCTGCTATGACTAATTTCTGTTACTGACTTCTTCCTTTGCGTACTTCGCATCTTAGCGGTTATTTTTTTAATTATTTCTCAAATCCCCATTCACACGAAACAAAATTTAAAATTCATAATTAATCTATTAGTTTTCAAATTCTGCTCAAAATGGCAAGAAAATTAATCAATATGCATTACTCATTTTTAACACTAAAGGCACAAAAATTTTTACGAAAAACACTAAAATATTTAAAAAAAACACTTCTTTGCGGTCTCTGTCTCTTTGCGCCTTGTGAGAAATACGAAATGTTTGGTTCCTGCTTGTCCGGGTTAGGAATTATATTTCTGTTTCTTTCTCCTAATCATAAAATGCAGCGCAATCACCGGACAAATAAAAAACATCAGCGCAAACTGCCTCACTATAACAATCGAATTCAAAACAGACTCCGCAACCATGTTTTTATCGAACGGTGTGTACTTTTCAGCTATTCCCATCCACGTATTCCAGAAACCGAATATTACACCCAGAATAACAAGTGCAAACATCAGCAACACCAGAAAAGTATTAAACAGAAAATTCCTCCAGAAAATCATTTGTTCTTTTGTCATTTGCTTACGATTTAAATTTATAAAATTTTTTTCCGTAAATACAGTCTCCCAAAACTTATTAATACTAAACAAAATAATCAAGTTTATCAGATTATCTTCTCATCCTCATTTTTAACATTCCACTTTCTTCTTCTTTGCCTTTTCCACTTTATAAACTTGTCACTTGTCTCTTTCTTTTTGTCCTTTGCGTTCGTGGCGTCTTTGCGGTTAATATATTAGTCATAAGTCAAAATTCATTATTAAATATATTCCCTTTTTTATTGTTTCCATTTTAGCAATATTTGTAAAATGTTTTATATAAAATTTATTAAATAATGAAAAAATTAATTCTCACTGTTATTGCCCTTGCGGCAGTAATAAACCTGAGTTTCGCTCAGGATTACGAAAAAATGAGGGGTTCTGAAATTTGTTCAATGAGGAAGTCAAAAATGCCAAAACCCGAAAAATACTTTCAGGATTCTCCGGGCTCACCGAGGCATTCTTTCGATGTCCTGAATTACAAACTCAATCTTGATATTTACCATTGCTACTTCAGCCCGTATGCGAAGAATTTCAATGCATCGAATATTATAACATTCAGAGTAGATTCAACATTGAATAACATTAAACTAAATGCTGTCAATACTTCAATGACAATAGATTCAATAAGATTATTGAGCAGCAGTTCACCGTTAACTTTTAACCATACATCGAATATTTTAACTATAAATTTGGACAGGACGTATAACGTCGGAGAGGTTGTTAACGTTAAAATAAATTACAGACATTTAAATGTCAGTGACAACGCATTTTATGTAAGCAGTTCGGGTTATGTATTTACGGATGCCGAACCAGAAGGTGCAAGAAAATGGTTTCCCTGCTGGGACAGACCTTCTGATAAAGCGACACTTGATTTAACTGTAAAAGTTCCGGTGTCCGTCAGACTGGGGTCTAACGGCAGATTAAATGATTCAACAATTGTAGGCGATTCGCTCTGGTATCACTGGGTAAGCCGTGACCCGATAGCAACTTATATTATGGTTATGACATCGAAAATAGGATATGAAATAAATATTTCATACTGGCATTCAATTTCAAATCCGAATGACAGCATACCAATCAGATTATATCACACTACAGGACAAAATATATCAAATGTAAGGAATGTAATATTACCAATGACGACATATTACTCACAGGCTTTCGGCGAGCATCCGTTTGAGAAAAACGGATTTGCATACGTTCCGAACAGTGCGGGATTTGCCTGGGGAGGAATGGAAAATCAGACACTGACGACTCTTAACAGTTGGGGTGAGAATCTGGCGGCACACGAATATGCGCATCAGTGGTTCGGCGATATGATAACCTGTGCTTCGTGGTCTAATTTGTGGATTAATGAAGGTTTCGCCACTTGGTCGGAATCATTCTGGATTGAAAGAACAGGCGGTTACTCGGCATATAAATCAATGATTAACAGCGATGCAAGCACATACCTTTCTCAGAATCCTGGCTGGGCTATTTCGGTGCCAACTTGGGATAGTGTTACGCCCAACTCGAATACTTTATTCAACTTCGCAATTACATATTGTAAAGCATCCTGCGTGCTTCACCTTTTAAGATACACACTCGGAGATTCATTATTCTTTGTAGGAATAAAAGCATACGCAACAGATACTGCTAACTTCAAATATAAAACTGCTACCATTAACGATTTCTTTACTAAAATGAGTACCGTAACGGGACAGGATTTATCGTGGTTCCCGGCTTCTTGGATTTACCAGCCGAATCACCCGCAGTATCAGAACGGGTATAACATTACAAATCTCGGAGGCGGTCAGTACCGCGTGAATTTCCTCGCCAAGCAGGTGCAGTCAAATCCGAGTTTTTTTCAGATACCGATTAACTTCAGAATATCATTTACTACAGGTTCTGACACGACAATTAAGGTTATGAACACGACTAATAATCAGTTATTTACATATCATTTTTACCGTCAGCCGACCTCGGTCGTATTCGACCCGGGTAATGAAATCGTAATCAAGACCGCAACTCTTGTAGTTGGTATTGACGAGAACTCGACTGAAATTCCGGGAAAATTTGCATTGAGACAGAATTATCCGAATCCGTTCAATCCTATTACAACGATTCAATACGATATCCCCGTAAATTCATATGTAAAAATCTCGGTTTATGACAATGCAGGAAAAGAAGTAAGTGTAATTTTGAATCAGTTTATTAATGCAGGTAAATACACTACATCATTCAATGCATCTAAACTCGCATCCGGAATCTATTACTACAGACTTCAGGCAGGCAACTACACCGAAGTTAAAAAAATGACCTTATTAAAGTAATCCGAACAATTAATATTTTCCTATAAAAAAAACGTTCCCAAACGGGGGTTTGGGAACGTTTTTTTTACTTGTCTTTCGCCCCGGCAAATTACTTCCTCACTTTCGCATCCGGATACCTTCGAAATTGGTTAAAATATTTTTTACTCTGTTAATATCTTCCAAAGAATCATAAAATATTAATGTACCTTAAGTAGATATCTTTTAAATATGTTATACCGATATTTTATAAATTTCCAGCCCGCGACCTTCAGTCGTGATAATTCAAATGAAACCTAATCTTTTTAACCGTTTTAAAGGTTTCTAAAGATTATTCTTCCCCATTTTACTCATAATTTGAAAACTAATGGATTAAATTAATACCCGAACGGAATATTTAAACCGGATGAAAGAATACAGTAAAATCTACGCAATTCGTAAATTATGATATCTCTGAACATATATAAAAAACATTGTTTTAAATAAATAATAATATTATTATATTCGAGCAGCATAAAGACAACATTGCATTTGGTGAAACCATAAATCTTATATGTCAGAACAATTTCAAAATACTATAGATAAAGAAATTGTGACTGATGAAATCCGGAAGGGATTGAATGATTTCAGATTATGGATGTAGCACAAACGTTACAGTGGAGCAACAATAAAAACTTACCTTTACGGAGCAAAAGGACAAAACAAATTTTAACAATACAGCGAAAAAAGTTTGCAGGTAGTATTGAAACAATCTCTTGAAAAATCCGGAATTAAAAAACCTGTAACATTATATTGGTTAAGGCATTCGTATGCTGCACATTTTCTTGTATCGGGTACTAATTTGCGGTACGTAAAAGAATTGCTAGAAAACAAAAACAGTAAAACAAAAGAGATTTATACACACGTAAGCACTAAAATTATTCAAAAAATCTTTTAATGATTTATAAATGTTTTATAAATTGTAATTTTAATAATGTATTACATTTATGGTACAAATACATTCCAAAATCAGGGGATTTGTACCATTTTATGTTACATATAAACAAGTTACCAACAAGGCTAAAAAAAAAACAACGACAACGAAAATGACAGACAAAATGGTTAAAGAATGAAAAATGAAAACAAAATGATAAGGAAAGAAAAAAGATTTAGTTTTTTTCGATCCTCGAGAAAGAATAGCAGAAAGCACATATTATTTTAAAAATGATTTTTTTGTACTCAACTTAAAATAATGGAACCAAGTGTTATTATAGTTTTGCTAATACTTGCAGTAACAGTTATTATGCTGGTACTTGATGTCGTTCGAATTGATATTGTTGCTATTGGCTGTATGTTGGCGCTGGGCTGGACAGGAATATTAACTCCGCAGGATATGTTTTCCGGGTTCTCGAGCAATGCCGTAATTGCTATGCTGAGCGTGATGATTTTGGGTCGAGGCATTGCCCGGACGGGTATCATGGATGAATTTTCAAAATTTATTATCAAAAAGGCTGGTACCCGCAAGCGAAATCTGGTAGGCTTACTTTCCATTTCAACTGGTTTGCTGTCGGGTTTAATTCAAAATATTGGAGCGGCAGCACTTTTTCTGCCCGGCATTATGCAGGTTTCGCGCCGTACAAAGATTTCCCCATCATCGATTATTATGCCCATAGGGTTTGCTGCCATATTAGGGGGAACGCTTACCATGGTTGGCTCCGGACCGCTCATACTGGTAAACGATTTATTAAGGAATGAAGGCCATGAAGCCTACAATCTGTTTAGTGTAACCCCTGTTGGTATTGTGCTTCTGTTTTCGGGCATCGGCTACTTTTTGCTGTTCGGAAGCAAAGTTTTACCCAAAAAAGAGATTGGCGAAACAGGAAAATCCGAACAGGATAAACTGATAGAAAAACTGAATTTACCACATAACATTAAATTGCTCTCCATTAAAACTGAGAGTTCCTTGATTGCTAAAACAACCGAAGAGGCTGGCTTGTGGAACATCTACAATGTTAACCTGCTGGGTGTCGGAAAAGGAAACGATGTGGTTTACGCCCCATGGCGTGAAACCAAATTTGAAGAGGGACAAACCCTTGCAATTTTGGGCTCTGCTGAGAATATAGAGCGGTTTTCCAAAGACTTTCAGCTTGACGACGTGTCTTCATCACGCTATTTCTCCGAAGATTTTAACCCTAATGTTAGCGGTTTTGCCGAGATAATTATTCCACCTGATTCTGAACTCACTGGTAAAAGTATAAGAGAGTATTCTTTAAGAAAACGATATGCTGTTGAGCCGGTAATTTTATTTAATAAGGGAGAAAGAGTAGATGGTGACTTTTCTGATGTGGAAATACGCCCGGGCGATAGTCTAATAGTTTACGGTCGGTGGGACAAAATAAAGGATTTGAAAGAAAGCAATCATTTTGTTGTGCTCACAGGGTTTGATTTGGATAAAAAAGAGAAATCGAAAACCTGGCCGGCCATAGCTTGCTTTGCTTTTGCCATTACCCTGGCAATGGTTGGCTTTCCAATTTCAATGGCATTTTTAACCGGTGCCCTTTTTATGGTTTTTACCCGTGTTTTGAATATTGGAGAGGCCTATGATGCCATTGAATGGAAAGTAGTGTTTTTGCTGGCTGGATTAATACCCTTGGGTGTGGCTATGCAAAAAACAGGTACCGCCATGTTCCTTGCCGAATCCATTATGAGCGTGGTTATTGATTTGCACCCTGTTTTCCTTGTGATTATGGTTGGGATTTTATCAACCGTTTTTTCACTATTCATGTCAAATGTAGGTGCCATTGTGGTGCTGGCCCCGCTGGTAATGAGCATAGCCGGAATTGCCGGCATTGACCCTCGGCCACTTGTGCTCATGGCAGCCGTTTGTGCCGCAAACTCATTTATTTTGCCCACCCACCAGGTGAATGCCTTCCTTATGTCGTCGGGCGGGTATCGCAATACTGATTACATAAAAGCCGGAAGTGGAATTACCATTCTTTTTCTGACCATTACTGTTTTTATTTTCTATTTTTTCATAATTTAATAATATAAAATCACTTAAAAGGAAATGCTATGCTAATCAAACATTATTTCATCAACAAAATTGCGCACAGTTCATACATTCTGGCCGGTTCAGATGTTTCTGCCGTTATTGACCCGCAACGCGATACCGATGTTTACATTAAAGAGGCTCGTGCGCTGGGAGTAGAAATTACCCATATCCTGCAAACCCATCTGCATGCCGATTTTGTTTCGGGGCATATGGACCTGGCGGAAAAAACAGGAGCCAAAATTTACGTTGCCAAATCTGCAAAATGCACGTTCGACCATGTGGCGGTTAGCGAAGGCGATACCATCGAGATTGAAAAAATTGTTATCAAAGTGCTCGAAACTCCCGGGCACACGCCCGAACATCTCTGTTATGTTGTAATAGATACAACCCGCGGAGAAGATCCTGTATGCGCCTTTGTGGGCGACACCCTGTTTGTGGGCGACGTGGGCCGTCCGGATCTTTTCCCCGATATGGCTAAAGAACTTGCCGATAAGCTTTATCACAGCTTGCACAATAAAATTCTTAAACTGCCCGATTTTTGCGAAGTGTTGCCAGCACACGGCGCCGGCTCTCTGTGCGGACGGGCAATGGGTGCCAAGTGGCGTTCTACCATCGGTTATGAGAGAAAATACAATGCTGCCTTGCAAATAAAAGACAAAGCCGAATTCATCAAGTCGCTTACCGAGGATATGCCCCCTGCCCCAGACCATTTCAGCCGTTGCAGCGATATCAACCGTAAAGGGCCTGCTCGTATTTCGAAGCTACCCAAAATGAAGGAGCTGAACGCGGAAGCCTTCAAAAAAATGATTGAAAAAGAGAATGTTGCTGTTGTTGATACACGTAGCTACCTTGCCTTTGGCAGCCAGCACATTCCCGGTTCCTGGAGCCTTGACTTCAACGGTAACCTGCCCACATTTGCAGGATGGGTGCTGCCTCTTGACAAAGACCTGCTGGTAGTTTCAGATAGTTTTCAGGAAGCAGAAAAAACCAATGTGTGGCTCAGGCGTGTTGGGCAGGACCGTATTGTTGGTTATCTTGATGGCGGTATGGCCGGCTGGGCAGTGAAAGGATACATAACAAACCATATCACCCAGATCTCCGCCGAAGACTTGCATGAAAAAGTCATAGGTTCATCCAAATTTGTTTTGCTGGATGTAAGAGCAACTCAGGAATATGAAGGTGGCCATATAGAGGGAGCTATTAACATCCCTGTGGCTGACCTGCGTCAACGGCACACAGAATTGAATAAGGAGAATGAAATTATTCTTATCTGTAGTTCGGGTAACCGCAGTAGTCTTGGTGCAAGTATCCTGAGCCAACATGGTTTTAAAAATCTGCATAATGTTGCCGGTGGAATTACCGGATACAGCGCAGCTGGTTATACAAAACGCTGCACCGTTTGTCAAAATCCACATGGCTCAAGGTTTTATTCAAAAGTGGAAGAAGTTAAAACTCATTTTAAACAATAAAATATGGAAACAATTGCATCAGTTTTTACAGCAACCAACTGGTCACCCTATGCTATAGGTATTGGCATAGGGCTTTTGAGCTGGTTGAGTTTTTTGATATCGGGCAAACCCATTGCCACATCCACTACCTTTGCCCGTGCAGGGGGAATGATTGAAGAGGTGATTACAGGAGATAAAGCCAGACAAAGACCCTACTATAAAAAGATTAAACTCCAGATAAACTGGCAGTGGATGCTGGTTGTGGGTGTGGTTATCGGGTCATTTCTTTCAGCAATCATATCAGGCGATTTTCAGGTTGGGGTGTGGGTTCCATCACTCTGGACTTCAGCCTTTGGCAATAGTGCCGTTCTTCGAGTGCTTGTGGCTGTTGCAGGAGGCATTATCCTGGGCTTTGGTGCCCGCTTTGCCGGCGGTTGCACCAGCGGGCACGGCATTAGCGGCACACTGCAACTCGCAGTTTCAAGCTGGATTTCGGCCATCTTCTTTTTTATAGGAGGTATTATAACTGCTCATCTTATTTTTAACGTATTTATTTAACAATAATCAAACGATGAAAAAGATATTTTTAGCAATAATATTTTCTGGGCTACTCGCCCAAACTTATGGACAGTTTAGTTTGGATGTATCAGGCGGATTTGCTGCTCAAAGCTATAATAGGGTTCAAATTCCAAGCGAGCAGGGAACTGCTTTTGATTTGTATAAGGATTTTAAAATTCAGGGACCTGCTTTGTACTATACCTTAAAACTTGGCTATTGTTTTAAGGAAAAAAATCATCTGTTTTTATTGTATGCACCTCTAAGTGTGAATTATGAGGGTGCTGCACCTTTTGATATCAGGTATCAGAACACAACTTTTCTTCAGGGTCAAAATATAGACGCGTACTATAAGTTTAACAGCTATAGATTAACCTACCGGAGAGATGTGTACAGCTCTGAAAAATGGCTTTTGGGTGTTGGTTTAACTGCCAAAATCCGGGATGCTGAAATTCGTTTAACATCTGGCGATGTCAGTGATTATAAAGATGATTTAGGCTTTGTACCGTTGCTCAATTTATACGCTGAATACAATTTCAACAATTGGTCGGCATTTTTTGAAGGTGACGGTTTGGCCGGTGGACCCGGAAGAGCTTTTGACCTGTATCTGGGAGGGAAAATACCAATTACTGAGCATCTGAAAATAAAGGCAGCATACAGAATGCTCGAAGGGGGAGCAGATGTAAGTTCTGTTTACAACTTTACTATGCTGCACTTTGCTAATTTAGGTTTGATTATAACACTTTAAAAAGAATACTATGAACAAAGAAAATATTGAGGAAAACAAAGGAGAAATCACGGATAAAAGACCCTTATTCTTTGGTTTGGGCTTTGGTATCCTGTTCGGTTTTCTGCTGCACAAAGGCGGTGCAACCAAATACGATGTGATTGTAGGTCAGTTACTTCTCACCGATTTTACGGTTGTAAAAATTATGCTTTCGGCAGTTGCCACAGGTATGATTGGTATTTATTTTATGAAATCGCTGGGCTGGATTAAGCTTTCGCTCAAGAGCGGCTCGGTGGGTATGAATGTGATAGGTGCCTTGATTTTTGGTGTTGGCTTTGCTGTACTTGGCTATTGTCCTGGTACCATTGCCGGGGCTATTGGCAACGGCTATTTGGATGCAATAACCGGCGGACTGGTTGGTATACTTTTAGGCACCTGGATTTTTGCTATAATGTATCCAAAACTAAAGGATGGAATCCTGAAAATAGGCGATTTTGGAGATATCACCATACCTCGCCTTTTAAAGGTAAACGACTGGGTGGTGGTTGTACCAGTGGTTGCCCTGATTGTGCTCTTGCTGGTTTGGATTGAGCAAGCAGGTTTTTAAAAATACATCTCATTATGGAAGTCAACCTGAAAGTTATTTTTGAGTACTTGTACATTGTTATTGGCAGTATTGGCGTAGCCATTATTATGTGGGGAGTGGTTTTAACCGTATTTAGGTTATTAAAGCTGGAGTTCAGCAGGTTCAAACATAAGTCAATATACCGTGAGCGGGAATCGGTACGCCATCAATTTGCTTCGTACCTGCTGCTGGCACTGGAGTTTTTGATTGCAGCTGATATTATTGCTACGGTAATACACCCAACATTCGAGGAAATTGCCATACTGGCTAGTATCGTAGTCATCAGAACAGTGATAAGCTATTTTTTGGAAAAAGAGATTGAGAAGTTCAATGCTAATGAATAGGCAAAAGTTGTAATTAGGAAAATTTTATAACTGAAGCACAGTTGATAAACTGAGAATATTGAAACAGAATTGCGAGTCAAAAAGTGTAAGCTTTCTTCAGAACGAGTTAAACAAAATTTTTAAGGTAAAAATAAGTTGACAGAATTTATGAAAATATTTCATACTATTAACAGGGGAGAAAAACACTCAGTTGGAAAAGGCGATATATTTTATTGCCGATTCAGTGCGTGTTTCAGCGTTTCTTCATCTAATAAACTTTCGTGTAACTTGACAGATTTGTGCTTCGAAATCGGCAACAAAAACATACCACCAGCCGTTGTATGCAATTTAAATCGTCCATCTTTGTGAAGTTTTGCAATAAAATCTGAAATGAAAATATTATGACTTCAAATTTTGAAATTGGCAATAAAAAGAGGTATAAGGTTAGTAATTATAGAACATACAATGACAAAGTATTGGATACATATGATAATTGTATCTGGATTCCTATTTTTAAACTTAAAGATATAGACCGAAGTGTTGTTCAGGAATTACGGGATGATATAGATAAAATTCACATTTTAGATGTTGGGTGTGCAACAGGAAGACTTCTTGGAACCCTGTCTTTGGCTGGAGCAAAAAATTTATACGGTACTGATATTGCCCCGAATATTTTGAAGAAAGTCAAGGAGAAAGCAAAAAAACAAAATATAGATATTGACCTTAAAGTTTCTGATGCCGAAATTAATATTCCTTGGGCTGATAATAGATTTGATGTAATTACATTGACCGGAGTTTATCATCATTTTATTAACCCTGAAAAAGCATTAAGGGAAATGTACAGAGTTCTAAAAAAAAATGGGCGACTTATTATTATTGAGCCACGGTTTCCAATGGTAATTCGTCAGGTTCTCAATTTATACCTGAAAATTTTTATGCATGAAGGAGACCACAGATTCTTTGCTCATGAGAAAATAACTGAAGTGTCACAATCAGTAGGTTTCAGAGTGGATATTAAACCCGAAAATATCGCAAGGTTTATGTTAAAAACAGTATATCGAAAATGAAAAACCATAAAATAAATTGAAAAACTGAATACAACATTTTGTATAAATAATGACAGAGAAAGTGTTAAATATCAATGTCTGTAGCCCGCTCAAACTTTATCACGGTTTGACAGGTAAGTACCACGCAATCTGCTACTACACATAAAATTTACCGTTGTATCTCATTATATCTCAGACAACATAAATAAGAATTCTTTAATTAAATACAAGATGATGACACTTGATGAAAAATTCAAAGCTCTTGAGGCAGACAACACACCTGGTCAGGAAGTTAGACAAGATATGGGATATCTGAATCCCTTAATGCGTGGCGAGAGGCTTGATGGCATTCTTGTTGATTTCTCACATGGTGATGTAGACGCTTTTCCCCCAACACCTGGCTCTGATGTGGTTTGGAAAGAAGGCTTTGATAAAGGTGCTAGTCAGGCGTATACTGAGTATCGAGGATTGGCTGAAATAAGAAATAGATTGGCGGAGCGTCTCAGTAAATTTACCGAACGACCTATTGCAGCAGATAGCGAATTGATTATAACCCCCGGAACTCAAGGTGCTTTATTTTTGGCATTAGGAGTTACAGTTGCTGCAGGCATGAAAGTCGCTGTAGTTGAACCAGACTATTTTGCCAACCGCAAACTTGTCAAGTTCTTCGATGGTGAAGTTGTACCTATTCCCCTTAATTACATTAGTTCTCTATCTGAACATGGTCTAGAACTTAATAGACTTAAAGAAGCATTTAAAAATGGGACAAAGGTTTTAGTCTTTTCTACACCCAATAATCCAACAGGGCTTGTATATTCAACAAAGACTATAACTGCGGTTGCAGCTCTCGCAATAAAATATGATGTTACTTTAATAGTGGATCAATTATATTCCAGAATGCTATACAGCGGAGAAAATTATACTCATCTTCGTTCCCTGGATACTCTCCCGGAAAATTTAATCACTATTATGGGTCCATCAAAGACCGAATCTCTCAGTGGATTTCGTCTTGGTGTTGCATTTGGCACACCCCAATTAATTGATAGAATGGAACGTCTTCAAGCAATCGTTTCTCTACGAGCAGCTGGTTACAATCAGGCGGTTCTTGATACCTGGTTTCAGGAACCTTCAGGCTGGTTGGAAAAACGAATTACTGAACACGAAGCTATTCGTGATGAGTTGTTGAAAATTTTCAGAGCTACAAATTTGAAGACAGCAACCCCACAAGCCGGGAGTTATCTTTTCCCGCAACTGCCACCTCTTAGCGTTGACTTACTAACTTTTATACGATTGCTTCGTATTCAGGCCAACTTGATAGTTACACCAGGTACCGAATTTGGTCCAACTTTCACTGATAGCATACGGCTAAACTTTTCTCAGGATCGCATAGCGGCTATTGCAGCTGTAAAGAGAATCGTAAAAATGATAGAAATTTACAAATTATGAGTAATAGCAAAGAACAACCCGTTCCGCAAGGAAAATACTTATCCGCCATACGACACGCAGATTTGATTTACGTCTCGGGTATGACACCTCGCAAAAACGGGCAACTTATTTATTCCGGAAAAATCAAAACTAAGGAGCCTGTAGAATCTAATAAAGATGCTGTCCGTTTGGCGGCTTTGAATGCATTAACAGCGGCACAGTCTTGCTTGAGTGATGGCGAGAGCATATCAATAATCCTTCAACTTAATGTCTTTCTTAACGCCGAGGAGGATTTTACTGCTCATGCCAAAGTTGCAGATTACGCATCTGAACTATTAATTGAATATTTAGGTTCTAATTGTATTGGAAGCCGTGCTGCAATTGGTGTTGCTTCATTGCCTTCGAATGCCCCGATTGAAATAGCGATTATTGGCAAAGTAGTTTAATCTTATGAAAGTTCGATATACATTCTTAACAAAAAGCACATATCTTATTGAGAGAGCTGAAAAATAAAGAATAACGAGATACAACATTTTATATAAGTAATGCCCGGAAAATTGTTAAATATCGAGGTTGATAGCCCGCTCAAACTTCATCAAGGTTTGACAGATGAGTGCCGCATAATCTGCCACTGCTCATACAATTTACCGTTAGGCGAAAATGCCTGATTTAAAGCAAATAAATAAATTCAAATAATTAAAAATTTAATAGTTAGGAGGCAGAAAAAAATGCAGGTTTTGGAAATTATAAGAAGTTATACATGGATTTTTGTGCTCTTGTTTTCACTTTTAGTTATTTTACTTACATATACTAAAATGAAGGGTACAAAACTTTTCAGAATCGGATTTGGATTATTCCGCGCTGTTATCTTTTTTGCTATCTTTTATAATCCTCTGATTGAACAGCCCCGTCTATATGACAAATTCATTTTACCTGTCAGCGGCTTAGTATTATTGGTTTCAGGTATTGTTCTTAATATTACCGGTACAAGAGAACTTGTGAAAACAAAACTTGGCGGAGTTAAGGGCATTCCCGATAAAATTATTACCGCAGGAGTATATAATATTATAAGACACCCGGTAAATTTAGGATTTATTTTTATATTCTGCGGATGGTATTTTATGTGGTCCGGTATTTATTCGCTTTATTTTCTTCCTGTTCTTGTAATCATCTTCATTTTCGTTTCATTCTACGAAGAAAGGAATCTTATAAAAGTATTTGGAGATGAATATAGAAATTATAAGAAAAATACATGTATGTTCTTCCCAAAATTAAAAAGAAAAAAATAAATTGAGTACTTTCTGTATTACTCACATTTTCACCTGATACAGAAAACCCGGCTCCGCTATACCCGGTTTAACTTCTGTTGGTCGCCAACTACGCGTATTCACGGAACGTTGGTCGCCATTATAAAGCACAACCGATATATATTCTTTATAATCTAATCATTTTTAATAATCCCTTTTCTATAAATGTGTCACCACTTCGTGGTTCTCGAAACTTTACATTTTTAGTCCGCCGTAGCGGAAACTTACCACTTGTCACTTTCCACTTGTCTCTTGTCTTTACTACTTACTACTGCCTCCTCAGTTCACCGAAACCTGCCTGCCCGCAAGTGCCGAAATCACCATCTGCTTTTCACTGTACAACTTATCAACACAGCCATTATACAGTTCGCGAAGTGCAGTATCCGTGTATTCGTCAGCACCGGATTTATTCAACTGTATGGCTTTAAGATAATCCAGCGAAGCATCATAAAATTTGTTCATCCCATTGTATATATCACCTCTGATTCTATAATACGATGCTTTCTCCGGCTTGATTTCGATTGCTCTGTTGATGTCATCAAGCGCCTTTTGATATTCTTTCGTTATTATGAACGCTTCGCTTCTGTATGCCCTGTACAGGTCATTATCTTCCGAAAGTATTACCGCATAAGTCATTTCGGATAAAACATCCCCGATGAACATGCACAGTTCAGTTTTTATCAAAGCACTAAGGAAATGGTATTCCCCGTCATCCGGATTTAATTTTATTGCTTTTTCGATATATTTGAGTGCTTTCTCGTAATTCTGCTCGATGTAGTAAATATCCGCAAACATATAATAAACGTATGACTCCTTTTTCGTTATTTTTAATGCCTTCCTTAACTGCTTCAGTGCTTTACCGTGATTTCTTAACTTTTCTTTATATGTTATCGCCCTGATTATATATGTATCGGGCAGTTCCGGAAAGAATTGCTCCGCCTTGTAAAGGTACTTGAATAAATGGTAGAAATCACCCTCTATTCCGCTGATCATTCCAAGTTCGATGTTTGTATGTGCCAGCAGTATTTTATTGTCTGTCCCTTTTAAAAGTTTTTCGTAATATTGCTTTGCCGTTTCATAATCCTCCTTCATTTTATATGCAAAACCTGTTTTGTAAAATACCTCCTTGTTGCCTGAATCCAGTTCGTATGCCTTTTTCAGATTATCAATCGCTTCATCGTAGTTAAAAAATATCATTAATTCCAGACATCCGAGGTCATAATAGTTTTCAGCATTCAGCGGCTCTGCAATTATTAACCGCTTTGAAAAATATTTTGCCAGTTCGTAATTTCCTGAATTGTAAGATGCTTTCCGCGCAAGGTGCAGGAAATCTAAATTCGTCGGCTCAAAATCCAGTGCTTGCCGGCATAGATCAAGCGCAGTCTCATAATCTCCTTCTTCCATTTTTTTTCTTGCTTTCTCAGACAGGTCTTCCATAACAGTTCCTTTTAAATTTATGAAATTGTTTATCTAATTACCGTACTTATTGGGATTAAACCCTCCACACAATACAGTAAAAATAATATACATTTTTTTTTGTGACTGAAAATTTCCACTGCATTACCGCAACGTTGTTAACCTTTCCCCGAAAATGTAAAAATTTTACTCGTCCGACGAACTTGTTCATCGGATGAGTATATCTGTATCCGCTATAATCCGCTTAATTCATGTTTTACGCGCCTTATAGTTTATTTACAACTTTTCTATGACTAACTATTCATCCTATAGCCCCAGCGATGTCAGATGTATCAGATGTTCTTCATACATCAGTTCCAGCCCCGTAAATTCTTTTGTTTCAAATCTTCTCTCATTTCCGGCACCCAGACTCTTGTGTATCGAAAATTCCATATTATCGTATTTATCGAAAAAGTCATTTGTCTTGTATTTCGCCTCTGCTTCAGATAATGGTTGTAATGATTCTTTCAGATGATATGTCTCCATTGCAGCCGACTGCAGTATCTTCGGAAAGTATTCGCTGTATATGTCTTCCCTGTTGAATACATCAATGTTCAGTATCTTGTTCTTTACAAAAACTGCCGTTCCGTTTGCTTCGGGTTTAATTTCAAATCCTTTTACATATTCATCGAATTCTCCCCGTTTACCCTCGTAAATCGAATTTAAATCCGATGTCTTGGATGACATTCCGTGCATTGTTTCATAATCATTAACTTTGCTCCAGAGGATATTCTGGGCAGAATAAAACAACTTCCCTAATTCGAGATTTTTCTTTAAATGGTATGCTTTCTCTGACCTTAATTTTGACGGGGCTATGTGTTCTGAAGAATGAAATTTCGATGAAGAATATCTCCATCTCCCTGCCTCCACACAACTCACGGGAATGTTGATTTTGGTATTGGGCGCTATCAGCATTGATGTATTAATTACCCTGTTTTGTTTTGCTCCCTGCAGTATGTCGCCGTCCATGAAAAATATAAACTTGTCCGAAAGATTGATTACGAATAAATCGTTTACACTTCCTCCTTCGCTTACCTCTTTTACCTCCACGTAATTCTTTTTGATTGCCTCTGTGGATGATACATATTCAAATGTGTTCATCAGTTCAGTCTGAAACTGAACTACTCCGAGTGCCTGATTTTTCTGAAAATCAAGAATTTTTACCAGCATATAAACTCCTTTCCATTTTATTTTTTTAAATTTTTTTCTTATACAAATATATACTTTTATACCCCTTTATAAATTTCTGCAACGTTGTGGAAATATATTTGTATGATAAACCTTACTCTTATACTATTCTAACGGAAAAAGTTTCAGAAAAAATTAATATTTCCGGTTCATTTTATCAAATTGATTTTTTCTTTCGGAATGCCCAGACCGTAAGATTTCGAAAATCTGGGACCTGTTGATGTTATTTCGTAGTAAAGTCTCAGATTGGCGGGCAGCGGATGTTTTCTGATTTTTTTATTCAGTTTAGAAACGGTTGAGCGGAAATTGCCGACACTGATATTCTCGAATAACGACAGTTTTTTCTTCAATGCCCTTATATTGATGTCATAGGGTTTGTAACTCTCCTCGAAATATTCGATAATCATTTCGCAGAATTCCCTCGGCATTGTATAACCCTGCACTTTCAAATCACTATCATTTTTTAAAATCTTATTCAAAAAATACCTGTAATAGCAGAATTCAAGCGGCGAGAATTTGATAAGATTATTGTTGATGTGAATTTCGCTTTTGCTAATATTTATTACAACTTCAGGATAAAGACTTCTTCTGAGATTTTCATTTTCGGTCTGGAGAATTTTGATTTTCGGAAGATGAGCACCGAGTTTCACCTTTGAAATCGGCGGTTTTCCCGTTTCGGGTTCGTTGCTGCGGATTAGTTCCAGCGGAAATTCCCCCGATTCCGCTATCAGTATCCAGCAAGCCTGCATTGCGGGCGTTCCGGATGCAATTGCCGCAGTTATGTTAACATTTTCGGGATTGAAGTTTTTAATCAGAAATGAAAGGAGTTTCGGATATATTTCGTTGTGGTCAACCACATCATCGAGTTCAAAATAATGGCGTCTGACTTTTCCCGCATATTTCTTATTTTCAATTTCATTTTTTACGTAACGTGAGATGAAATCGTAATTTATATCGGGTTTGTAATAAGAAGTCCATAACAGATTTACTTCGTCAAATTTTCTGTTTTTCAGAACGGTCAGTACCGCTCCGTCATTTTTGTAGTTGAGTTTTCCCGCATCGTTTGTTCCGATGAAAGAAATTAATACCGATTTTTTATCGTTTTCCATTTTACATTTTCTCCTTTTATAATATAATAAAAGATTTTAAAATATGTAACATACAGGAACAGGACAATTTTTAAATAAAAATTAAGAATAAAAAATCATTTTTAACACTAAAGGCACAAAAATTTTCACTAAAAACACTAAAATTTTTAAATATTATATTTCTTTGCCTTTTTGCGTGAAATATGTAACGGAATTTTTAACCGTAAAGAGAGAAAAAAATATATAGAAATAACGATATAGAAAAATTATCTTAAAAGTTTATAAAATTTAAGAAACGATATATACAACATGGTAGAGATTATTAATCAGTTAAAAGAATTATCATACAACCTATACTGGTCTTTTAACAACGAATTCTTTTCAATTTTTGAGGAGATTAACAGGGGCTATTGGCGATGGAGTCAGAAAAATCCCGTTAAATTTTTAGCAACAATTAATCAGGAATATTTAATGGATGTTATAGAAAAGAGGAATTTACGGGTAAGGATTAATGCAATGTATAGAGATTTCAAGAAGTACATTAATGAGAAGGAAACTTATTTCAATAATAAATATTATACTTTTGATTCTCCGAAAATATGCTATTTATCTGCCGAATACGGTATTGCAAAATGTCTGAAATTTTATTCCGGGGGACTTGGTACTCTGTCCGGTGACCATCTGAAGTCCGCATCGGATTTAGGTCTGCCGCTTGTTGCAGTAGGACTTGCTTATTCATTTGGATATATGCGGCAGTACATAAACAAAGATATGAGACAATCAGAACTATATGAAACGAATGACTTCAATATGATGCCAATGACTTTACTGCTGGATGAAGATTACAGACCTTTAAAAATATGTTTAAATTTACCCGACAGGGAAGTATATGCACAAATCTGGGAGTTGAAAATCGGACGCGTTAAATTATATTTACTCGATACTTTCGTGGATGAAAATAATGTTGAAGATAAAAGCATTACTGATATTCTGTACGGGGGCGGTTCAGAAAAGCGTATTCTTCAGGAAATTCTGCTTGGTATCGGCGGAATGCGAGTACTTGAATTACTTGGTATTGAAGCGAAAGCATTTCATATCAATGAAGGACATTCGGCTTTTCTGGTATTTGAAAGAATCAAGAATATAATGAATAAATTCAAAATCGAATTCGACGAGGCGAAAGATATTTGCTATTATTCTAATATATTTACAACACATACTCCCGTTCCCGCAGGAATTGACATTTTTCCGAGATATCTGATGGAAAAATATTTCACTCATTATGCTGAAAATGAACTTGATGTCCCGTTCGACCGCCTGTTCCGTGAAGGCGATCTAAACAACAACGGGCACGATAAGTTCAATATGGCGATGCTGGCGATTAATAATTCTAATTTCGTCAATGCCGTAAGTAAACTTCACGGCGTTATTGCAAGAAAAATGTGGTCTTTGCCTCCGGAACGCTCGCAGATTGCTTCTATCACTAACGGCGTCCATATTAAGACCTATATGTCTATGCACTCGGAAAAATTGTATATAAAATATTTCGGAAAGGGATGGTTTAAAAATCAGAATGTCTGGAGTAGAGTGACTGAAATTCCGGAAGACGAAATTTGGAAGACAAGAAACAGGAACAGAAAATCACTTGTAAACTATGTCAGGGAACGAATTGCGGATAAATTAAAACTGGTAAAAGAACCTGAAGAAAAAATTACGGATGTGGAAAACCTGCTTGATGAAAATGCGCTTACAATCGGATTTGCAAGACGCTTTGCTACGTATAAAAGAGGAAATCTGATTTTCAGAAATCCCGAACGGCTGAAAAAACTTATTACAAACACCGACAGAAAAATTCAGTTCATATTTTCAGGTAAAGCACATCCGCAGGATGAAGGCGGCAAGAATCTTATTGCTGAAATTATTTCTTATTCTGAAGATAAAAAATTCAAGAACAAACTTGTCTTTGTAGAGAATTATGATGTTGACGTGGCAAAATATTTAGTTTCGGGCTGCGATATCTGGCTGAATAATCCCCGCAGACCGCTGGAAGCATCGGGAACAAGCGGTATGAAAACTGTTGCGAACTTCGGTCTGAATTTTAGTATTCTTGACGGATGGTGGATTGAAGGACATTCAAAGGATTCCGGCTGGAGTATAAGCAGTCCTGAAAATTATGAGTCCCTCCCTCAGGAAGAAGTTGACAGAATCGAATCCGAATCGTTGTATGATATTCTTGAAAAGGAAATTATTCCGATGTTCTATAAACGAAATGACAAGAACGTTCCGGTTGAATGGATTAAGAAAGTTAGATCATCCGTCGGTTTGCTGGCTCCGGTTTTCAATACTGAAAGAATGGTGAAAGAATATAATGAATTGTTTTATATGAAAGTAAGGTAACAAATTCAATTATAAATATTAAATTATAATTTGATTGATTAAGTGAATAAATTATTCAATATAATTAATTTTAAAATATAACTATTATGGAAAAAGTATTAGTAATAGGGGCATCCGGACAAATCGGTTCTGAATTAACAATGTCTTTAAGGAATGTTTACGGCAATGAAAATGTTTTTGCTACAGATATTAAACAACCGCCGCAGGATGTTCTGGAATCAGGTCCTTTTCAGATTCTTGATGCGATGAATGATAAGGAATTAATTCATTATGTTATTCGGCATAAAATCTCGCAGGTGTATCATCTTGCCGCAGTTCTGTCCGGCAATGCGGAAAAAATTCCGCTTCAGGCATGGGAAATAAATATGAAAAGTTTGTTAATCATTCTTGATTTAGCCAAAGAGACTAGTCTGAAGAGATTATTCTGGCCGAGTTCAATTGCCGTTTTCGGGCATTCAACTCCAAAAAATAATACACCACAGTTGACAGTAACGGAACCAAATACGGTTTACGGAATAAGCAAACTTGCAGGCGAGAGATGGTGTGAATATTATTTCAATAAATATAAAGTTGACGTAAGAAGCATTAGATATCCCGGACTAATAAGTTACAAAACTGAAGCGGGCGGCGGGACAACAGATTATGCAGTGGAAATTTATTATGAAGCAATTAAGAATAAAAATTACGAATGTTTTTTAAAAGAAGATGCAACCCTGCCGATGATGTTTATGCCTGATGCAATTGAGGCAACAATCAAATTAATGGAATGTGAATCTTCGAAAATAAAAATCCGTTCAAGTTATAATCTTGCTTCGATAAGTTTTAGTCCGGCGGAGATTGCTACTGAAATTAAAAGGCACATACGAGATTTTAAAATTACGTATAAACCGGATTTCCGGCAGCAGATAGCAGAATCATGGCCTCAAAGTATTGATGATAGTGCAGCACAGGCGGACTGGGGCTGGAAGTATAAGTATGGCTTAAGTGAAATGACTAAGATTATGCTTGAGGAAATTAGGAAAAAATTCAGGAATTAAAAAAACACTCAATCTCATGGAGTTAAGTTTCTTTACTAAATTCCTGTTTTAAAATCAGAATATTTCGTGAGGAGGTTTATACCGAGACTTTCCCAGTTATTTGATTATATTCCCTCATCCGACGAAAGTAAAGATTATCATCGGATGAGAGAAAAAATCTTTATCAATTATTATTTATAACAGGTTTAACTTTTAAAGTGATATTATCGCTTCCAATAATTTCCACGACTGTACCTGCTTTTATAACTTCTTCTGCTTCTGCTTTCCAGGATGTTCCTCTGAATTCAACTTTGCCTTTCAGTTCTCCCGGGATAATGTCGATTGTAACAGTTGCTTTTTTTCCGCGTATATCCTGGATATATTCATCGAGTTTCCTGTCATCTTTCGGCTCGAAAGTCTTTTCTTTTCCTCTGAAGATATTTTTACTTTTTTTTCTGAATAGTATTAAAGACAGGAGAGAAACTACTACAAAAATTGACAGTTGGAATGTCATATTTTCAAGTCCGAGAAGAGTTGCAATGGCTACCGCCCAGGCTCCTATACCGAAGAAAAATATGATAAATCCGGGTACTGCCATTTCCATAAGAAAGAAGACTACTCCTGCTATAAACCAAACAACAGCTGAAAATCCTTCCATAGTTTTATTATTTTTGTTTTATGTACGGTTGATTAGGAGGATTTTGTTTACTTGTTTCCGTAAATACCTTACCGATTGATGCAACCATAGCGGCAACATTCGATAAATCAGACGGAATTATCATCGTATTGTTTGTTCTCGCAAGTTTCCCGAATTCGAGCAGGTATGCTTCGGCAATTCTCAGATTAACCGCATTCAGACCGCCTTCCTTATTGATTGCATCGGCAATTTCACGGATACCCCAGGCAGTTGCTTTTGCGACTCTTTCAATTTCCTGTCCCCGTCCTTCGGCTTCATTAATTCTTTTCATTTTCTCACCTTCGGATTTTGCGATTGCTTCCTGCTTATCACCTTCCGCACGATTGATTTTTGCCTGCTTATCACCTTCGGATTCTGCAATTAATGCACGTTTCTCACGTTCAGCTCTCATTTGCTTCTCCATAGCATCTTTAATACTAACGGGAGGAAGTATGTTTTTTATTTCGTGACGGGTTACTTTTATTCCCCAGGGATCGGAGGCTTTATCAACCGCTGTTACAATCTCTAAGTTTACTTTTTCCCTTTCTTCAAAAGTTCGGTCAAGTTCAATTTTGCCTATTTCACTCCTCATTGTAGTCTGGGCTAACTGAGTCGTGCCGAATATATAGTTGCTGATTCCATAAGATGCTTTTACCGGGTCAACTACCTGTAAATACAATATCCCATCAACTTCTACCTGAATATTATCTTTAGTAATACAGGTTTGAGGCGGAACATCCACTACCATTTCTTTAAGTGAATGTTTATATGCAACTTTATCAATGAAGGGAACCAGAATGTGAAATCCTGCTTCCAGAGTCGCATGATACTTTCCTAATCTTTCGATTATGAAAACCGTTCTTTGGGGTACTACCCGGGCGGTTTTCAATAATACGATAAATAAGAAAATTATTAGAACTACAATTATTATTGATGCCATAATGATTAGGGTTTAGTTAATAAATTATCCAATCTTTAATTAATTTACACTGCAATATAATAAATAATTTAAATAAATTCATTGCAAGTATTTTGGTTTAGATTGCAGTTGGAAAGTCAGGTTTCAGCAAGAATTACACAAAGTCAATTATAAATCTATATTAACAAAAAAAAGAAAAGAAGTAAAAAAGAAAGAAAATTACTACTGTTATTAATTTAAATTTTGTCTAATTTTTTCGAGTTAGAGCAGACCTGAAATAAAATTAAAATCGAATATAAATATGAATAATATCAAAACTTCATTTGAGAACCTGACCTGTACAATTATTTTAGATAATTCCGTAAAGAGGAATGCATTATCCGATGATATGCTGCTGGAAATTCTTGATGTGATGAAAAAATTTAAATCCAGAAAAGCAAGATGCTTGATAATCAGGGCAGAGAGAGGTGCAAAAGTTTTTTCAGCGGGTTATGATATTTCAGAACTTGCAGGGGGTAACAGAGACATCCGGATACATAACAATCCGCTTGAAAAAGTAATTCGAATGATTGAATATTTTCCCGCACCTGTTATAGCAATGATGGAAGGGAGTGTATGGGGTGAAGCCTGTGAACTTGTATTCACCTGCGATATTTTAATCGGAACTTCCGATACTACTTTCGCAATAACACCCTCGAGACTGGGAGTGCCTTACAGTACGACCGGTATTAATCATTTTCTTAGTATGATAAGTATCGGAATTGTAAAAGAAATGTTTTTTACGGCGGAACCTGTTAATGCCGAAAGGGCTTATATGCTCGGTATTCTGAATCATATTGTTTCCCGTGAAGAAATTGAAAATTTTACTTACGAACTGGGAAATATAATTGTTAAGAATTCGCCGCTTACCATATCGGTAATAAAAGAACAGTTGAGATTATTATCACAAGCTAATCTAATGACTAAAGAAACACTGAAACGAATACAAGAATTAAGAAACACGGTCTTTGAAAGTGAGGATTACCGTGAAGGAATAAATGCTTTTTTGGAAAAGAGAGAACCTGAATTTAAAAGGAAATAAATGATATTCATATTCGGATTCGGACATCAGACGGAATCAGACAGTGGTATCAGGGAAGAACTTTACTGCCCTTCCTGCCGGCGCAATGCAATAATAAAAATTATAATAATAAAGAAATGGATTACATTTTTCTTTTTACCGGTCTTTTCTTACAGTAAGAAAAGATTTCGCGTATGTGAATCCTGCGGTTATTCCGCAGAAATGCAAAAGGAATAATTTTACTGCCGGTGATTGTTTATTGGTGGTTAGTTATTAATGGTTGATGTTAGTAATTAGATGTCATTGATTATGAGTAATTCTGTTTTCCGCTTTCTGCCTTCTGATTTCTGTCTCCTGCCACTTTTCCTTTAATCTAAACTGTTCAAATTTTTAACTTTATTAATTAATTTCAGAAATGTAGATTATATAAATTTTAAAAAATTAATTAAGCAGTATGAAAAACAAAAACAAAATTTATTTGTTGGCAGGATTACTTGTATTAGGATTTCTGTTCCTAAATTTCAGTAATCTCAATCAGCAGAATTATATCATGATGAATGACATAGTGATAAAAAGACTTGGCGATGGAGCATTATATCAAAAAGGTATTATTAACATCAAATTTAAAATTGACCAAAACATTACCGGTAAGACAAATTTCGGTATTTCAGGGCTGGACGGTTTGTTTGCAGAGCATTCGGTGAAAAATATCGAACAGCGTCATCCGTTGAATCCGAATATTGCTAAAAGAAAAATCGGTGATGAAGTTATTGCAAGAATTTACAAAGTTGAATATACATCAGAAAAAGACCCTTCGGAACTTGCGGAAGAATTATTCAGTGCAAACAGAAATATTTTAGACTGGGCTGAACCGGACTATGTGATGGAATCTGATTTTACTCCAAATGACCCTTTCCTCGGTTCTCAGTGGTTTCTGACAAAAATAAGCGCCTATCAAGGGTGGGATTTATCTCAAGGAGACACGAATATTGTTATCGGAATGATTGATAGCGGAAGTGATTTAGACCATCCGGATTTATTTGGGAACATTAAATTCAATTATCTCGAAAACCCGACAAACGGAATTGACGATGATGCAAACGGATATATCGACGACTGGCGCGGCTGGGATTTTGCGGGAGCGGATTATCAGAATCTATCTCAGGATAACGACCCGAATATTTACGGCTCAAATTGCGACCACGGCTCTCATACTTCGGGATGTGCATCTGAAGTTACAAATAACGGAGTTGGCGGTGCAGGTGTCGGATTTAAAACTAAATTATTAATTTGCAAGCACGGAGCGGATAACGATTATTCGGGAGGAGGCGTTTCGTTATTATACAACACAAACAACGGAATTATTTATGCTTATCAGAATAATGCAAAAGTAATAAACTGCAGTTTTGGAAGTTCAACATACAGTGCATATACTCAAACAATAGTTACGACTGCATGGGCGAACGGTTCAATACTTGTTGCTTCTGCAGGAAATGCCGGAACAAATACTCCGAGATATCCGGCATCTTATGATTATGCTATCTCTGTAGCAGCGACTAATTCAAGTGACGTAAAATCGTGGTTCTCAAATTATCATACTACAGTTGATTTATGTGCACCCGGAGAAAGCATATTCAGTACACTTTGGAATAATACATACACTAATTATGACGGTACATCAATGTCAGCACCAATAGTTTCAGGAGCAGTGGCATTAATAAGAGCAAAATTTCCGACCTACACAACGCAACAAATAATAGATAAATTATTGGCAGGTGTGGATAATATATATGCAATTAATCCGGGATATGTAGGATTACTCGGTTCCGGGCGACTCAATGTTTATAAATGTTTACTTGGCGGTTCAACACTACAGGCGAATTTTACAGGAAGTCCGACAAACATTAATCCCGGCGGAAGTGTTAACTTTACAGACCAGTCATCCGGCAGTCCGACAACCTGGAACTGGACTTTCGAAGGAGGGAATCCGGGAACATCCACGACTCAGAATCCACAAAATATTATATATAATTCAATCGGTTCTTATGATGTTACTTTACAGGTCGGAGATGGTTCAACTACAAGTACATTAACAAAACCTGATTACATCGTCGTAAGTCCCGTAAGTCAGTATAAACTTGAAGAATCATTTGAACTTACGATATTTCCCCCGACCGGCTGGACAAAAATAAATCCGCTCGGCGGTGCCTCGACGGGCTGGTATCGAGTAGCAACAGGAACAACACCGGTACCCGGATTTGTCGGCGGAACAATTACATCTCCTGCTAACGGCGGAAATGCAGTAGCATTCTGCAATTACATAACAGGAAATGCCAGCGGCGGAAGTTCCGGACCCTGCGACCAGTGGTTAATCACAAAACAGGTACTTGATATTCAACCTACGGATACATTGTCTTTTTGGTTAAGGAAATTCGGCAGTTATGTGGAAAATTTCGATGTTAAGATTTCGACAACAACTCCGACAGTTGCCGCAATGACAATCAGTGTGATGTCACAGGTTTATTCAACAGCGGATTCCGGCTGGGTATTACATAAATATGCACTCGGAAATTATGTGTCACCTGGAGCAAATATATACATAGGATTCAGGGAATATGTATCTAATGTTGCAGTTGACGGTGCATCATTTTCATTAGACCTGGTCAGGGTTAGTTCACAATCAACCGGTATTATTGTTAATAACGGCGAAATACCGACAACATATTCACTCGAACAGAATTATCCTAATCCTTTCAATCCGGAAACAAATATAAAATTCGGATTGCCGAAATCCGGGAATGTAAAATTAGCGATTTATGATATTTCGGGAAAAGAAGTAGCGGTATTACTGAATGATTTCAAACAAGCAGGCAGTTACACATTCAATTTCGACGGAAGCAGACTTTCGAGCGGAGTATATTTCTACAGAATTGTTTCAGGCAACTTTGTTGAAACGAAACGTATGGTTCTGATTAAATAATTATTTTTGTTTTCATATCTTGTATAATACAAGCCGTGATTGCTGCTTGCAGTCACGGCTTTTCGGTTTTAAAAACATTTTTTCGGTTTAAAGTTTTTATAAATGAAATGCAATAATCCGTGCAAAACGTAAGCCAGATGACAGCAGAATTTTTTGAGCTTACTTGTTCCTGCTTGACCTGATTATTCCTTTAGTTCTGAAATTCTGTGTCCCGAGGACTCAGACATTTTTATATTGATATTTATTTTACTTAACCATAAAATATACCCTTTTAATAGAGCATTTAATGCAAATAGTTGTTGTA
>JAFGII010000121.1 GCA_016929695.1 Ignavibacteria bacterium
AGCTTTATCCTAAATTCGGTATAATTTGCAGCAATCATATTATTTAAGTATTTCATTAAGTACAAATATACGTACTTTATTAATACACATCATTATTTCGGTGTAAAATATTTCGACTTGTCGAGTTACTGCAAACTTTATTAAATGAGCTGCAAATAAACAGGCACAGCAACCCGCATTGCGTATGAGCACCGCATGTTAGCGGTAGGCAATTATTTCAGTCTATATTTGTCAATTATGCAATCAATCAATTTATCGGACAATCTAAATCCTTTGTTTACAAGTCTGAACAAGACCTCAAGAACATCTTTTATAAGACCTTTCTTTTCGGCTAACAGTATTACTCCAATAGTACCTATAATGTCAATATTCAAAGACTGTGCTATTTTTCTCCCTTTTATTTCGTCTATTTTCAGGGTTGAATTTTCTATTTCAAGTGCTAATGCAATTGAACTCGCTTCTCCTTTATCAAGTCTCTCTTCTAGTTCAGCCTGTTTTTGATTATTCTTTACCTAAAAAATCATTATCCAATCTGGCAAAGGAGATCCAAATTCTGTAAAAACCTCCTTTGTAATGATAATCTGACTATAAAGACTTCTTAATATCTCGAGTTGGTTGATTTTTGATAAAGCTATAAGACAGCTTGTATCGAAGATAATAATTTTATCCATTAATAATTTTCTCTAGATCATCTGTTGTCTCCCCAAATATAGAGACTCCATACAGACCAACGGTTTCAATAAATTCTCTTTTTGTAATCCCAACCAAGTCAGCTGCCTGTCCTGAAGACATTATCCCCTTATCATAAAGATAAGCAGCCAATTGCATCTTCACAGCTTTTTCATCCACTGAATCAGGTATCTGTACTGTTAATGTTTTCATAATTAACATATTAAACTCTTTACAAAGATACTTAAATTCATTGTAATAATTGTGTAGTATCTGTTCTTTTTGCTTACCGCTAACGTTTTCGGGTTTGATACGTTGCCGATTTCGGAGCGCTCACTTATCCGGGTACAACAAAGGAAATTAGTTGAGCTGGCCCATACAAGAGCATTATGCCGGCAATTTACTATACCCGGTATTGTGCACCGTACATTTTTTAATTTCGATTCCTTGGAAAAAAAAGTATTTCCTCTGTATTATATAATGATTTATATTTAAAACATTTAATATATTTTTAATTTCTTTAATTTTAAAAGAAGAACGCAAACAGGGGAAGAATGCACATTTTAATGGCAAATAATATAACCACCAAACTCTTATAAAATCATAAATTATTAAATAACCTCCTGGATTAAGACTTTTATAAAGCTCACAAATTATTTTATTAGCATCCTGCCAATGATGCATTGCAAAAGTACTATATATAAGATCGTATTTTCCTAATTTATTTAGTAATATTTCATCTTGCGTATCTCCAGTTATTATTTCTATTTTATCCCCAACACTATTTTCTTTAATATATTCTCCTGCAATCTTATTCATTACTTCTGAAATGTCTAATGCCGTGATCCGGCCTTCTTCCATCTCATTTGCTAACATTTTTGTTAACACACATGGACCTGATCCAATTTCAAGGAATTTACCATTTTGTTTAACAGAAATAATGTGTTTAACGATTAACGAATAAAATCTTTCCCTTTTCAGACTTTCTTCCAAGAATTTTCTAGCATCTTCAATTTTACTCAAAGGGTTTTCGTTTTGAGGTTGTTTTCTTTTCATATGTATTTTATTAAAATCCACATGAAAATGTCTGTTTTATTTAATATTGACAATTAATAATCGGTAAATTGCAAAATTATGTCGGTCAATACTGCATCTTGTGTGTGTGCACAACGGCCGGCGGTATGGCCAGTAAGGGATTATTCCGCTTCGCTCCATGAGGGCTTCGCCGTTGCGGGAGATTTCCTGTCAAGTTACACGAAAAGTTGAAGCGGGCTACAAACCTTCGCATACCTCTGAACCGACCGAAGGGAGCTCAGCGCAGCTAAACCCTTATTGGCTATACCGCGTGTTGGGCAACGTGTTTTATCTTTCGTATTTCCTAATTATTCCGTCTTCTCCGACAACTATTGATTCTCCATTTTTATAAACTACATCTGCAAATTTCGAATCAATGCTCAAGGTTAATATTTTAATCTTCCCATTCGGGTAAAAGTAAACAGGTTTTAAAAGGCTACTTTGGCAAGGAAATCCTTGTATATTTTGGTCTCTTGTCAGAAAACAGGCTTTTAAACTGTCATTATCATAAAATTCAGTTGAAATTTTGCCACCACCTTTGCATCCTACATTGTTTATTATCACATCTTTTGAAAACCAAATGTGTTTAATTTTATTGGGGTTTTGTTCGCTAAAAAAACAGTCGAATTTGAAGGAATTACGAAATTCTTCATTTTTATTTCTTCTGCTGTCTCAAATTGTTTTATTTGTCCATTTTCAAAGAACCAAATCCATGAAATACACTTATATCCATTTAAAGTAGCTGTATCACTAAGCTTACATTTCTTTATCTTATCACCGGAGTAGTACTCTGATGTATTGTCAAAAAAAGAAATTTGACCTGAATAATTTGATAAAGAAATTGTCTTTATTGAAGAACATCCAAAAATAATCAGTACTGCTGCACAAATTGAAAATAGAATTTTTTTCATATGCTAATTTTTTATTCAGTTAATTATTATTCATTCTTATTTGAATTTCATGTCTCGTAGCGTGTTCTCAACATGTTGCCCAACGGATGGCGGTATGCGCAGTTGCCGATTCATGGGCGCTTTCGTTTCGTGTTACCCACAAGTTAGCCAAGTGAACTAACATTAGCAACCCTTCGGCCCGGCAACCGACCGCAGGGAGCTCATGAGGCGATAGCCGAATAATTGCGTATGATCGTATGTTAGGCACAGGGCTTTATTGTTTTATTAGTTTTTTCATGATCAAGCCATTATTGGTATAAAGCTTAACCATATAAACTCCTTCAGACAAAT
>JAFGII010000122.1 GCA_016929695.1 Ignavibacteria bacterium
ATAGTAAGTGGTTACATAAAAGAAGAGTATGATAAAGTCGTTTTAATTTTTAATGAATTTAAATCTGTTGTTAAGCAGAACATAGTCAAATATAATTTTCTCCCTTTTAAATTTGATGCAGAAAGCAAAGAAAAATCGGGGAACAATTATACTCAAACAGATTTTATATGTGAACCTGACCCAAAAGAGTTAATTAATTACTTAATACCAAGACAATTAAATATACAGTTTCTAAAAGCTCTGCATGAATCTAATGCGGCAGAACAGGGGGCAAGAATGACCTCGATGGAAACCGCTACAAATAATGCTGCGGATTTAATTAGAGAACTTGGCATTATATATAATAAGGCAAGGCAAGCTTCAATTACTACAGAACTTCTTGAAATAGTAGCAGGTGCCGAAGCACTTCAAAAAGGCTGATAAAATTGTTTAAAAATTATTACATTCTAAGAGATTTATCCCAATATCTAAACAAGGAGTTAACTGGATTTATTTTTTCTGAAAGTATTTCACAGGAAAAAGATAAATTAATAATAATACTTACAAGGAAAAAATCTGTAAACGTAATAAAATATCTTGAGTATTCCTGTGACAGAAAAATTCCTTTCCTTATTCTCCGCGGTAGTTTTTCAAAAGCACGGAAAAATTATGCTGAGTTATTCAGGGAATGCAACAAAAAAGAAATAACAGGTGTGAGTTTATTAAACGATGACAGGTTAATTAGAATTATCTTCTCAGATGATACATTCTTGGTTTATAATTTTATTCCGTACAAATACAATATGTTTTTTGTTAAGGAAGGATCAATAGTTACTTCATTTAAATCAAATAAAGAAATTATTGGTAAAAACATTGATTCATTATTTCAAAAAATCACAAAACCCGAGAAAAAGAAAAAAACAACCTTTAAATCGTATTTGAAAAATCTTAATGAAAAATTAGGTGAATTGTATATAAAAGAGATACTTGCAAGATCATTGCTTAATGAAAATGATGAATTAAACATTAAGTGCGAGAATGTAATCCGGAAAAACTACAACGATATAATTCATGGCATAAATAATCCTGAATATATTTTATATAATACAGGGGATGAATATGTAATATCTCTGGTAAAACTTCAGATAATGGAGAAAACCGCATATGAGAAATTTGCTGATATTAACAGTTTATTAGAGAAGTATCTAAAGGAAACAATGAAACAAAATTATACCGCAGAGATTAAAAGAAAATTAGTTTCGGAAATTACAAGAAAAATTAAATATCTTGAACATAAAAAAGAAAATCTAATCCTGCAGAAGAAAAATGCGTTGAATTATAAAATCTGGTTGGATTACGGAAACATTATTTTATCAAATATAGGAAGAATATCATTTGGAGACAGTTCGTTCGATTTTAATAATGAGGAAGGGAATATAAATTGTTCTATAAGACTGGACACAAAATTAACTCCTTCACAAAACGCTCAGAAATATTTCGACAAATACAAAAAGCAAAAAGAGTCAATAAATTTAATTAATGATAAAATATCATCAACAGAAAAAGAATTATTAAAATTAAATGGTAAATTATTGAAAATAGAAATTATGCAAAATTTTAAAGATTTGAAAGCAGAAGAGAAGAAAGAATTATCAAATCAAGATGAAACCGAAAGCAAGCGTTTCAGGAAATTCATTTTAGATGAAAACTTTCAGGTTTGGGTAGGAAAAAACAGCAAGTCAAATGAACTGTTAACATTTAAATACGCAAATCAAAATGATCTATGGTTTCATATCAGAGGATTTTCAGGTTCACATACTGTTCTTAAAAAATCTTCAAAAAATCTTAAATACCCAAAAGAAATAATAAAAATTGCTGCAGCAATCGCAGCATACTACAGCAAGGCAAGGAATTCAGGTACTATTCCTGTTGCTTATACAGAAAGGAAGTATGTGAAAAAAGGAAAACGATTTAAAGAGGGAAGTGTCATAATGGAAAGGGAAAAAGTAGTATTCATCAAACCCGGCTTACCGTACGAGGAATAAATACAATTTTTACTTGATTTATTATCCTTCCCTAAGCAGGATTTTGCGGGAGTGACAAGTACATTTTATAATTCTATTAATATTTTTATTTAAATATGCTATAAAATAATATGAGAGGCTTAAAAATTCCTTTCCAGGTCATATAATTTTTCCTGAATTCTTCCTTTATTAATTCCTTCAGTTTGGAGTAATATATTATATGCTTCAAATGCCTCTTTAAAGAATCCCTGTTTAGCAAGTAAATCCGCAAGTGTTTCAGTAATAATTTTGATTCGCGAAAAAAATGACTCAGGACCACCGGTTGTCTTTTTTTCTCTTTCTCTAATTGGAGACCGTTTTAAAGTACTTTCTGTTTCAAGCTGAAGTTCTGTGTATTGTTTTATAAATGCTTCGAATTTTTCCTTTGATAAGTAATTATCGGAACTGCTACCGCCAATAATACCGGATATTTCTGAAATTAATGTCGGATTAAATTCGGATTCCGGTAAAATATTGTTAATTTTTCTTTCATAATTTTTAAATTCGAGGTATGTATTAATTTTGTTTGAATAGTATATTTTCTCCTGCTTATTGGATTTTTTCATACCATTTATCTCTTTTCTGAAATTCTTAATAACATCCAGATTTGGAAATTTGTCTTCAAGTTCTGCTAAAATTGGTTCTGCTTCACTTATATATTCAAGCTTAATAAGTGATTTTAAAAGAAGTAGTTTAGCAGTATAATATTCAGGATAAATTTTTAATCCAATATTGCAGACGTTGATGCTTTCTTCATACTGACCATCATGATAATAAAGATTTGCAAGTCTGATAAATAATGGCGAAAGGTAATCTTCGTTTATTTTACTTTTAATATCTTTTATATATGAATTTAATCCTTTAAGCATCGGTTTTTTTCCCCTTTAAATTTTTGTTGTAAAGGTAAACCTGTCTGATTGATAAAATTGCCATTGCTCCGAATCCGAAAGCAAACATCATCTGAAACGGTATGGAAGCAATTTGTGCATAGATAATCGAAAGAACAACTCCGGAAAAGCAATATATGCAAAGTAATAATTCGAGGACTGTTAAAAAAGATATTTTTTTTGTAAGATATTTTTTATTGTGCCATGAATCGGAGTTCCCTGTAATTTTGAATTTCGGTGTCCTTACAAATTCGCTTTTCTTGTTAATCAGACCTTCCAGCACTGCTTTAGTATTATTCAGTGAAAGTCCCATACTTCCCGCAAGGAAAACCGGGAAATAAAAAATCCTGTTCTGCCAGTCGGGATAGACGTCTTTCTGGGAATAAAGGTAAAACATAAACGAACTGACAAATGCGAGTGTAAACAATGACATAAACTTGAAAATCGTGTCGTAATTTCCGGTTTCTTTAATTAAAACAATCGGCATATTTAAAATTGCCGCTATGAGAATAAACGGATAAGCAAGATTACTGCATAGATGGATGAAAGACTGATATTTATTTTTAAGCGGTAAATTTGATTTCATAACACGCATAAACAGTTTTTTCATCGTTTCGATAGCTCCTTTCGTCCATCTGAACTGCTGGGATTTCAAGGAAATAATTTCTGAAGGTAATTCTGCAGGTGATGTAAAGTTCATAAGATATTTTACTTTCCATCCTTTTAGTTGAGCTCTATATGAGAGATCGAGGTCTTCTGTTAGAGTATCCGCTTCCCAATTACCTGCATCAAAAATGGCTTCTTTACGCCATACACCACCTGTTCCGTTAAAATTTATGAAAAATCCTGCTCGATTTCTTACTGCCTGTTCTATTACAAAGTGTCCATCTAAAGCGATTGCTTGTGTACGTGTAATGACTGAGTAATCTCTGTTCAAATGTTCCCACCTTGTTTGTACAAGTGAAATTTTATCGTCTCTGAAAAAATATGGGAGAGTTCTTTTTAAAAACTTCTTTCTCGGAATGAAATCAGCGTCGAATATTGCTATAAATTCGCCTTTTGCTTTTTCCAAACCTACTTTTAAGGCACCTGCTTTATAACCGGCTCTATTAGTTCTGTGTATATGTGAAATATCATATCCGGAATCGATATATTTTTGTATGTGTTTTCTGATAATATCAGTTGAATCATCAGTGGAATCATCGAGAATCTGTATTTCGAGTTTTTCTTTAGGGTAATCAAATCTTATGACAGAATCTATAAGTCTTGTTATAACATATCTTTCATTATAAAGAGGTAGCTGAACTGTCACCAAAGGATAATCATTTAATACGAGTTCTTTTTCGTCAATATCATCCATACGTTTATTATATGTCTTGAAGTAATAATATGTCATCGTATATCCGTGTGACGCAAATAAAAATAAAACACACAACGAAAATATGTAAATCCCTAAAATTAATGATTCAATTTGCATATTTACCAGTTTGAAGTTATGTCATTAATTATGTCTTCACAGATTTTTTCCTGTGCAATGCTTATACCGGTTTTCCTTCCTGAAAAACCCGAACTTGATGAATCATATTCCCCCCAGTTCTCATAAGTTTTTTCGTTGATAACCTTTTGTTTATTTAAATTTTCAAATCTTAATTTAACGCTGATTACAATTTTTCTTTTTGTGACATTTTCGTTTCCTGAAATAACGAGCGGCTCATCACGTATACTAATTATTGTACCAACGAGAACTCCATCAGCAACATTTCTGTCTGCCAGAGTGAAAGTTCCGTCATCTATTACTTTGCTTTTTAAAGACTCGGTAAATTCTTCTTTTAAACCTGCTTCCGCAAATCCGCTCGCATCTTCTAACAAGGGAATTGCAAGGGTTTTAATTCCTTCCGGGGGATTTGTTCCACGAAATCCGTATATTCCGCATCCGTAAAACTGTAATAATATAATTAATAAACTAATCCTTTTGAATATCATATAATTTTATTTTCCTATAAATTGTTCTTGGAGTAACTTCAAGCATTTCAGCAGTTTTGTTTATGTTCCATTTATTATTTTTTAAAAAATAAGTTATAATCTCTTTTTCAATTTCTTCAAAATTCATAGTTTTTATTACTTCCTTCGGAAGAAAGAAGTCTTCGTTAGTATTGTAACCTGGAAATTTTTTTTCCATGTTAATATCAGTTAATAGCCTTTTTAAATCAAGTATATCCGTTTTCAGTTCAAATAGAGCTCTCATTATAAAATCCTTTTCATGAGGGGATTCCTGTTTTGGTAGTGCAACTATCGGTAAAGAACGTGACTCAAAAGTCTCATTTTCAAGATGTTTTTTAACGTCCGCTAATGTTATTTTATTTTCAGGATTGAGAACAATTATACTTTCCGTAAAATTTTTCAATTCCCGTGCATTGCCGTACCAAACGTAATTAATAATATAATCCATTGCTTCATCATCTATTCCGCTGAATTTAATGTTATTATCTCTGCAAAAATTATTTACGAACATATCAAACAGAAGGGGAATATCTGATTTACGTTCTCTTAAAGGCGGGATATGAAGATTTACGGACTTAAGTCTGTAATACAAATCATCACGAAAATTTTTATTTTGAACTTCTTTTGCAAGGTCTCTGTTAGTTGCTGCAATAACTCTTGAATCAACATAAATATTCTGGTCACCGCCTACTCTTATAAATTCTCCTGTTTCAAGCACACGTAATATTTTAACCTGAGTAGATAACGGCATTTCACCGATTTCATCGAGGAAAATCGTTCCATTATCTGCCATTTCAAAATAACCTTTGCGTGTTTCAATTGCGCCTGTAAAGGCACCCTTCTGGTGACCGAACAGTTCACTTTCGATTATCCCTTCCGGTATGGCACCGCAGTTGACTTTTATCAATGGATAAGATTTTCTTTTGCTGTATTGATGAATTGCGTTAGCTATGACTTCCTTACCAGTTCCACTTTCGCCTGTTATTAGTATACTTATATTGGAAGGTGCTACCTGCTTTATAGTCTCGTTTAGTTCTTTAATCTGAACTGAGTTTCCTAATAATCTATATTCCATATATAATTTATAAATATAACACTTGATTAAACTTTATTAAAGATAAATAAATATCACAAAAATTATTTAATTTCTGATTGAGATAATTAATGATAAACTAATTGATTTTTTACTCCTCTGAAAAATGATTTGCTCCTTCAAACTTCTAATTCCTGACCTCCGAACACTGATGAATAATTTATCTTTCTCAAATTGATACATTATGTTTCATAATGAGAAATAAACCGTACTTATTAGCCTTTTTCATCAGTAATATAGAAATAATAATGGCATAAGAATTGTAACTTTAAGAGTGTAATGATAAAAACTATAAAAAGTGAAATGAATATATTATCATTACAAGTAAAAAATTCGGGATAAAAAAATAAGGGTTTGAAAACAATGTTGTTTTTACAGTGGTTAGTTTTGTTCAGATATGATATTTATGCAAAATTTGAATAATTAAACAAAAGAATTATAAAATTAATTAACAAAGGAAATAAAAATGAATAAAAAAATAATTTATTGGCTTATTTTTCTATTCCTGAGTAGTTTTATTGTTATACAGTCGTGCAATGAGTCTCCAATTATGACCTCTTTTACGGAAGATGGATCGAATATTGGATATACAGAATCAACTGGAAAGTATAAGTATGAAGGTTACGGACAGGGGCTTCCTGTAAAATGTCAGGGCCAAACTCCCATAAATCCTGAAACCCGGATAACCCTTTGGGGAAATAATGGAGAATTTGAAGTAGGTTGGGTTGAATTTGATCAATATATTCCATGTGGAGATTCATCTTTCGATGCAAGTCGTATTCATGTGATATTTCATTTTGATTACGAAGCAAATATATTTCCATGGTATATCACTCAGATTCATTTTCATATTGGTGATAAAATTACCGATATTCCTCATAATGGGAATGGTGTCATTCTCCAAAACTGTGGATATATCTATAAGAGTTCGGACACAATAAAGACGGGAATCCATTCTTTCTGGTATGATTTACCGGATGATAACGACGATGATGGTTATTATATATTTGCTCACGCATATGGCTGTCATTATGGTGGCATCGAAGGATTTAATATGTATTTACCAAAAAATGAACTTACATATAAAGTTACTCATAATAGTCCAAATTCATACATGAAAAGTCAATTTTTAAATGGAACGGGAGGAATTTTAACCGGAACATACGAAGGTTCTTGTGCTGACCCAGATTTAAAAATTTATCCGCCGGTAACTTTATCAGGCAGAATATACTCTTCATGTGATACACTTCCGCCTTTCCTAAAATTGCATATTGATAATTATGGTAATTTTGATTTGGCAAACTGGATTATTAACTATTATCCAGTTGGTTCAATAGTTAAACAAAGAAGTTATTCTTTACCTTGGACAACGGCGTGTTATCCATTTAATCAAGGAACGTTTTCAGAAGAAATCGATACTGCTCGAGTAACCTGGGAAGATATCCAAGCCGCATTATGGGCAATATTAGATAATTCACCGGTATATCAATCTTGGCATTTTTTAAACAGTAATAATTTAACACACAATAATGTTTGGGGTATTATTTATGATGTACTATATAGAATTAATCCAAATGGATTTGTTCCCAATTGTTATCAAAAAGTAATGGCAATTTTTATTCATACCAGAGAAACGATTCCATCTCAAATTATTACGATTCAGCCAACAATAAGTCAGTTGCAGATTCCTTGTGTGACTCATTGCGGTTCGATATGCGGGGATGGTAAATACGGGGCGACTTATCCCGGTACAAACAATAGTTATACATATTTCAGGTGGGATCTGCAATGTTCAGGGATGCAATAAAAAATTACCTATAATAATAAAAGGGGCTGAATGTTATTCAGCCTTTTTTATTTATATTTGATTAATTCGTTTATTCCGCTTCGGTTTCTGATAAATTTCAAAAACTTAATTATGAAAATAATGCCTTTAAAGGTAAGCAGGAATTAATTAAATTTATTCTTTTTAAAAAATATTTTCATTTGGCGAAGACAAAACAGAAGACAGCGCAAAAAATATCCGATGTCAAAGTACCGGATATTGATAACGCAGTCGAAAAATATTTTTATCTTATAATACCTGTACTGACAATCATTTATTATATGATAAGCAAGGTATCGCTGGGATTTTATCAGGATGATGAAATAGGTCAGTATATCAACATGGTGGATTTCTGGAATGACCCTGCCGTCATCCTCGGAAACAATCCGAAGCCCGGCTGGAAAATCTTCATGGTAATTCCCGCATTATTCGGTTATAATGCGGTTTTGATTGCAAATTCATTCATTGCATCGCTTGCGGTATTTTTTACATTTAAGATGCTGAGGGTTTACAATATTAAGTACGCTTTTTTCGGAGCATTATTACTTGCGACACAGCCGCTCTTTTTTGATTTATCGTTCAGGTCTTATTCGGAGATATTTACTGCTTTGCTGTTTACGATATTCTTTATTTTGTATAGGAAAGAAAGATATTTCTGGAGTTCTTTTGTACTGGGTTATATTTTTACGGTTAGGCAGGAAACGGCGTTTTTACTTTTGATTTATGTTATTATGCTGATTTACAAGAAGGAATATATTCCGGTTCTCGGAGTTGCGGTTGCGCCGTTAGTATATAATATTTTCGGGTATTTCAAAACAGGGGAAGTATTATACATACTTGCGGAGATGACGAGGGTTGCGGGGTTAGAGTATGCGACGCAGGGACCGCTGCATTACTTCAAGTTTTATATTTTCATAATCGGACCCGTTTGTCTTACACTTTTCCTGCTAGGTTTTTTCGGATTCCTTGCGGATTCGAAAAGCCGGAAATCATATTTAAATAATTATTTACTTCTTTACATCACGTTTGTAACGGTATTTATATTTCAGATTATAACTACACTCGGCAGCGGACCGAATCCCGGAAACTGGCGGTACCTGCTCCACATATCACCCGTTGCGGTATTTTTTGCCACGGTGGGGCTGAATAACCTTGTAATTCAGAAATTCAGAACATATTCATATATAGTTTCGGGAATACTGCTTTTTCTCACGTTTGTATTTCTATCGAAAGTATCGGACGGATTTGTATTTAAGGAGCCTGCAGAATCCGACTACACGAAAGCGATATTAATAGCGTTATCAATTGTTGTAATATCAATATTTTCGATAAAGAAGCCGAAGGATTATCTGAACAAAGTGTCATTATCGTTAATAGTATTAGCGATAGTATATCTTGCACTGGACTTCAAGCCGAAGCAAATGTCGCAGGAAAATCTCACAGTAAAGGCAACATCCGAATATTTAAGTACGATGAACATACCGCCTGATGCAAAAATATACACGAATCATCTGCTGATAAAATTCTTTTTCCAGGATTACAAAAATTACGCGCACAGATTTTCGCCAATAAAATCGAACACCGACCTTATAAACAATGCTCCAAAAGGTTCGATAATAATCTGGGAGCCGCATTACGGATTCAGGATATGGGGAAGCGACACTGCGGGATATATTCCCAAGTTAGCAGTTGACAACAATTTAATCAGGCCGGAGACAGTGAAAGCCAATCCGCACCGGATTCTGGATGACACAATAAATTTCAAAGATACGAAACAGATAATTTCGCCTGACAAAAGGTCATTCATAACATTAATTTCGGAGAAAAAATAATGAAAAAGAGAAAGAATTGTATCATATACGGCGGCGGGGGATTTATCGGTTCACACATCTGCGAAGAATTATTAAATGAGGGTTATGAAGTAACAGTTTTCGACAAATTATATTTTGATAAGAGGAACATATCGGCATTCAGGAACCGTGTAAAAGTAATCGAAGGTGATTTTTACAACGAGAAAGACATAAAGAAATCGTTAAAAGGTCAGGATGTAGTTTTTCATCTTGTAAGTTCAACGCTTCCCGCAAATTCAAATCTGAATCCGGCATACGATATCGAAACGAATCTTATTGCGACAATTAAGATGCTGGACAGGTGCAGGGATTACAAAGTATCGAAAGTAATATTCATATCATCGGGCGGAACAGTTTACGGAATTCCGGAGAAAATACCTACTCCCGAGACATTTTGCGGTAAACCGATATGTTCATACGGAATCGTGAAAAAGACAATTGAAAATTACCTTTTTATGTACAACAGGTTATACGAACTGGATTACAATGTATTTCGTCTGGCGAATCCATACGGAGAGAGGCAGAATCCTTTTGTTGCGCAGGGAGTAATTCCCGTATTTCTAATGAAATTACTAAAAAAAGAAACGATAAATATCTGGGGAGACGGAAGCATAACGAGAGATTATATTTACATAAAAGATGCAGTTGATTGCCTGCTAAAGTCATTAAAAATCAGTTCAAAGGAGAAATTATTCAATCTTGGTTCGGGCAGGGGATACAGTCTGAATGAGATTCTGGAAATTATGAAAAAGGTTACAGGATTAAAGCCAAAAGTAAAATATCAGCACGGAAGGGATGTTGATGTACCTGTAAACATACTAAACAGCAATCTTGCGAAAAAAACGTTCAACTGGAAACCAAAAACAGAAATAGAAAAAGGCATATATAAAACATTTTTTTACTTAAAAGAAAATTACAGTGGATAACTCTAATGTTACATTGTCGGTTTTTTTCCCTGCGTACTATGACGAGAAGAATATCGACAAAGTTGTGCACAAGGCAGTCAGAATACTGGAGGAATTAAAACTGAAAGATTACGAAGTAATTATTATAGAGGACGGGAGTCCTGACAGGACGGGCGAAGTTGCGGACGAACTTGCGAGGCAGTACGAGAAAGTTCGGGTTATTCATCACGAAAAAAATATGGGATACGGTGCGACGCTGAAAGACGGATTCCTGAATACAAAACTGGATTACGTATTTTACTCCGACGGGGATAATCAATTTGACCTAGAGGATATTAAGAAATTTGTTGCATTAATTCCCTATACTGATATTGTTGTGGGTTACAGGAAGAAGAAGCAGTATTCGCTGTATAGGAAATTCACGTCGTTGTCATATAACTATCTGCTGAAATTAATTTTCGATATTAATTACTGGGATATTGACTGTGCGTTCAAGTTGTTCAAGGCGGATTTATTCAAGAAGATTGAGATAAAGTCTGTGGACGCATTTATAGATGCGGAGATTATGATAAAGGCGAAACTTATGGGCTACAGGACGACGGAAGTGGGGGTTGAGCATTTACCGAGGGTGGACGGGATTTCGACGGGAGCGAGGCCGTCGGTGATACTTAGAACAATTCGTGAAATATTCGAATACAGAAAAGAATACAAAAGACAATTAAGAAAAGCGTAATTTTGAATTGAAGAAATCAGGGAGGTGAAGGGGACGGAATGAAGCGGAATTTATAGTTGATGCGTGTATTTTTCGTCCGATGAACAAGTTCATCGGATGAAAAATACAGTTACCAGCATAGCGCAATTGGAACGCGGAGTGTGCGGAGCAGCGGAATAAAGCGGAATATGTTGTAAAGAATTTAAAGGAACCTCCCCCTACCCCCTCCAAAGGGGGATAAAAAACAGTCTCATTCAAAGGGGGACAAAATGAGTCGGTAATATTTTCCTCATCCGATGAACAAGTTCATCGGATGAAAAATACAGTTACCAGCATAGCGCAATTAGAACGCGGAGTGCGCGGATTAGGCGGAATAACGCGGAAAACCGGCATTACGTATCAGATGCACGGAATAACACGGAGGAAACACGGAAGGACACAGATTTTTTAACTTTTAAAGAACAAAGCCCTTCGGGCTTACGACAGTCTAGAAGACTGTCCCACCGAATTATTATTATTTTTGGGCGGTGATGTAGTACTGGCCGCCGAGGGGGAGCCAGGTGAGTAGTTTTTCGAGGGGGCGGAGGAATTTAAGGAAAGCGGGGAAGAAGAGGGTATATTTTAATTTTTTGAATGACAGGTTTGAGTTTGCGAAGAGGGTTTTGAGTTCTGCGGGTTTAAGGAGGATAGCATCTTCATCCCAGGGGCATTCGCGGACGATTTTACGTGTAACGGGGTTCAGAGTGTTATGTTCGAATATGTAGAGTATTCCGCCGGGTTTAAGGAGCGAACGGATTTTATTCATTGAGTCCTGACGGAGGGGCGGTTCGATGTGGTGGAAGACGCAGGAAATGAAAATCAGGTCGAACTGGTTTTCGTGTTTTGCGAGTTCCGAGTCTTCGCTTTTGAAGAGGTTAACGGTCGGATTTGATTTACCTGCGATTTCGAGGCTTTTTACGGATATGTCGCAGGCGGAGATTTTAGAATCGGGAAAGTATTTGGTAATGAATGTCAGGTTGCGTCCGATACCGCAGCCGTATTCAAGGATGTTTAAAGGTTTATCATGTAATTCACCTCTGACGATTTTTATTTTGTATTCGGCGAAATAGGAACTTTCCTCGAAGAATTTGAGGTCGTCGCCGAGTTTGGTTTCGTAGTCGGCGGCGTATTGGTCGAAGTCAACTTTTTGTTTTGGCATAGGGGGTTATAGTATTTTTTGTTTCACGCAAAGGCGCAAAGAGGCAAAGGCGTAAAGATATTATTCGTAATTTATATTTCATGAATTTTTTCAAGTTAATTAAACGTGATGAAGAAATTCTTAATTCTTAATTTGTTGTCCAGGGTTCGGGTTTGTAGCCGGATTTGTCTATGGCGGCTTTTATTTCTTCGATGGAGACCTTGGAGGCATCGTAATAGACCTGAACGTGTTTGGTTTCGAAGTCGGCTTCTACGGCTTTGACGCCTTCGAGTTTAATGACTTCTTTTGTAATGGAATTTTCACAGCCCGTGCAGTGCATAGAGCCGCATTTCAAATCAACTTTTAAGGAAGATTTGATAATACTTGAATCAATCGGAGTTTTTTCCGTTTGTTCCATTTTCTTCATTTTATCACCTCCGGCGGTTTGTTCATCCTGTTTTCCGCAGGAAAAGAGCATAACGAGTGAGAGCGCAAAAACTGCAAAAATAATTTTATTCATAATTTATATTTAATTAATATTAACTTTTTTCAATCTCAAAGAATTTCCCATAACGGTAACCACATCGCTGAACGCCATAAACATAGAAGCCATTACGGGTGTAATAAGAATACCGTAAGGAGAAAGAACTCCTGCTGCCAAAGGTATTGCAATTATATTATAAAAAAAAGCCCAGAAAAAATTCTGTTTTATTATTCTCACGGTATGGTGCGAGATATTGATTGCTTTTTGTATATTCTTCAAATCGCCTTTAGCGAGAACGACATCGGCGGTATCGATAGCGATATCCTGTCCCGTTCCAACAGCAATTCCGATATTAGCACGAGCGAGAGAGGGAGCGTCGTTAATACCGTCACCCACCATAGCGACATTTTTTCCTTCGCTCTGGAGTTTTGCTACGATTTTCTCCTTATCTTCGGGAAATGTTTTAAACGAATAATTTTTAATACCGACTTCACCGGCAATTTTTCTCGCAGGTTCCTCATCATCGCCGGAAATCATATAGAGATTAATCTTCATCTCATCGAGTTTCGAAATCGCGGATTTTACATCGTCTTTAAGTTCATCGGTTAATTCTATTATTCCGCCAAGTTTATTATCAATGCTTACGAGCAAACCGTTATTCACTGAAGAACCATTGGTTTGAATTCCGAGTTGTTCAATAAATCTTTTGCTTCCGATTGCGACGGGTTTATTATTAACCTTACCCGTAATACCGAGTCCGTGTTCATTATTAATTTCAGAAACATTTTCAAATGCGTCAATATTATTATCCGTGCAGAATTTATTAATAGATTTCGCAATCGGGTGATTGGAGAATTTTTCAAGCGAGTTCACATATTTAAGGAGTTCATTTCTTTCAAATCCGTTTACAGGGAGAACGGAACTCACAGCCATTTCACCTTTCGTGAGTGTTCCCGTTTTATCGAAGCATACGGTATCGATTTTATTCATTTTTTCAATTGCCTCGACGTCGTTGAATAGGATTCCGTTTTCCGCGGCGCGTCCGACACCGATGACTATAGCCATAGGGGCGGCGAGCCCAAGTGCGCAGGGACAGGCGATAATCAACACAGAGACAGCATAGAGCAAAGACTTATCGAACGGGCTTCCGATAATCAGATGCCAGACAATGAAAGTGAGAACTGCGATAATGATAACGACCGGAGCGAAGACAGCGGAAACCTTATCCGCGAGCCGCTGGATTTTAGGTTTTGAATTGGAGGCTTCCTTAACGAGGTTAATGATTTTGGAAAGCGTAGTATCTTTTCCGACTTTTTCCGCTTTAAGTTTAACGGCTCCGTTAAGGAGGATAGTTCCGCTGATGAGATGAGCGCCCGGGGATTTCTCAACGGGTTTACTTTCGCCTGTCATAGGGCTTTCGTCAACGATGCAGTTACCTTCGGAGATAGAGCCGTCAACGGGAATCTTATCGCCCGATTTAATGAACACGAGGTCATCCTTCTTCACCTTGCGGAAGGGGATTGTGATTTCTTCGGCATTGCGGATAACCGTAACGAAC
>JAFGII010000123.1 GCA_016929695.1 Ignavibacteria bacterium
AATAAACTCTTCATTTACGTTGTATCTTTTCAATATATTCAGAGCAAATTCCACTAATGTTTTTTTCATAATGAATATTTAAAATTAAAAAAATCAATCTGAAGGAAACATTGTAGGAATTTAATAATTTCATAGCATAATTTAAAATGAAAAATTCATTGTCTTTTTTTCACAAAGTAATTCAAAAAGTTTTTGTATCGGTAAATATTTTTACAGGATTTAAATGAATTTTTGAAATATTAACAAAGTTATTTTACAAAGAAAGTGTACAATCCCTGCCCGGGATTGAGTAAGAAAACAAATTTTCTGCAATTAACGCTGCGCTATCTCCAAGGCAAGTTCTCGACCTGACGGAGTGCTTTATTATCAATATTAATATATTATGTAATAATAATCCGGAACAGTGAACTTTAAAAAAATAATATTTGTTATTAGCAATGAAAACAAAGATAAGAGTTTCATTTCCCCCTCCTTGGGAGCCATGAAGGTTAGTCCTGATTGGCTCTCTCTTTTTTTTACTCAGAGCAATAAAGATATGTAATCATAACGCTTAAATCATACAAAATGACGATTTTTAATATTTCCCGAAAGTGGACTATAAATTTCAGTGTTTTATTTTTATGTTAAAAAAGGTAAATTTATAGTTCTATTTTAGAGAGATGGCTGAGTGGTTGAAAGCGGCGGTCTTGAAAACCGTTGATGCCTTTGGTATCCGGGGGTTCGAATCCCTCTCTCTCTGCTGGGAAAACCCTGAAATGCATCAAAATAATCGCATTTCAGGTTTCTTTTAATAATATGAATTTGTTTTATATTACCGGACATCCATCTTTTAAATTGCATTTATAAATAAATTTTATAATTTTTATCGAATTTTATTATCACTATATTTGTATATATTAATATGAAATACTTACAAATAATTTTTTCCTGTAAACCAAAAATTAATTTTTTAAAAATCAGATATAAAATTCAATGAAACAAAAATTATTTTCCTCAATTGCATTTGTTTTTATTATTGCAGTAATAATCACAGGGTTTTATTTAAACGGAAATGACACCGAAAACCCTGCTGATAAAAGAGTAAAGGTATATATAAATTCACAGCAGGACATACAGAGACTTTACGAATACGGAATCACAGTTGATGAATATTTCGGAAACGGCAAAACAGAAATAATACTCGAGATGAATTATGGCGAATTCCTGAAATTAAAATTAACGGGCTTCAGATACGAAGTTTTAATAGACAATCTGAAGGAATACTATGAAAACCGGCCGCCGATGACCGCTGCCGAAATTCAGCAAAATAAAGACATTATGAAGTCGGACGGAATAACATCATACACTCTCGGTACGATGGGAGGTTATCACAAATATACCGAAGTTATAAGTGTCCTTGATACTTTAAGATTGTTATATCCGAATTTAATTACCGCAAAACAGAATATAGGCACATCTTACGAAAACCGCATAATTTATGCCGTAAAGATTTCCGACAATCCCGATATAAATGAATCCGCAATCGAACCTGCGGTTTATTTTGACGGTATTCACCACGCACGTGAGCCGATGTCAATGGAAGTTCAATTGTACTTTATGTGGTATTTGCTGGAAAATTATGCTGCAAATACAGAAGTTCAGCATTTAGTTAATAACCGTGAAATATTTTTTGTACCGATCGTAAATCCCGACGGATATGTATATAATCAAACCACAAATCCAAACGGTGGCGGCAGCTGGCGGAAAAGCAGAGGTGTTAATCCGGGTTCATCCTGTCTCGGAACAGATTTAAACCGAAACTATAATGTAGGCTGGGGAGTAGGTTCCGGCTCAAGCAGTAATCCCTGTTCAGATACTTACAGGGGTTCTGCCCCCGCTTCTGAACCTGAAACACAGGTTATCAAAGCATTCGTTCAACCAAAACATCCGAAGATTGCTATGACACTCCATTCAGCGGCAGGTTATAATCTCAATCCCTATAGTTACATCAACCAGGTAGTTGCTTATGAAATGTATCAGGATTTCAGTTCCGAATTCGGAGTGACGAATCAGTTCCTGTACGGGAATGTCTATGAAATGCTTTCATATTATTCGGCAGGAACTACAAGAGACTGGCTGCACGATTCGGTTGGTACTTACGCCTGGACTTCCGAAATGGAAGGGTCGAGTTTCTGGCCCTCATCTTCAAATATTATTCCGATGTGCAGCAGGTTTTTACCTACAATGAAACTGGTAACTTATTACGGCGGTGCATATGCAAAAATGCAGAACTTTACAGTCACAGGCAAGGGATGGGCATCAAAAAACGATACTCTTCAACTGCAAATTGCAGTCAGGAATAAAGGGCTCGGGTTAACGTCAAAGAATGTTGTCGTGGACGTTACTTCAACATATTCCGGCCTGACGACTCTGGTCGGAACTGTTAATTATGACAGCATTCAGGCAAGACAGACAAAAACCAATACAAATAATCCGTTCAAATTCAAAATCCCCGGGACAGCCAACATCGCAGATAATATGATGTTCGTAGCAAGCGTTAAACAGGAAAATGTTGTTGTTTCAAAAGATACTTTCTATGTAACTGTCGGCAAGGTTGAAACACTCTTTTCCGATAACGCGGAAAACGGAAAAAGTAACTGGACAAGTTCGAGCAACAAACTACACTGGGATACGACTTATGCCAGTTACTGGAATGGAACACATTCATTTGCCGATTCCAGATACGGAAATACACAGAATTCAACCACGAGCCAGTTTACTTTGAATAATCAGTTTAACCTTGCAGGAAAAGTAAATCCAAGACTGGAATATGCAATAAAATTTGCAACTGAAACAGGCTATGATTACGTTCGAATTCAAATCAGTTCCAATAACGGCTCGACCTGGACGAGTGTTGCAGGCAGATATACTACAACATTTTCAAGTCAGCCGACATACATTGGTCTGAAATATTGGGTATATGAACAGGTTAACCTGACTCCATATATCGGTCAAAACATTAAAGTGAGATTTTATCTTTACACAGACAGCGGACAACCCGGAGACGGTGTTTATATTGACGATATAAGAATCGTGGAATACAAGGATGCAATGACAAATATTACTCAAACTGGTAATGAAATTCCGAAGACATTTGCTCTGGAACAGAATTACCCGAATCCGTTTAATCCGTCAACAACAATTAAATTCCAAATCCCCTACAATCATTACGTAAATCTGAAAATATATGATTTAACAGGACGTGAAGTTGCAAATTTAGTGAACGAATCTTTGCAGCCGGGAAATTACGAAATTGTCTGGAATGCTGATAATTTCTCAAGCGGAGTTTACTTCTATAAGATTAATGCAGGTACATTCGAGGATACGAAAAGTATGCTGCTGGTGAAGTAGTGACAAGTAGAAAGTGACAAGTAGAAAGTGACAAGTAGAAAGTGACAAGTAGAAAGTGACAAGTAGAAAGTGACAAGTAGAAAGT
>JAFGII010000017.1 GCA_016929695.1 Ignavibacteria bacterium
CCCATGATGCAGCGGTAAAATATGCCGCAGTCGGTAATGAAGGTAATGTATTCATAGGACACCACTGTGAAGAATACTTATCGCAAATGGTCGGTCCTGATGAGCCCATAACATATCTGATTACACCTGTTAAAGCACGTGATGAGAAGAAAGAACCGGTAGGTGTAAACGGTGCAGAGCGTACGTCACCGGTTATTAATGTCAGATTTGAATCCGAATAAATTTCGAGAGGCGGTGAACCTGTACCGAAATATCTCGGACCAACTCCGATGAATTTTACTGCAACCCCGACAGTATCATAGGCAGGAACTTGTATTGTAGGAATAGTAAAGAGTTCGGATATACCGCTGCTTGTCGAACCCTGAACAGCCGGTGCGGTACCGAGCAATGTCCAGCCGGCAGTCGAACTTCCCGGACCTGAACCGACGGGACCTCCTAATGCCGTTCCTGAACGGGTATAAACTTCCACACTAAAACTTGTAAATGCAACTCCGCTATTGGCACTACTCATTTGTGTAACAGCCACGTCACTGGTGCCGGCGATTAAATTGAAAAAAATAGCCCATCCAGCAGAGCCTCCGTTATTGGCAGGTCCCGGATTAGCAGGGAGAGTAAAGGTATCTAATGATTGAATAGCGAAGGGCGTTACCGGTTTGTAATCAAAAGTAACTGCAACATCGCTGACTACGGGATTTTTCTGTGCTTCAAGAAAATCGGGGTCATCATTGGTTACCTCAAAAACTGTAGTGTTATCTGTTGTTCCGTAGTAGTAACTTCCATAAGACAATATAAATAAAGTTACTATTATGAAAACGAAATGAATTCTGAAATTTTTAAATAATTCAGACATTTTTCCTCCTGTTTTAAATTCATTATATAATAATAATTTATTATGATAATAACAATTTATATTTTAATTCCAATAGCAAATACAATTTTCTGATTCTTATTCCTTTTTTTAAAATTAGTTGCGACTGTTCCGGAAACCCGAAATAACTAACAAAACTTTGGAGGGTTATTTGAAGTGCCCGGGGTCGGAATCGAACCGACACTCACCTTGCAGTGAACAGGATTTTAAGTCCTGCGCGTCTACCAGTTCCGCCACCCGGGCGTGAATTTTTGAACGCTAAATTACTTTTTTTATTTGTGTTTTTCAATGTATTTATTTAATATCAACAATAATAATAGCGTTTTATGTCGTGTATAAATTTATTAAAGTTACTTTTTGTTAAAAAGCAACTTTTCTATTGAAAGAAATCTTTTATTTTTTTTCTTAAGAAATATTTATAAAAGTTTTCTTTTTATTTTTTAAAATTCGTTGCGAAACTTACTATTAATTCTCTTGATAGAAATTGAGAGAATCCTTTGATAAGTAAATTTTTAGTATAAACTTGATAAATTTCCTTGATAAAACTAAATAATTTACTTATTAATAAAAATTTCTCATATTGAGAAAACATTTATCATTTCAAGAAATATATTTAAATAATATCAAATATATTATTTATTGAAAAAGTAATTTCGGTCCGATATTTGCGTATAATATCGGTATAATTTAGAAATAATTATTAGGAGAGCATAGAAATATTGAAATTAGTAATAATACAGTTGTTTTATAAAATTATATTTCTTAATTTTATATACAATAAATTAATATTACAGGTTAATACATATTTACGAGTGATAGGAAGAAAGAAAATAAACGTAAATAAAATAAAGAAGATAGTAACGGAATAGAAATTTTATGTTATAAAAAAATAATGTATTTTTTTTATATATTGATTTTTAATAAAAATAAAAGCAATTTACTCATTTAAAACTTAAAAAACTGATTATTATAACAATTAATTAAATTTAATGGAAGATAGCAAAATCACAGCCGGCAGTAGAGGGACTTCTGAAGTAGGCAATTATGCTATAGAGGATAAAGTTCATAAACTGCAAAAAGAAGATTCCGAATTGATACACCTGACTGACCATGTAATAAAAAATGGCATTGGGCAGTTGGAAAAAGAAGGCGCATTTAGTTATTTTAAATCCGCTTTACCGTCACTTATCGTATTGCTACTGTCATTTCTTGTTGATGTAGCTTATGTCCCGTTATTCGGGCATGTTGCAAATTCATTCTCGCAGTATTTATTCCCCGGTTCACCTCCCGTTAATGTAACCCTGGAACCTGTTGCATTATGGTGGATGCCGATACTTGCGTATTTAGTATTTATTTTCTTTGCCTTGCGTGCAAATAAAACATTTAAAGATGAAATATTAACCAAGGGTGCTTCGGAAAACATCATAACAAGAGTTGAAGGGAAATACAGCGGACTTGTAGATTCAATAGGTACGGCACTGCCGTTAATAGGTGCTGCAATTCTGTTAGTATCTATTAAAATCGGACCGCAATTGTTCCTTGGTTTTTCGGTACCGTTTGAAATCAAATCAATTATCGTTCTGGCTATTGCAAAATTATTCGGCTCAGTTTTTGAAGCGCAAGGACTCAGGTACGCAAAAATTGTTGAAGAAGTTAAGAATGTAGAAACGGAATATTACTACGAGAACAGGGGAAAAATGCAGGACGAACTGATTTACAAGCTGAGTAATGCGAACCGTGAAGTTTTAACCGAAATCGTGATGTCAAGCGGAGCGGGATTAAAACATTTCTCAAAAGAGGAAATTGAATATATTTATAAGTTAATAAAGATATCCAATGAAATAACAAAAGAATTTGCATTAAATATTTCGTCATTCAAGAACACGGTAGATGATTTGAAAAACGTAAAATTATTCGATGAAAGATTAGTCGGACAATTTAATGAAATATCAGGAACCATCAATAACATTGCCGGAATAGTTCAGAAATCGGCGGAATATTCCATGATATTAAAACAACAATTGGATGCGATACATAAACTGGGCGAAGAGATTAATAAACTTACAATTAATATGCCTGATGAGAAAGCTCTGAAAGAATTACAGATGACAGCACATTTCCTGTCCGAGACGGTGACAAATATTAAAGATCCCGGTGCAACAAAAAGTCTCGATAACCTTGCTTTTATAATTGGCAGAAGATAAAAAAAATATCTTATTAATTTTATTTTGAAAAAAAATGAAAGCTGAAAGGGACGTAAAGTTCGTAATATATCAGGTCCTCTACATCTTCGTAGTGTGCGTTATAGCACTGAAAGGAGCTAACTTAGACTTAGCAGAAGTTATATCTAAAGAGAAAGTAGTCGAAAGGCAGTATGCAGATTCCTTGAAAGCATATATAGATTCATTATTAGCCCTCGGTTTAGTGCCGAAAATTGAATTTGATACAAATGTTAAAATTCAAGACCTTGCCGCATTGCAGGAGAAACTTCGTGTAATGCAGACGCAGTTACAGGTTGTACAGACATCTCCGACGTTCGTCAGACCGGAGTTAACACCGCCAGAATTAACGAGGGAAGAAGAAAAGCCTAAAGAGGAAATAAAAGAAGATGAACAGAAGATTCAGGCGAACGTGCAAATTGGAGGTTCATTTACTCAGTATTTAACATATACAGTGAAAAATCCTTATAACGGAACCCTTGTAATCAGTGCTGACGGGAAGACTCTTGCCTCAATTGCACAGGGGGGGTCAGCAACATTTACTTTGGGAGGTGAAAGTAGCATAACTTACAGAGTAGGTGAATCTTCTGACACGAAAGCAATTAACAAGAAACCTCCGCCGGAAATTAATATGACAAGACTTGCACCTTCCGGAGAGGATGTCTCGTTAAGAACAATACAGAGTCAGGTCGGATACAGAGTAACAATTAAAGACCTTGCACCTGCACAGTTGAAAGTTAATATAAGCGGACCTGTAAGAGTTACTCAGTCAGGGTCGGGTGTCTATGATATAACACTTGCATTTCTAACTTCTAAATCTGCTTTTGATAACTATACGGAGGGAAGAGATGACCCTTATTCTGTCGGATTTAACGTTACAGTAGTAGATGCTGCCGGAACTAAAATTACAAGAAACGGTCAGTTCGTTTTTGGAGAATGGTAAAAATTTTTTAAAAATATTAAACATCATTTAATTAATTAAAATAGTATGAAAAAGTTCATTTATCCGAAGCTTGCATTATTTGGTTTATTTGTAATCGCAGTTTTATTTATGCAGGCAAATTCGTTGTATGCACAGGAAGAGAGAGAAGATGACCCGAGAACCTGGAAATACTTCAGAATAAGTGCCAGGACTACTGATGACAGTATATTTTATAATCTTCAGGAAGAACTGGTAATCGAACCTAAACTGGAAAGTTATGCTGTTACGGTTAATGTAATGGATCCGAATCCTCAGAATCAGTCTGTTATAATCGGTGACGAAACATCACCGGACGCTTTAAGATATTCTTTTTCGCAATTAACCAAGGCTACTCAGGATGGTTTAATAAACTGGACGGGGACGAATAAAGTTAATTTAAATCCCAGAAGACTAAATTACGGTTCAGTATTCCTTGATGCTATCAAAAAAATAAAAATTAAGGAATTGATTGCCCCGCCGCAAAAAACCAGAGAAATTGTTAATACTACTGCATATATTAATCCGTATTTACAGGCATTTGGTGGTGACCCGCTTGGTATTCCCATAAAAAGAGGATTTGGATTCTCGTTCTATATGGGAACTCCTTATACCGGTCCGCTGGAAACCGATAAAATTGGCGGTAACTTTCACCTGCTTGGTGCTTCCGTAGGCGTAAGTACAAGAATAAAAGAATTTGTGGCTAAAAGGTCACAGGGTGCAACTTTAGGAGAAACTGAAAGCACTTTCGGAAATTATAATAACCTCTTCACCCCAAAACTCGGGCTTGAAGTTAGTTATGTGGTTCCTTTTGGTAACTTCTTCCAGGTCGGTTATTATACGGTTTTAGATTCGGGCGACTATGACGCTCCTGTAAAGGTTCCTGTTAAAGGTGATACAACATTTATGAAGAATCATATTGTTTCCAATGAAAGCTTTTTCAACTGGGAATTCAGATATCCCTTTAGGACATTTGGTTCTACAAGAGCAAAAGTATATGTCGCAAGTTATATGGGGGAATATCACGCAGGATTTCTCGGTCGGGAAATGCGTCTTGCAGGTTCTGTTTTTGATGTCAGGATAAATGCGACTTTCGGGAATAGAAGAAATTTCCAATTACTGCTCGAAACAATGATATCAGATATCGGTGAAGGATTCTCACTAACCGCATTTGCATTTGGTCCGTCTGTCAGGTTAACTAAAGGACCGAGCGGAAATTTCGGAGTAGTTACCGTAATGATAAATGCAAGATTTAAAATCGGCGACTTCTATGAAGAGAGATAGTTCTCTTGTTTAAACACGAAGTTTTATATTAAATTTAACGGCTTCTGATTTTTAGAAGCCGTTTTTGTTTTGCAGGTTTGAAAATTTTTTTATGAGAAACTGAGAGGTTAATTTTAAATTCTGACGAGTCTCACCGCAAATGCACCGTCAATACAATGAATGTGCGGGTATGTTTCCATGCAGCCTTTTTCGTTAACGAGTTCTTTTTTAATATACTTTTCTGCGTTATCTATGGAAAATTCAGGATGATTTTCAAGAAACATCTCCACCACTTCAATATTTTCTTCAGGTTCGATAGTGCAGGTGCTGTATATCAGAACGCCGTTTTTATTTAAATATTTTACGGAACACTCAAGAATTTCCAGTTGAATTTTCTGAAGATTTACTATATCCTCCGAGTTTCTCTTCCATTTAATATCGGGTTTCTTGGAAAGTACTCCCAGTCCGGAGCAGGGTGCATCAACAAGAACTTTATCGAATTTTTCCAGAAATTTTGTTGTTAATGCTTCGGTTGAGGGTGATGAGACATCGTCGTGCAGCGGGACTATATTTTCAATTCCGAGTCTGTCTAAATTTTTCTTCATATTTTCCGCTTTCAGAAGATATTTATCCACTGCAAGAATGTTTGCTTTACCGTCCGCCAGTTCCCGCATGTGAAGGGATTTACCGCCGGGTGCGGCGCAGACATCAAGAATTAAATCGTTTGGTTTCGGGTCAACAAGAAGAGAAACTAGTCCCGCACTTTCATCTTGAATTGAAAAATATCCTTTCTTAAAAAATTCATCCTCATATATTTTTGAAAATATCTTAACGTTATAATATCCGTCAATATAATTTGTTTTAGAAAAAGTCAGTCCTTTTGAAGTTAAATAATCCGTGAATTCTTTTTCGTTTATTTTTAATTTATTGTACCGCATTGTAATCGGAGGCCTTTTATTATTTGCCTCGCAAAGTTTTTGTGCACTTTCAAAACCGTATCTCTGCACCCATCTTCTAACGAGCCAGTTCGGATGCGACTGTATAATACCGAGATAATTTACTTCGTCAATTTCCCTTGTCGGCCAGACGAGTGAATCGAGAGTTCTGATTATTGTTCTTAACAAACCGTTTACCACTCCAGCGTGTTTATCCCCGTGAATTCTCTTCACGTATTCTACTGCTTCATTTACGGCAGCAGGATAAGGAATTTTGCTCAGAAAAAGTATCTGGTATAATGCGACGCGCATTGCATTTTTAACTTCAGGAACGCATTTCTCGTAATTCCCCCTGTAAAAACCGTTAAGAAACCAGTCAAGTCTTCTCAGCCATCTCACGACTCCGTGTACAATTTCATTTAATAATGATTTATCGAAATCGTTCAGCAAATGGTTATTGCGGAACTCGATATCAAGCAATTTATCGATATATGCATCAGACCTTTCGTACCTGCATATAATCTTCACGGCACAGGTTCTTGCATCTTTGTATAAAGGATTATTATAGTTCTGTGTAAATCCCGGATCGGAATTTTCGTCCTTCCCTTTTATAATTTTTTTTATTTCATCGGAATCTTCAAGAGCAACTTCTTCAAGAGGTCGTAATTTTTCGATTCCGGGTATCTCAATATCTTCTTCACCTCCGGCTATACCCGTAAAGTCCTGTTCTTTCTGATTAATCTCCCCGGATTTAAAAACATTGTTTTCTTTTTCCGTATTATTTTGTTCTTCTTTTTTATTTTCTTCCTGCATAAACTAAAAATAAATAAATGTGCAACCAATAAAAATTGATTAATAAAATATTATTACGATATTGGAATTTCCATATTATTTTCATCTATAAGAATAACCGGGCATTTGTCAATAGAATTTATGAAATGCCTGCCGTAAGATTTACCTATAATCCTGCTGTCAAGAATTACGATTATACCGGTATCGTTTTTACTCCTGATTAATCTGCCTATACCCTGCCGGAATTTAAATACGGCTTCGGGCAGGGAAAATTCCATGAAACTGTTACCGCCATTCCTTTCTATATATTCGAGTTTTGCCTGTATTAAAGGATGGTCGGGTACCTGAAACGGGAGGCGTGTTATAATTAAATTGCTTAAAGATTCGCCCGGGACGTCTATCCCGTGCCAGAAACTGTCAAGTCCGAATAAAACAGAATTAATTTCGGATTTAAATTTTTCAAGAAGATTTTTTCTTGAAATACCTGGTTCCTGAATTAAAATCTCCAATTCATTATTTCTGTTTAACAGGTTAATTTCTTCCTTAACCGTACGAAGCAGGTATGAGTTCGTAAATAATACAAGTGCTTTTCCGCCTGTTTTATTAATGAAATAATAAATCCAGTCCCTGAGGTTTTCTATGTAATTCCTTGAATTGTCGCTTTGAGGGGGCGGAATGTTTTTTGGGATATATATTTTCACCTGATTTTCAAAATCGAATTGTGTCGGCAGTTTTAATTCATTTGCCGTTTCTCCGCCAAGTCTGTTTTTAAAATAATCGAAACTTTTACTTATAGATAATGTGGCACTTGTTAATAAACAGGAGTTATTTTTCTTGAAGAGGTATCTGCGGAAAAAATCCGATATGTCAACGGGCGAGCAGCATAATGATACATTTGAGTTTGGTTTTCTGGAATAAAGTTCAACCCAGTAAACGTAATCGTTTTCAATATTTTTTAATTCAAGAAATTCATCTATAACTATGCCGAACTCGGCGAATCTCATAATAAAATCATTCAGTTGGTTTTCTTCCAGACTTGATTTTGAAAACCTGATTAATTCTTTGAGGTGGGTGGTGAGTTTTTTAAATCCGTCTTTCAGATAATTTTTTACAATATTTTTTTCAAAAACTCTTACTGCTGTTTTCTCGGAATTATAACCGGTAAATAATATATCACGAATTTCCTTAAAAAACAAATTAACGTTATAATGCATCTCGTCAATATCGGGAATAATATTCAATAATAACGGATATGTGCTTAAGAATCCCCTTTTGCTTCTCGGATTATATAGTCTGTTTAACTGGTATTTAATCGCTTCACGGGAGATTGACGGTGAAATATGTTCCGAGGCAACTGCTTCGAGAGTATGACCTTCGTCGAAAATCACGAAATCGTTATGGAAAAGATATCCTTCAGAATCTTCTCTCATATTCAAGTGAAAAAGAGTGAAAAATAAATGATGGTTCATCACGATAACATCTGCACCCGCAATTTTATGTTTCGCCTTCTGAAAAAAGCATTTTGTCGTTTCAACCGGTCCGCAGGTCTTGCTCGTGCATATTCCGTGCTCTGCACATACGTAACTCCAGACATTATGGTCAATTTTGAAATCCAGGTCTGAAATTGTTCCGTCCTGCGTTTCAGATGCCCACATATAAATTTTTTCGAGTATTTTTTTTTCTTCGGATTCAAAAAGAGAATTTGATTTCTTTAATGCGATTGAAAGTCGGTTCGGACACAGATAATTATTCTTGCCTTTTAATAATGCGGGTTTGAATTCAACCGGCAGAATCTCTTTAAGAACGGGAATATCTTTGTGAATTAATTGTTCCTGCAGATTAATCGTATGTGTTGATATAAGTGCTTTTTTACCTGATTCCTTCGCATAATATATTGCAGGGACAAGATATGCAAAACTTTTTCCGATTCCCGTGGGTGCTTCTATGAAAATATGCTTTTTGTTTTGTAAATTTTCAAATACTGCGAGTGCCATATCCAGCTGCGATTTCCTGAATTCATATCCGGGATAATATCTTGCCAGTAATCCGTCATCTTCAAAAAATTCTATTATGTCGTTTTTTCCGAGCATATTATAAATTACCGAAATTATATTTCTCAATAAGTGTAAAAAAAAACCTGAAATTAACGGGTTACTTATCTGCGTGAAGTATTTATTCATAAAGGATGTATTATTTACACTGATAAAATGTATCAATATAATTAAATTTACCGTAAGCAAAATATTGTAAATGAGAAAGTTAACACACGCAGAAATAAAGTCACAGAGAAAAAGTTTACCGGAAATAAATAATTACAAAAGAAATCCTGTATATGTATTATGTGATAATATAAGAAGCATATTTAATGTTGGAGCAATTTTCCGTACCTCCGATGCCGCATTTATAGAAAAAATATATTTAACGGGATATACACCTTATCCGCCGAGAAAAGAAATTGAGAAAGTTGCGCTTGGTGCGACACTAAGTGTTCCCTGGGAATACAGAAAGAATCCTCTTGACGTTGTGGAAGAACTGAAAATCAATAAAATAAAAATAGTTTGCCTTGAGATTACGGACACAAGAAAATATTACTGGGAAATTGAAGAAAAAGATTTTCCGCTGTGTTTAATTGTCGGCAATGAAATTACGGGAGTATCAAAGGAATTAATTGAAGCATCGGATTACTCAATTGAAATACCTATGTTCGGAATGAAACAGTCTTTGAACGTGTCCGTTGCATGCGGTATAGTCATTTATGAAATGGTAAAAACTATTGTAAATAAGGACTTGACGGGTTGAAAATAAATTGTTAATTTATATATTAGAGTAAGTCTAAAACAGTTATTTTAAATAAAAACCTTAAAAAGGAGAAATAATGAAAAAATCTATTTTCGCTTTAGTATTCGTGTTATTTGCAGGAATACTACTCATAGGGTTTAACTTCAGTGATGAAGACCCTCAGGATATAGCACCTTCCCTTACTATTAATAATGGTAACGGTAGCGGTGCAGATACAAATCCTCCCGCAGGATTTCCGTATCCCACAGTATTTAACTTTAACTACGTCTCACAACCGAACGGAATGCCTACAGGAACCGTTGGAGCAATGTGGTTAGGCGGTAAATACTATTTCAACAGGTGGAATAGTACCTGGGTTTACAGATATAATGACAACGGACCGGGCGGCGGACCGGGAACATTTGCAGATTCCCTCTCATACGTAGGAAGTTGCCGTGACCTTGCATCAGACGGTACATTCCTGTACGGCGGACCTGCAACCACGGTTCTTTACAGATTTAACCCGGAAACAATGGCAACATTGAAGACTTTTAACCTTGCCGGCGGTTCAACAAGAGCAGTTGCCTGGGACCCGAACAGAAAGGGATTCTGGAACACCAATTTCGGTGGTAACATATTCTTCCACGATACAAATGGTGTATTGAAACAGACCATAACATCATCCTTAACGGCTAAATACGGTATGGGCTTTGACAGCACATCCTCACCCGACTCCGCATTCTTATGGGTATGGAATCAGGCAACTACGCAAAACCAACTGGTAAAATATCATATCCAGTCGGGAACGGTAAAAGCAACCTATACCTTTACATTAGTAGGTACATTGGGAATTGCAGGTGGTGCCGAAGTAGTTCAAAAAGGCAGTCAGTTATTATTACTTGCAAATTACCAGAACTATGCAATGGTTGGTTATAAATTGAAAGATATAGCCAGTGCACCACGTGTATGGACAGAACAAACCTCACCCGTTACAACTGCATTATACTCCGTGTCTGCGGTAGATGATAATATAGCGTGGGCTTGCGGTGCATCAGGGAAGGTATTAAGAACAACTGATAAAGGTGTAACCTGGACTAATGTCAGCGGTACATTACCAACCGCATATGCATTCTATAATATTTTTGCTTGGGATGCAAACATCGCATTAGCGACTGCATCACCAACGGCAGGAGACTACGTTTACAGAACATCCAATGGCGGAGCAAACTGGACTGAGGTATTTAACCTTGCAGGCGGTTTCGGAAACGGACTCTGGATGACGGATGCTAATACGGCATATCACGTTGGAGACCCCGTTGGCGGAAACTGGATGCTGAAGAAATCCACGAACGGCGGTATTAACTGGACAGACTGGGCAACTGTTCCGACAACTCAG
>JAFGII010000124.1 GCA_016929695.1 Ignavibacteria bacterium
CCTCGGGGGAAAATCCTACTCTTTCATCTCTTCCTCAACATAATAATTTCTTTATTAATCATTTACACAATTTTTTTTACACCCCCTGTCCCCATTTCCCCATCTCCCCATCTCCTCATCTTCCCATCTCCCCATATCTCCTTGTTCCCTTTGTTACTTTGTCACTTTCTTTTCTTTGCGTCCTTACCGCCTTTACGGTTAATATCTTTAATCTTTCAATCTTTAATCTTTCAATCAAATCACATCTTTCTGATTATTATTTATTATTTTTTTCGTGTCTTCCGTGTCTTTCGTGGGCATTTTTTATCTTTATTTTCTCTTTTCTTCTTTCTTCTTTGTTATTTTCGTTGCGCCTTTGCGGTTAATATCTTTAATCTTTCAGTCTTTAATCTTTCAATCAAATCACATCTTTCTGATTATTATTTATTATTTTTTTCGTGTCTTCCGTGTCTTCCGTGTCTTTCGTGGGCATCTTTTATCTTTATTTTCTCTTTTCTTATTTGTTCTTTGTTCTTTGCGCCTTTGCGGTTAATATCTTTAATCTTTCAATCTTTAATCTTTCAATCAAATACCGTCTTTGCGGTTAATTTAAAATTTAAAATAAATAAATGAAAATAAACGTAACTAAAATATTTGAAAAAAACTACGAATCCAAAGCCACCGTTGTTCTCAACGAAGGCGGCGCCCGTTCATCCAAAAGTTACAGTATCTGCCAGTTGTTCATAATGAAATTTATGCAGGAAAACAACAAAAACTTTCTTATTACTCGTAAAACTCTTCCTGCTCTCCGTATGACCTCTTATAAATTATTCGTTGACCTCCTCCGCGAATATAATTTATACAGTCAGGTCGAACACAATAAAACATACAGGGAATTCCGTTACGGAAATAATTATCTCGTTGCAACCTCTCTCGACGAGCCTACAAAAATCCAGTCAACAAGTTTCAATTACATCTGACTCGAAGAAGCGGAAGAATTCACTTATGAAGATTACATCACGCTGAAAACAAGATTGAGCGGCAGGAAAAAAGCAGATGAAAAAAATCAAATCTTTCTTACCTACAATCCAAAGAAGCAATTTGGATATATAAACAAAAAAGTAAAATCTGAAACCGATATAGAAATAATCAAATCATCATACAAAGACAATCCGATGTTAAGTCCCGAATATATCTCCCTTCTCGAAGGACTAAAAGAGCAGTCATCCGATTTTTACAAAATTTTCACGCTCGGAGAATATGCTTCTTCGGACGGACTCATATACGGCAACATAAAAATTATCGCTTGCTATCCCGAAGATATTGAATACACAATCTACGGACTCGATTTCGGATACAATAATCCCTGTGCCCTCGTTAAAGTGGATTTCTAGGAAAATAAATATTACCTTACCGAATTGCTCTATCGTTCAAAACTCACTAACGCAGATTTAATTGAGCATCTTAAAAACTTAATACCCGACAAAAGTTGCAAAATCTATTGCGATTCGGCGGAACCCGGAAAAATTAAAGAACTGAAAACAGCCGGCTTCTATGCTCTTGAAAGCAGAAAGAACGTAAAAGAAGGAATAGATTTTGTAAAGCGGCAGGAAATATACACGAGGGACGAAAATGTTAACCTCAATAAGGAACTCGAAGAATACGTCTGGAAGAAAAACTCGAAAGGCGAACTTCTCGACGAACCCGTCCACTACAACAACCACCTTATGGACGCCCTCCGGTACGCAATCTACTCTCGCAAAGAAAGTGGAATCCCCAACATCCGTATAATCTACTGGTAACTCCAAAATATTATGCTGGTTATCTCATCCGATGTGCTACGCTCATCGGATGAGTTAGAACTCTCAAAACAAGTATTAATCCGTACCTTCCATGTCCATCTGTTAATCTAATGCGTAATACTTGCATTTTACATTTATCATTTATAATTGATTAGACCTGGTTCCAGTATTTCCCTTGTAATTTTACTAAATATATATTATTATCATATATGATAATATATTATGTTTATTAAAAACTTAATAAAATTCAGGCAATTGGAACTGCTTCCTTTCTTCAGGGTGGAAGATGTCGCTGATTTACTCGGGATGAAATTACCTTCAGCCCGTGTGTTTTGCTCGCGATATTCAAATAAAGAACTGCTGATTAAATTAAAAAATAATTATTACACAACGAAACGGAAGTTAGAAAATATAACGATTGAAGAATTATTCTCCATTGCCAACATTTTGCAGGTACCTTCATACATATCTTTTATGACCGGATTGTCATACTATGGAATAACAAGTCAGGTACAGAGAAATTTTATTGAAAGTGCATCTGTAAAGCGTTCAATGGAATATGAATCCGGCGGAATTCTTTTTAAATATTACAAACTGAATAAGAAATATTATTTTGATTTTAAAAGAAAAAACAATCTTTTTATTGCTTCGCAAGAGAAGTGTTTCCTTGACGCTGTTTATTTATATTCGTTCGGAAAATACAAACTGGATTTATCATCGCTGAACTTAGAAAAACTGGATGAAAAAAGATTAATAATATTATTAAAAAATTACCCGTTGAAAACAAAAAAAATTGTGAGGAAATTATGCAGGATTTAATAAAGCAGGAACAGTTTGAAATTGAAGTGCTGGAACATTTAAATTCAAAAAGACTATTGACAAATCTGGTATTTACTGGCGGTACGATGTTGCGTCTGTGCTGGGGGCTTCCTCGCTATTCCGTTGACCTTGATTTTTGGGTTACTAAGTCTCTTGACTTCAGGAAGTTATATAATGATTTAAGAAATATTCTGGCGGAGAATTATGTGATTACGGATTCGGCGAATAAACTAAGAACATTACTTTTTGAATTCAGAAATCCTGTATATCCACGTTCACTCAAAATAGAGATTAGAAAAGAATCAAAAAAAATTAATTCTCAGGAATCAATTTCTTTCAGTAAGTACAGCAGCATTCAGGTAAAACTTAAAACGGTTTCTCTCGAAAGTATGATGGAAGCAAAAATTGAAGCATTCCTTAATAGAAAAGAAATCAGGGATATATATGATATTGAATTTCTTTTTAAGCGCGGTATCACTCTGAAAACAAATAAAGAAAACCTTGCACAAATGCTGAAATATATCGGTGCATTCAATAAAACGGATTATACTGTTAAACTGGGCTCACTGCTTGAGCCGAATCAACGTAAGTATTACAAGGAAAACAATTTCATAATATTAAGAAGACATATTTTAAGTTTGCTGAATGAGTAATTTGAAAAAAGTTTTTAAAAACTTTCAAGAATTCGATGAGAAGAACTGTAAATGGAATGTTTTGGATTCAACAATATGGCGTTATTAAAATGAATATTAATACATAACCCGGACAAGACGGAAATCTCGCTGGTTACTATGCTCCAG
>JAFGII010000001.1 GCA_016929695.1 Ignavibacteria bacterium
CTTATATTAATACGGTTACATTAATTATGAGTCAACGATATAATTTCGCCCTCTCACATGGTTACATTATTTGTGAGTCAATGCGTATATAGATTAGTAATAATAAAATCATTGAAAAAAAGATAAAAATTTGATAAATTATATACTTGTTTTTTAAAATTACAGAAAGAGGTAAGACATTTGATAAAAGTAGTTTTACAGGATAATGAATCCTTGGATAAAGCACTTAAAAGGTTTAAAAAGAAATATGAAAAATCTGGAGTACTGAAAGAGTTCAGGAGAAGGATGTTTTATGTGAAACCGTCGGTAGACAAAAAGATGAACAAAGAACGGGCAGTCAGAAAAAACAAACGGATGATAGATGAAGAAAATACTTAAACTGACTTTTACAATTTTCAGACCCACCGGAGGAATTACTCTTGTGGGTTTTTTATTTTATTAAAATTGTTGATAGATTTTCATATATTTACATAAAATATGAAAAACATTAATTATGTTCCGTTTATAACAAATTCGGAAGTCAAAAAGAGAATAAAGGATATAGCAAAGGAAATAAATAAGGAATACAAAAACAAAGTTCCCGTATTTATCGGTGTGTTGAACGGAGCATTCGTGTTTATGGCTGATTTAATAAGGGAGATAAAAATTGACTGTGAAATTGATTTCTATAAATTGTCGAGTTACGGAGACAGGAAGATTTCTTCAGGCGAAGTTAAGTCGTTGAAGGATTTGAACTGTGATATAACAGGCAGGGATGTTATCGTGGTTGAGGATATAATAGATTCCGGTTTGTCGATAAAATATATTAAGGAAGATATTCAGAAACAGAATCCGAAATCACTGAAAATAGCCTCGCTTTTATTTAAAGAGGGAGTCTCCAATCTTTATTTTGATATTGATTATATCGGATTTAAAATTCCTAATGAATTTGTTGTAGGATACGGACTTGATTATGCGCAAAAATACAGGAATTTAAAAGGAATTTTTGTGTTAAAAAAAGTATAAAGGAAAGTATAAAAAATGGCAAACACTCAGAAAGACAACAAGAATTCGGGACCTAAGAAAGACGATGATTTTAACTGGAACAGAGTAGTAAAAATTGTATTAGGCTGGACTCTGATTCTTATTGCTTTATACGTTCTGGTAATATATACAAAAGGAGCAGATCCTAAATCATCAAATATAACTTACGACCAGTTTCAAAAACTACTTGACAGTAATAAAATTAAGTCAGGTGAAATAAAAATATTAACAGATAAAGGATTTGAATTTACAGGAACTTTAAAGAAAAAGGAACAATTGATTGAAAACGGTCCGGAAATAGAAAAAATAATTGTATTATTACCACCAGGTGATGAAGTTATCAATAACGTTAGGTCAAGAGGTATAGAACCTCTTGAGTTTAAGCAGGATGACAGCGGATGGATGGGAATACTGCTGAATGTACTTCCGTGGGTATTAATAATTGTTTTCTGGGTTTTCTTAATGCGCAGAATGAATGCATCTGCCGGAGGAGGAACCAAAGGTATATTTTCATTCGGAAAATCCCGTGCAAAACTGATGACTGAATCATCCGTGAAAGTAACTTTTCAGGATGTGGCGGGTGCAGATGAAGCAAAGATGGAATTATCCGAAATAATTGAGTTTTTAAAGAGTCCCGCAAAATTTCAAAGGCTTGGCGGAAAAATTCCGAGAGGTGTACTTTTGTTAGGACCTCCGGGAACAGGTAAAACATTGCTTGCCAGAGCTGTTGCCGGTGAAGCGGGAGTTCCGTTTTTTTCTATCAGCGGTGCAGACTTTGTGGAAATGTTTGTTGGGGTTGGTGCATCAAGGGTTCGGGACTTATTCGAACAGGGTAAAAAAAATGCACCCTGCATTATTTTTATTGATGAAATTGACGCTGTCGGCAGGCACAGAGGGGCAGGATTGGGTGGCGGTCACGATGAAAGAGAACAAACTTTGAATCAGTTGCTTATTGAAATGGACGGATTTGAACAAAACAGCGGAGTGATTATTATTGCTGCGACCAACAGACCGGACATATTAGATCCCGCGTTGCTGAGACCGGGAAGATTCGACAGGCAAGTAGTAGTTGACAGACCTGATGTCAAAGGACGTGAAGGGATATTGAAAGTTCATACACGAAAAATTCCTATGTCTAAAGATGTAAAACTTGACGTGATTGCCAAAGGGACTCCGGGCTTTTCAGGTGCTGACCTTGCCAATATGGTTAACGAAGCGGCTTTACTTGCTGCGAGAAATAATTCCGATGAAGTTTCTATGCGCGACCTCGAAAATGCTAAAGATAAAGTACTGATGGGAACGGAAAGAAGAAGTATGATAATTTCAGATAAAGAAAAGAAAACTACGGCATATCACGAAGCAGGGCACGTACTTGTTGCTAAAATGATTCCCGAAGCAGACCCCGTCCATAAAGTTACTATAATTCCAAGAGGCAGAGCTCTTGGAGTTACCACATACCTTCCTATGGACGAAAAACATACTTATTCGAAAGAATATCTCGAGGCAATGATAGCTTACGCAATGGGCGGCAGAGCGGCAGAAAAACTTATCTTCAATGAATATACCACAGGTGCCAGCAATGATATTGACAGGGCAACTAATCTTGCAAGAAAAATGGTGTGTGAATTTGGTATGAGCGAAAAATTAGGACCAATTTCATACGGGAACAAAGAGGAAGAAGTATTTCTTGGGAAAGAAATTCACCAGCATAAGAATTACAGTGAAACAACACAAATTCTAATTGATGAAGAAATTAAGAAAATCGTTAATGCAGGAATGGACAGAGCTGTGAATATACTGACAACCAATATTGATAAACTTCACGGATTATCAGAAGCATTGCTGGAAAGAGAAATACTGGATTCGGAAGAAATCGAAAAAATAATGAAAGGCGAGAAATTACCGCCACCTGAAAAAAACGGGCAGGAAAAAGAATATGAAGAAGTAACTGAAAAAGAAATTCCAGTTGATAACATTAATACGCAGACTAATTAATAATTTTGGAAAATAGTAATAAAATTGATTTAAAAAGCGAATTAAAAAGGAAATTAATTCATCTGTCGAGTATTTGGATTCCTGTTGGATATTATTTTATAAGTAAACCCGCAGGAATTATTCTTTCATTACTTGGTATGCTGACGATGATTGAAATTGATTATCTGAAAAAATCCAGTAAGAAATTTGCTAAATTTTACAACAAATATCTTGGTTCGGTATTAAGAAAAGAGGAAAAAAATTTCAATAAAAAAGTCTTTACGGGCGGTACATATATGGCAATTGGGGTTTTTATTACAGTATTTTTCTTCGAAAAGTCAATTGCACTCGGTGCTTTAACGGTTATGATTGTGTGTGATTCTTTGTCGGCTCTCGTGGGAAAATCATTCGGAAGGATAAAAATATTCAGAAAAACTCTTGAAGGTTCACTGACATTTTTCCTCTCGGGATTGCCGCTTGTGTTATTCGTCTTCCCCAGAGTATCAGATTTTCCTGAAGAGGTTTATGCCGGAATAATAGCACTGCTGATTACTACAATTATTGAAGCCATTCCTTTTAAAATGGATGACAATATTCTTATTCCGGTTTCTTATGGATTCTTCTACACGCTTTTTTTTACTTTAATTTTATAAAATTATGGGTCTTCAATGCGGGATAGTCGGTTTGCCGAATGTTGGTAAATCAACTTTATTTAATGCCCTTACTTCTTCCCAAAATGCACAGGCATTAAATTATCCATTCTGCACCATTGAACCAAATCTGGGTACTGTAGTAGTTCCTGATTTAAGACTTGACGAACTGAATAAAATATATAAATCGAAAAAAGTTGTTCCCAGTACAATTGATTTTGTTGATATTGCCGGACTTGTAAAAGGTGCTTCCAAAGGGGAAGGGCTCGGTAACCAGTTCCTTTCGCACATTCGCGAAGTTGATGCAATTATTCATATCGTAAGGTGCTTTGATAATGATAATATTATTCATATAAACGGAAACATTGACCCGGCAAGGGACATAGAAACAGTTGAAACTGAACTGATATTCAAAGACCTCGAGATAATCAAAAAAAGATACGAAAAAGTATCTAAACTTATTAAAATAGGTGATAAAAAATCAAAAAAGGAACTTGAACTTCTTGACGAACTGAAGAATCATTTAGTTTCGGGCAAACTTGCAAAATATTTTTTTGATGAACTGCATCACGAAGATATAATTCACTTATCTGATTTGAATATACTAACGAACAAACCTGTCTTATATGTAGCAAATGTATCGGATACGGAAATTTCGGGGAATAAGTATTCTGAAATTGTAAGGCATGTTTCGGAGAAAGAGAATGCAAAATTCCTGGCTCTAGCAGTTGAGATTGAATCTGAAATTGCGAATCTGCAGAGCAATGATGAGAAAAAGGAATTTTTAGAGTCACTCGAATTAAATCAGTCAGGTCTTGACAGGTTGATTTTCGAATCTTATTCATTGCTGGGTCTTATTACATTTTTTACTGCATCCGATAAGGAACTGCATTCGAGAACTATTCAGAAAGGAATAAAAGCGATTGAAGCAGCGGGGAAAATTCATACAGATTTTGAAAGGGGATTCATCAGAGCGGAAATAATCAAGTACAAGGATTTAATCGCTCTGGGTTCTGAACACTCAGTAAGGGAAAAAGGTCTCCTGTACATTGAAGGCAGGGACTATGAAATTCAGGACGCAGATATCGTCTTCTATCGCTTCAACGTATGAAATTTTACAACTAAAGGCACTAAAAATAAATAAAAATAAGACATTTATAAAAGTTAAAATTATCATTATTTTTTTAGTGAAACTTAGTATCCTCAGTGGTAAAAATACAATTACAAAGCAGAAATCACCTTATCCAGAATTTCAAATCCTTCGTTAATCTCGTCTTCAGTAATCGCCAATGACGGTCTGAATCTTATTGAATTTTCTCCGCATCCGAGAATAAGGAGACTGTTTTTATGGCATTCCGTCATTATTTTATTTCGGAGTTCGGTAGTAGCGCAGTCGAAGGCACAGAAAAGTCCTATTCCTCTTCCGTTTGAAATCTTGCCGGGATATTTATTCTGAAGTTCGTAAATCCTGTTCAGCAAATATTTGCCTCTGGTTTCAGCATTACTGACAAGGTTATCTTCTTTAATAATTTCGAGAATGCGTTTGAATCTGAACATATCAACAATATTCCCGCCCCAGGTGGAATTTATTCTTGTTGTTGTTCTGAATACATTTTCCTCGATTTCATCAATTCTGTTCGTCGAAAGAACACCGCATACTTGAGTTTTCTTTCCGAATGCTAATAGATCAGGTTTTACAAAATACTCGTGTGCCCACCATTTTCCTGTTATACCTATCCCTGTCTGTACTTCATCAAAAACCAGCAATATTTCATTTTCGTCGCATAACTCTCTGAGTTTTACAAAGAATTCTTTTCTGAAATGGTTATCGCCGCCTTCGCCCTGAATTACTTCAATGATTAATCCTGCAATGTCATCCTTATTTTTGTTAATCGCATCTTTAATTTCATTTACAGCCTGCTCTTCCGCTTTAATAACGTATTCAAGATTTTCTCCTTCTATGGGAAATTTTACTTTTGGATTGGATATTCTTGGCCAGTCGAATTTCGGGAAATATTTTATTTTATTAACATCAGTATTTGTCAGTGAGAGACAATAGCCCGACCTGCCGTGAAATGCTTCCCTGAAATGAATAATTTTCGTTCCTTTTTCATCTTTATAGCCCTTTTGAAAATTCTTTCTGACTTTCCAGTCGAATGCCGCTTTCAGCGTGTTTTCAACCGCGAGCGTACCGCCTTCGATGAAAAATATATATTTAAAATAAGACGGAATTGCGGTTTTGAAAAATGTATCAACGAACTCCGCCTGCTCCGTCGTGTATATGTCGGATAATGAAGGTTTCGATACCGCCACTTCACCGATTTTTCTTATGAACTCTTCGTTATATAATTTCGGATGATTCATTCCGATTGGATTTGAAGATACGAATGTAAAAAAATCCAGAAGATTTTTCTTATGTTTTGAATCGTATATGTATGCTCCTTTCGAATTTTTCAGATCTAATGTAATATCAAATCCGTCAACCAGCATGTATTTTTTTAAAGTGTCCTGCACTGACTCAGGATTTACAAATACCCCTCCGTTCTTGGTTTTATTTGTACTCATATTGAATTTTATTTATATAATTTTATGAAATTTATTATCCGATTTCTCCGATGATGTAATAATTCTCTTTTCTTCTTTTAAGAAATAACAAATATTTATCGAGAATTTGAGGAGAAATAATTATAATCAATCCTATTCCGAGATTGAATGTTATTCTCATATCGCTTTCGGCGACATTTCCGGTTTTTTGAATGATATTGAAAATTTCAGGCCTATCCCAGGAATTCCAGATGATTTTTAATTTCCTGTTTCCCGGAATCACTCTTTTCGTATTGCCCTCTATTCCGCCTCCTGTAATGTGCGATATTGAATTTATTCTGAATCTCTTCGTGCTTCCCTTTATCAGGTCAAGATAACTTAAATGAACTTTCAGAAGTTCGTCTATCAGTCTTGAATTTAATGTATTGTAATGCTTGAATAATTTATTTTTCGAATCGAAAATTTTTCTTACAAGCGAGTAACCGTTTGTATGCAGACCTCCGGATTTTATGCCTATGCAGATATCTTTTCTTTTTACATTCTTTTTTTCTATGATTTTTCGTTTATCCGCTATCCCAACAATCGCTCCTGCAAGATCAAAATCGTTTTTTGCATATAATCCCGGCATTTCCGCAGTTTCGCCGCCGATTAAAGAGCAGTTGTTATTTCTGCATCCGCGGGCAAGACCTTTGACGATATCATAAGCATTTTTATTGTTCAGTTTTCCCGTCGCATAATAATCCAGGAAGAAGAGGGGAGTCGCACCGCATACCGCAATGTCATTAACGCAGTGATTAACTAAATCTTCTCCTATGGTATTAAACTTATTTGCGGTTGCGGCAAGTTTTATTTTCGTTCCGACTCCGTCAACACTTGATATTAAAACGGGATATTTATATTTCTTAAAATCAGGTCTAAAAAATGCACCGAAATTTCCGATTCCGCTTAAAACTGATGGGCTAAAAGTTTGTTTAACCAGTGGTTTAATCGAATCAACGAAACTCTCTGCTTTCGAAATATCTACGCCCGATGATTTATAGGATGCTTTCACATACAAATTTACCTAAACTAAGAAATCTAATCAATTCAGTTCGGATTTTAGATATCAATAATCAGCTTACTGAAGTGATTTTCCTTATTTATCCTTTTTATCCGCTATCAGAACGAATTCCGCTTTGATTTTTTCGGTGCCGAAATGATTTATGCATTTCTCCAGGACTTCTGCTGAAGTACCGTAAAAAAATATTTCGTCTTTTTGTGTGAGGTTTATTGCGAGTGAGATTTTTCTTTCGGGGAATAATGATGATATGTCGTTTAGTAATGTTACAAGACGGTAGGGTGTGTCCATTAATATTACCGGCTTGTCGTATGATAAAATTTTTCTGAGTTCTTTTTTTCTGATATCCGATTTCGGAGAAAGGAATCCTTTGAAATAAAATCTGCTGATATCAAATCCTGATGCCACGAGGGCTGCAAGCACGGAATTTGAGCCGTGAACGAAATCCATTCTGATATTGAATTCGATGCATTTATTTATTAATAAATTTCCAGGGTCTGCAAACCCGGGAGTCCCGCAGTCAGAAATTAATGCAATGTTCTTCCCATTTAACAATTCATAAAATATTTTTTCTGTCTGTTCCTGTTCATTGTGCTCATTCATTGAAATTAATTCTTTTTTTAGTTGCAGTAGTTTAAGAAGTTTAACTGCTTCCTTAAATTCTTCACATACAACTAAGTCCGATTGTTCCAGCGCTTTTATTGCCCTTAACGTCAAATCGGCGGGATTTCCGATGTGTGTTGCAACAATGGTTAGAATCCCGGTCTTAATCTCAGATTCCCGTGCTTCCATATCCTCCCTGTCCACGCGATGTTTCGGTTAATCGTTGTGCGGGTACTAAATTAACTCTCTCGTATTTTGTTATTATCAACTGGGCTATGCGGTCTCCGAATTTAACCTCAAAGTCATCTTTGCCGTGATTTATAAGTAATATTTTAATTTCTCCTCTGTAATCCGAATCTATCGTTCCGGGTGAATTCAGGACTGTAATGTTATGCTTTAATGCAAGTCCGCTTCTCGGTCTTATCTGTCCTTCATATCCTTTCGGGATTTCAAGCACTATATTTGTGGGAATAAGCCTAGTCTCGCCGGTAGGAATTATTATCTTTTGACGGGACGCTGAACATAAATCCATTCCGGCTGAATCATCGCTTTGATATTGCGGAGTTATGTATTCGAGTTCTTTATCGAATTTCGCAAAATATATTTTCATATTTGATAATTAATTAATATGTACAACCGTTTTCAAATATCGCAGTTAATATTCCTAATCCCAGTCCGAAACCAAGTATTAAGACAATTAATGTGAAAAGAATCGCAAGAATACTCAGTATAATATTTGAAATGCCGAGCCACATTCCGATTTGTGCCATCGTCTTACCCTCAGCGGAAGATTCTCCGCGTTTAATTGCGGCTAATTCATTCTGCCCGATAATCCATGCCGGAATAGCGGTAAAAATTCCGCAGGTAACCCAGCTTAATATACCCAGTACCAGCGCCCATACTGAAGCATTGCTTTCTTTTCTTGAAGTGTCAATATGATAGTAAGTTTGGGGAGGAACTTCCTTCTTTGGCTGCGGAGGTATTTGATTGTTTTCGTTCATTTGATTGAATAATTGATTTATAGTTAATATATATACGGTTAAAATATATTTTTGTTTTGTAAAAAAAAACTGATAAATGGTTAATGCATTTAAAAAGATAATTTTAATTGTTATGTTATGTCAAAATAAATAAAAAAAATTATTTAAATGAAGAAATATTTATTGATTCTCGGGGTTTTTGCTTTAGTGGCAGTTTTTTCTTCTTGTTCGAAAACACCCGATATAGTTTATTTCAACGGGAAAATTCATACAATGGATAAGAATAATTCCGTAATTGAAGCGGTTGCGTTAAAAGACGGTAAAATAATGGACACAGGTACTAATCAGGAAATTAATGATAAATATGAATCAGCGGAAAAAATTGACCTCGAAGGAAAAACTGTAATCCCCGGTTTAATTGATGCCGAAGGTTCGCTCGTAAATTATGCTCTCAATCTATCAAATATATATCTCGAAAAATTTGAGAGCAGAACTGTTTTGGAAAACAAAATTAACGAAATGAAGAACCGTTTTAGTGCAGGAACATGGATAAAAGTATTTTATTACGGGAAAGATGAGGCGACGGATGACAGCATCACAAATCTGGACAGGAAATATCTTGATAATATCGCAACGGATTATAATTTATATATAATCAACAACAACGGGACAATAGCAATATGCAACAGCAAAATACTTAGCACATTTAAAATTACAAATGATACCGAACCTCCGGAAAACGGGGATTTTGCATATTACGAAAACGGTGAACTTGCTGGATTATTATTCGGCGATGCGGTTAAATTAATTGACGAAAAGCAAAGAACAGTATCACGTGAAGATATGGCAAAATATCTCGAAGTGTCAGCATCAGAAATCATAAAAGTAGGTATTACGGCAGTAAGGGACAGAACTTTAAACAAAGAGTCAATCGGAATTTTAAGAAACTTGATTGACAGTAACAGGTTCCCTCTGAGAGTTAATGCAGTAATCAGTTATGAAGACCAGGACTTATTCAACGAATATATAACTAAAGGTATTGAAAAAAATTATAAGGACAGATTATCTGTGAGAAGTGTTTCAATAGATGTTGACGGGTCATTTGAATTCGCATTGGCAGAAATGAGCGGAAAATATAAAAATGCCAATATTAAGAGTTTTGCTTTCAACAGTGAAAATGAAGTTGAGGATTTTATCAGCAAAGCATTTGATAATGAATTTCAGGTGAATGTAAAAGCCGTGGGTGATAAAGCAGTAAATATTACTCTTAATGTTCTTGAAAGAAATATCAAATTAAAAAATCCTAAAGACCACAGAACTATTATTGAGCATATACAGTTTATTCAGCCTCAGGATATACTGAGGTTCAAAGAACTTAAAACAATTCCTTCTGTCAGACCGGAGATTCAGATTGATGATTTTTCCATATTAAACCGGCTGATTGATGATGTTAATGCGAAAAATCTGGGTTTGTGGAATTCGTTGTTACAGAATTCCGGAATGCTGATTGTCGGCTCTGATTTTCCGTTTCCCAACAGAACAATTATACCTTTCGTACAGATATATTATCTTGTAACAAGAATGAGTCCTTATGGCAGCGATATGAATATTATTAATCCTGATGAAAAATTAACGATTGATGATGCGGTTAAATCATATACTTACTGGGCTGCATATTCAAATTTTGAAGAGGAAACAAGAGGAACAATTGAAAAAAATAAATTTGCCGATATGGTTGTTCTTTCCGAAGATATATTTAATTCTCCTCCGGAAAAGCTTTTAACAGTGCGGGTATTGAAAACAATCATCGAGGGAAATGTAGTGTTTAATTCAACGCAAGTAAATTAATGTCAGAAACGAAGTTAACGAACTTACTTGATATACTGAAATATTCGGCAAAAATTCTGAGTGAAAAAGGAATTGAAGATGCAAGACTGAATGCGGAACTGCTGATGGCAAACATTCTTGGTTGCAGCAGAATGGAATTATATTTAAATTTTGATAAACCGCTTAATGAAGATGAAAGAAATAGATATAAAGTCTTTTTAAAACGCAGAATGAAACGCGAACCGCTTCAGTATATTCTCGGCGAAACGGAATTTTGCAGCTATAAATTTATTGTAAATAATAAAGTACTTATACCGCGTCCTGAAACGGAACTTCTTACCGAACGAACTATTAAGTATATTTTAAATGAGAAATTAAAAGTTGTCAGAATTCTCGATATCGGCACGGGTTCAGGATGCATAACTGTTGCGTTATCCGGAGAACTGACAAAAAACAAAGTTAAACATCATATTACTGCCGTTGATATTTCTGAAGATGCTTTAAAAACGGCGCAAAATAATGCAATAATTAATAACACTGATACCGGGGCAGTTTTTTATGAATTAAATGATATATTTTCTGACTGTTTTAATTTATCAGGATTTGATATAATCGTTAGCAATCCACCTTATATATCAAAACAGGAATATGAAAAACTTGAACCTGAACTCAGATATTACGAACCCGGGATATCCCTTACAGACTCAAGTGACGGTCTCAGTTTTTTTAAAAGGATATTTAAACTTATAGAAACATCTAATCAGACTTTAAAATGTTTTCTTGAAATCGGTTATTGTCAGAAGGAGACACTTGAAAAAATGGCTTTGAATTACAATATAACCGATTTTATATTTCATAAAGATTATAACGGTATTTTCAGAATTATGGAAATTACAAAATGTTGGCAGTAGTTCAGAGAGTGAATGAAGCATCGGTTAAGATTGAAAATAAACCGTATTCTTCCATAAAAAGAGGACTTCTTGTATTTCTCGGTATTCAGAAAGGCGATACCAATAAAGAATCGGAGTATCTTTCAAAAAAAATTGTGGATTTAAGAATATTTCCTGATGAAGAAGACAAAATGAATTTATCGGTCAGGGACGTCAAGGGCGAAATAATGCTAATTTCGCAATTTACGTTATGTACCGACAAAAACAAGAGCGGCAACAGACCAAGTTTTTTCTATGCTGAAGTACCGGAAAAAGCATCAAAAATCTTTGATGATTTTATTACAATGACAAAGGATTATTATATTCCGGAAAGAATAAAAAGCGGTGTGTTTGCTGCAATGATGAAAATTAAATTATTAAATGACGGACCTGTGACAATAATACTTGAAAGGGAAAATGGAAACTAAATTTAGAAAAAACGTGATTACTGTCATTGGAGCAGGCAGGGTAGGTATATCTCTGGGATTGAGATTAAAAGAGAATAAATTCAATCTCAGGTATATTGTAGAAAAGTCCACTTCAAGGATTAAAATTCTGAAAAAAATATTAAGAGGTGAAATATTTTCACGGGAGTTGTCCGAAGATATATTAAGAAACAGCGGTGTCGTTATAATATGCGTAAAAGACGACGATATCCCCGGAATTATTCTTTCACTTAATAAATTTAAAGTTGATTTAAGAAGAAAAATATTATTTCATACCAGCGGTTCGGAATCATCGCTGATTTTCAAATCACTGAATGTTCCAATTAAAAATACGGGCTCTTTCCATCCTGTTCAGACATTTAATGAAATCAGCCCGGATTCGGGTAATTATTTTAAAAATATATATGTTGCAGCAGAAGGTGGAAAGGGATTTCTTGATTTTGCAGAAAATATATGCAATGAGACTGATACAAGACTAATCAGAATTACACCCTCAGGGAAAGAAATGTATCACCTGATTTGTGTATATTTATCGAATTATCTGCTCAGTTATTTAAAATCAATTTCTGAAATTGGAAGGGAAATAGGATTTTCAGAAAAAAAATTTCTGGATGTTTTTTCACCCCTTATCGAAACTTCTCTGAAAAATATTATAAATAAGGGGTTTATGAAATCACTCACCGGTCCGGTTGAAAGGGGAGATATTACAACAATTATGAAGCACAAAAAATGTTTATCGGGACTGGACAAACAATATTCCGAATTGTATAAGTTATTGGGGCTGGAAGCATTAAAAATTGCCGTAAATAAAAAATCAATAAGTGAAAAAAAATCGAAAATTTTAAAAGACATTTTAAATAAATGAAATTACTCAGATTAATTATTATATTTCTGTTCCTATTATTCTTTCCGGTTATATTATGCTCGCAGGACGAAGGCACGGTTAAAATAGATTCTTTAAGAAAACTGAAGTCAGATAAACTTGAACCTTCAGGGCTTTTTTTTTCTGCAGGACTTGGAATTGACATTCCTTTCCTTAATTTTTCCGATAATTCCTCTACTTCCCTATGTCTGGGAGCACGTGTCGAATATTCGAGTTTGAAAATATATCCTTTTGTGATAGGACTTTCTTATCAGTATCAGGGCAATGAAGGCAGTGATGATTTTAAAACAATTAATCTTCTTAACGGATTAAAAACAACAATTCATTCAGTAGGGCTCGGATTTGATATAAATCTTAATAAATATCTCAAGTCAAGTTTTACTATACCGTTTTTGACTCTTGAAGTAAAATATTTAATGGCTCAGAGAGAAATAAATCCGGAAACCGCTCTCCAGGATTTCTTAAGAAAAGAATCCTTGATAGGATTTTCAGGCGGATTGGGTTTTACACTTTATGTTTTTGACATATACGGAACATATACACATGCAAAAAATTATTCTTCATTTGCTGTCAGGACACGCTTCAGAATTCCCATCATTAAATTTTAAGAATTATTCTATCGTCTAATACATCCCACGGCTTATTTATGCCTTTTCGGTTTTAAATAATTGTTAATGTATTTTCCAGTTACACTTTCCTGTTTTTCCATTTGACTTTGTAACCGGTAAGAAATGTAAACGGCAGGAGTATGCCGTAAATCATAAAATATATTTCGAAAATAAAAAAATATTTATACAATCCGCGGTAATGTAATTTTTTATAAGCGGGTAAAATAATTAAAATATCACATATAAATTTTGAAAGAAAAAAACCGATATATAAATTCAAAGGCAGATAAACAAATCCTGTCATCATAATAGCATTGACAGTATACATTAAGACACCGACAAAATATCCGAAAAATCCGATGTCCGTTCCTCCCCTGAACCATCTTTTCTTCTGGGAATATAATTCAAAAAAAGTTTTACATTTATCGGTTACCACAACCGAAAGGGGATTAACGGGATATCTGATTTTATAACCTGAGTTTCTAATTGCTATCATAAGCGCAAGGTCTTCTGTTACTGAGTATTTTATTTTACCATAACCTCCTATTTCATCATATACTTTCTTCCTGAAAGAAAGATTATTACCGATGCAGGAGAGTGTTCTGTTAAATCCCGAACTGCCGATTGCTATGGACAACAGATACAACCAGTCAAAAGCCTGAACCTTTGCTGAAAATCCGTTATCTTCACTAATTCTGGTGAACCCGCAAACCATCCCTATTTTTTCGTCATAATATTTTACCGTCTCCTGAATCCAGTTTTCGGGAATCCTGCAGTCGGCATCGGTCGTCATAATTATCTCACCCCGAGATATTTTGATTCCGCAGTCAACTGCATTTGCTTTGCCGGGAAAAATTTTACTGATGTTTTCCGAGGAGTCCGTTAATGTGAAATTTTTGTGCTCCCTGATATTTTCTAAAACAAATTCCTTTGTTTTATCTGAGGAGCTGTCGTTTACTATTATTACTTCTAAAAGTTCTGTCGGATAGGATAAATTTTTAAGGGATTCTAAGCATCCAGCGATATTTTCTTCTTCGTTTCTTGCTGCAACAATTACGGATACAGTTGGAAGATAGTCGTTGTTGTGTTTTAATTTTTCCGATACCTTGAATCCTGCATATAATGTAACGTAAAGGACAAGATATGTACCTGCTGCAATTATGCTGAATGTAAGCATCGGTTATGTTTATCAGATATGATTTTACTTTACAACTGCAATTTTTATTATCTTTGTTTCTGTTGTGCCGTCTATTTCTGCTTCAATTACTCCGTAATATATTCCGCTTTGTACGTTTGATACATCCCATATTACTTCATTGTCGGAGTTGGAATAGTTGGAACCTGCAAGTTTTGTTATGAGTTCTCCCGATAAATCGAGTATTTTTATTTTTACAGTGCCGGCATTTCCGTTTAAATAATATCGTATATATGTTTTTGTGTCATAAACGGGATTAGGCCAGTTGTAAACTCTGTCTGAAGGAAGTTTATCGGAATAAACAACAGGAGAAAATAAAGACTTGAAATTATTATTTGAGAAATATTTGTCTCCGTTAACGTTTTTCCAGAGTATGTTGTTTTCGAAATAATGATATCCGGTTCTGTATGCATATAAATATCCGTCTGAGCCGTAAACTGCTATGCAAAGTGTGTCAGATGAATTAAATAACGCCGGTGTGCTGCCACCTGATATCCCTGTTTTTATCGGGAAACCGTTTAAAATCCTACCCTCCGTATTTACCGCATACATATCGCCTTCTGATGTAATTGTTAGTATGTCAATTAGTCCGTCGTTGTCAATGTCCGCGGAGACTATACCTGAGGATATATTGCCTTTTATTTTAGTAGAAGGAAAATAATCCATAAGTACTTCGTTTCCGTTAAATGCATATAGTTTCCCTTTATCTGCAATCAGTATTTCTTGTTTTTCATCTTTGTTAATGTCGGCTAAGGTAAAGGGAATTTTTATGCCCTCAATCCCGTAACGGGATAATATCTGTTTGTTATTCAAGATTACCGAATTTGGGGAAGTCTTTATGTTGTCAACAGCGTTTATTCCTGTAATATTTCCCGTGGATATATACTGTGAATCAACTGAATAAACAAATGATGTTGGTGATGTTTTTGATAACTGATATACCTGACCGCTGTTCGTATCTGTAAATCCCGTTTGGAGTGTAACAAGATTTTTATAATATATCATCCCGTCTGTACCAATTACTATCTTATTGGAATCGAAAACGAGAGGAGATGAAGTGAAATAATTTCCTGTTATTGTTTCGATAAGGGAATCTGTAATGTTAAAATTATTGTCAAATTTAAATAATCCGAGGCTCGACGAATTTGGTGCGGTTTTTGATACGGCAATTAATCTGAGTGAATTCAGAGCAGGGGAATAACATAATGCAGGAGTAGTGATACCATATAAAGGTAATATATTTCCCGTCGAATCGGATGAGATTGGCATTCCGTTATTTTTAAATCCGTAAATCCCGTTAGATGTATTGACGAATAGTTCCTCGATGTTATCCCCGTTTACGTCAAATGCGATAGGATTCGATGTTCCTGCAGAAGGCATACCTGTGTATTTAGGAAAGCCTTCTATAGGTTTAATAATATCCGAACCAATTTTCACTCTGAAAGTCATTGAGGTACCGATTGTATCAAAATGTGTAATGTAAATATTATTATTAGAAAGGGAATAACTGTAAGAATTTGGTATGGAATATGGAGAGAATTCATTTTTGTATATGTTTGCGGGAACATAGTGGTTACCGTTGTACCAGAAATCTACAAAAAAACCGTCGCCTGTAACTTCTCCGAAGATTGTATTATAAGTAACACCTATATTCTGAGAGCCCTTTGCCTCCTCTAAATCAACTCCTTTATGCTCTATTTCATTATTGATTGTATTCGACTGAAATTTTGCATTAATAACGTTCTCATCAATGTGCCAGATAAGAATTCCGCCTCTGAAATTAGAAGTATCATCTATTGAACCCGGCAGACTCCAGTCTAAATATGAGACATCAGTAACATTCCCGTCAATTTTTGTAATGTCATAACTAATGAAACCTTCCTGGTCTTTTGTATATAAAGTGGAATCTCTATGAGCCCTGTTCCTCGTATAAATCCGCTGACCTAAATTAAACGGATTTCTATTCCTGTTTTCAAGCAAGAAATATTCGGATGTATTTATCAGTACTTTATACATAGTTGATTCCTGTGCATAAGGAACGGAAGAAGCATTTATATTGAACTCTGCATTACCGGACGATAGTACAACAGGATTAATCCATCCGAGATAGTATTTCTCCCATGCTGAAGGTTCAGGAGGAAAAATCCCATTAAAACTGAATATAGATTGTCCGTCCATCAATCCGAATCTTCCGATTGCGGTTTTACCGTTAAATGTATTGAAAAGGTCAGGTAAACCGAGATAACTTCCAAAACTTCCAACTAAAATTCCGTTTATTCCTAATTCTATCAGATATTTCCCGGATATTAAATCAAGTTCCCTAAGTTCGGTTGAAGGAATAATTAAGGAATTTTGAATGAATATCCCTTCTGCAGTCTGATAACCGTTATATGAATTTCCGTAAAATTCTTTCAGATTCTTAAGTCCTAAATAAACAGAGGGAATGTCGTATGGAGTTGGGTCGTAACCGTAGATTGAAGATAAATCCACATCTCTGCCTGTACCTGCATGAAATATTACAAAAGCGGTATTTTGCTGGTCATAACCCGAGAAATTAATTACGCTGTCGGCGGCAGCCCAGCTTTCCTTGAAGAATTCACCTAATTTAATAAATGTCTCGTTTTTCTGCGGAGAATACATTTGCATCTTTTTTGACAGGGTAATCGTATTTCCATGGATTTCGTAATTAATGACTAGTTTACCTTTAGAAGACTTACGATAATAATTTTTCAGAAAGAGAAGATGGTCTGCAAAATATGCACTGTCATGAGGAGGTGAATCAATTACAGTATCCCTTTGAGTATTAGGATTGTAATATTTATTCGATAAATCAAATTTTCCGTTGCCTGTGGATAAAGGGTCATTATCTTCTTGAAACTGAACCATAATGGCAACAACGGTAATTGTGTCTGCCGATGTTGCGTAAGGTTTATATTTATATTTTCGTTCAAATTGTGAAATATTGAGCGGATGTGATAACTGCAGTTGTTTCCTTTCATTCCATTGAGAAGCGGCAATTTGTGATATCAGAAGTAACGAAAAAATAAAATATTTAATATTCTTCATAGAAATGTTTTCTGTTCGGTTATTAATTATACAAAAAAGAGCCCCGATAAAATTTACCGTGGCTCATAAAAATTGTATTTTAAATATTTAATTAAAAGTTAATTACAAATCCAAATCTCAGTGTATTTGCCAGCGGATGGGTGTCTTCAATTGTGCTGATATAACTGAAGTCAAATCCGTATAAACTATATCTGATACCTGCTCCAAGTGTGATGTATTTCCTGTTTCCGTAATCGGGGTCTTCATAGAAATAACCTGCTCTGAGAGCTATTAATTTCGGATTTCCGTACCAGTATTCGGCACCTACTGAAGACTGAATAGATTTGCCTATTTCCGATGGTCCACCTTTCCAGGATGTAAATAATGCTTCATAAAATGCATCTGGTCTGTTTACCAATAATTTTGAAAAATCAGCCGCAAACGTAAGTTCATTCCCTTCGTTCTTGAATATTTTATATGCGATTCCGAGTCTCAGATTGGTTGGAATTGGATCTGCCTGGTCAGCGTCGACGTAGGAAATTTTAGGACCTAAATTTGACAAATTTAGACCAAGAGATAATTTGTCTTTAATAATGCCCGGTCCTTTTGAAAATCTGTATAAGGCAGCTAAATCAAAACTCGTTGAAAAAGCAGTGCCGCTTCCTTTTTCATTACCGACTGAAACTGAGGAAAGATTGCTGAAAATGAATCTTGCATTGACTCCAAGTCCCAGGTCGGTTGTTACTTTTGTCGCATAACCCACTGCGAGAGCAAATTCGTATGCCTTATATTCTCCGAGTCTGTTCCCGAATTCATCAGTATGTATAATTGTACCTATGTTGAGATAGGTTAAACTGAGACCGAGTGTACCGTTAATAGATTCAATGTGCCTTTTTGCAGCGAGGTAATCATAAAACAGGTCTGAAATATTTAAACCGGCAAGCCACGGTGAATGTGTAAAGTTAATCTCGGTATGTTCTGTCTGAAAAGCCAGTCCAGCAGGATTCCAGTGCATTGCAGTTGCGTCATCTGCTATTGCAGTTCCTGTTTCACCCATAGCGCTGAATCTTGAATTCGGTCCGATTAATAAAAATGGTACGCCTGTTGATATCGTCTTCTGAGCAAATACTTCTGCTGAAGTAAATATTAAAAAACTCAATATTAGCACCGTAAAAAGTTTAAAGCCATTAGAACATCTTGAATTACTCATTTAGGGATTTCCTCCTGATAATTTATTTAATTATTTTAATTTTACTATTTTTTGTATGGAACTGTTTGTGAACCCGCCGTCAGCGGTCTTGATTATTATTTTATATAAATACACTCCGTTTGCAATTGCATCGCCGTCCGCATCTCTGCCATCCCATTCTATTATAACATTCTTATCGAGTAAATTGTTTCGGGAAATTTCTTTTATTAATTTTCCGCCGACTGTGTAAATTTTGATCTCTGCGGATAGAGGAGAATCAAAATTATGCTGAAAAATGAAACTTGTATTTTCTTTGAAAGGATTAGGATAATTAGTGACATTATTAACGAATAAAGCAGTATTGTTTTTCACTTGAAATATAATTTCAGTTTCGCTGGGGTTGTTGTATGTGTCCCACGCTTTAACTTTTAGAGTATATTTGCCGTCTATAAGGTTTTGTAAGGGATATTCAAGCGTTCCGTATTGATATCCTGAAGTCGTATTGTAATATTGAGTAAGGTCTAATTTATTATTTTCTTCATCATTGATTATCCCGTCAATTTTATGACCTGTAGTGCCTGTCAAGTTGATTCCGCTTTCATCATAGAAATCTGCAATTATCTTTGTGTCCTGATTAACTAAATCGCCGGAACGGAAGTTGCGGGTATCCATAAATAATGTTATTTCCGGACCCGTGGTATCAATGGCGGCATTGCTGTCTATACCGTTGATTACAAATCTTTTATTATATCCCGAACCCTGATTAATCTGGTCTTTGAAATATGCAAGAATTTTTCCGCTGCCGCTTCCGTATGATATATCCTTCGGTACAATAAATTCAATGTGCCATTTTCCGTTGCTTATATTGGTTTTCCCGCTGAATATCTTACCTCCGTCAAGGGTGAATATGAAATGTACGGAAAAATCAATAATATCAATTTTCTTATCTACATCGAATACTTTAAGGTCCATCTCACCGTTGAAATCACTCCAGAATGTGGAGTCTGGTCTTAGTATGCTTCCTGATATTTTTATTTTTTGTAATGCTTTTATATAAGCAGTATCAGTATATGGAGTATTATTTATCGAATCAATCCGTGTAAAAAATTGGGGTATGCTTATGCGCAATGCCGGTTCACCGATTAAACAGAATTTAGCGTCATTATGGGAAAAATTAGGAATCAGGTTTTTTGTTAAGTACATTGCGTTGCCGAAACGAATGGGCAGATTTAATGTGTCTTTCCTAAACATAAAAATCTCCCAGAGTTTATTATTAAAGATTGCATTTGGAGCGCTGTAAACGGGTCTGACGGATGAAACTACCGATATAGCGCCCTTATCTTTAATTGATACAAGTTCTTCACCTGCACTTATTAGGAAAGGGTCATCCCATCTTGAAAGGTCACAACTTGCTATGGTAAGCAGTGGATATTTATTTTTGTTCGTTAATTGCGGAATACTCTCATCCCGTACAAATACGTGCTCATGTGCCCATAAATCAGTACTTCCGTGTCCTACGTAGTTGATAACTAATCTGCCGTCATTCCAGCCCTTTATAATATCAACATTTGCACCCGGTTTTCTCCTGCCCTGGGGAGTAATAACGGTCGGGTATGTAACTATGTATATTTTTTCCTTTTCGAAATCTTTTGGAGTAAATATTTCTGCGATTACTTCACACTGGTCTGTATGCATGCTCCCTTCTTCACCGTTAGGAGAAGATGTTGTCCATCCGTCATCGGCTACATACATAAGTTTTTTCTTCCATGAAGCGTTTGTTATAGAATTTTCGTAATCAATTATTTTATCAACGGCAATATTGGCTTCATTTATACTGTTTATGCAAAGTCTGCCTGTAGCAAAATCGGGAACTGCGGGTTCAGGTTCATTATTGTTTTCATTAATATCAGCAAGGAAATCATCGCTCGGATAACTGTAGATTTCATTAATATCCTCAGTTGACCTTTGTACAGTCGGCAAATAATTCTTCACGGAGAAATTGTATATGTTTTTGAAATCATAACTTCCGTCACCGAAGAACAGAATGTAAACAGGGGGTTCCTGCCAGTTAATATATGCATGCTTAATAAAATTTCTGATTGCGACCGGGTCAAGTACACCACAGGAAAATTCATTGTAAATCTGATTTACATCCACGACCAGCGTATTCAGTTTGTTTATACCGGGAGTTTCACGATACGCCTTCAATCTGTTTGCGGCTGATATAAATTCGGTAGGGGTAATTATTATATAACTTGCACCCTGAGTTATTCCTCTTAAATTCTGATTTGGTATTTTTCCGGGAGTTAAATTTGGTGTTTTATAGTTTTCTCCGGAAACTGAAATATATCTTTGTGGATTATTATATTCAATATTGTCCTGAAACCTCAGAACTCCTCCGGAAAAAGATATTGGATTGATTATACTTACGTTGTAATTGTCCGTAACATTAAAAACTTTTATCCCCGATGCGGTATAGGGAGATACTACATATTCAACTGTTGTATTTGTATCCGGTGATGTGAACATCAGATAGTTGTTCTGTACGCTGTTAAAACTTCTCCTGTAATGGATTTCATAAAAGTCATAATTACCTTTTACATTCGGCTGATTATACTGTGCCGGGAGTGATAATTTTAAATTTATTGAAGAAAATCCAGAATTAAGTGCATAATATTCTTCCACTAAATAGGATCTGAAATGAGAAAAATCACCTGACACAGGATATACGGAATAAAACTTTAAAAATGAAGAATTGTCATCTTTCAACTGGGAATATGCGGATACGCTTGATGAATTGCCGAATCTCAACAGTAATCTAATATCGGAACCTTGTATATATCCCGGTAATTGTTTGGTGAAAGTGAATCCTTCGTTATAACTTATGTTCTGACTCAGCCATAAAGTGCCAGTAGAACCCAGATTTAATATTTCGGGTTTTTCGAAAAACTTATCATAAAAATAGTATAAAGGTTGAATACCTGCAACATTGGGGGAATTTATCACCTGCATTCTTTTTCCGCTGCTTATATTGAAATTAAGCCAGTATATATTTGAATTTGTATAATGGTTGTAGTAATTTTTGAATTTCTTGGTAACAGAATCATAATCCCATTCCTTGATAGATAAACCGTAAAATAAAAGATAATCGAATTTTCCGACCTGATTTGTCTGAACAAAAATCCTGTTTTCGATTAAATCTTCAGGCGGCGGGATAGAATTGTTGTATGGCAGTTCCCTGCCTCCGTTATTAAATATTTTTATTGTAGAAGGCTCAATATTATCAACGTTAATTCCGGCGTTTTGAAGCAATGTACGGTCAATTTTATAAATACCTGTCTCTTTGATATCAAACTGATAGAAATCTCCGGTAGCAAGCACACTGCTTTGAAGTGTGGATTTAGGATAATCAATGAAGTCATCTGTTGACCAGTTTAACGCATTCTGATAATTTATTGCAGAACCATGGAAAATGGATAATTCTTCTTTGGTATTTTTTCTGGAACTGAAAACAGGAGGACTTCCAAATGTTAATCTTACTGTTATTTTAGTAATTTTTCTTGCAACTTTCGTTACAGGATTATATGTAACGGGATATATTTTTATATAACCCAGATTCTTGTTTCTGAAAATCCCTCTGTATTCGAAAGAAGCAAATTCTACGGGATAAAATGAATTTGTGTTATATATTTTTTCGTTCTTTTCAAATTTGTAGTCGGGTATATTGTCCTTAGGTCTGGTCAAACCGGGTATCGGCTGTATTTCAATATTTCTTATTTCTGTATATCTGATGTCGAGAATTTCGACCCTGTTGTTCAAGGAAGAAGGTAAATAAACGGGTATAGCTCTTACTGTAACCTGAGGATATCCGGTTTTTGATAGTTCAACGACAGAATATTTTGCTATGATATTATTAATATATTCCGGTTCATAAGAAATTTCTACAAATGCATTTGTATTGTTAACAATATTAATGTCCGAAAATATGTCAAAATATTCCTGGGCAGAAGAGAGTTTTGTTAATGATAAAATCATTATCAATATCAGGAATCTTATTTTTATTACTCTCATAGTATATATTTTATATAAATAATATAAAAAAAACCATTCATTAAAGTTAATTATATTTCTCTTACAACTTTAATAAATGGTATACTTTACTTCTATAAAATTAATATTTAATTTATGTTTACTTTAATTTAATACAAATATAAATCTACTCAGTTATTTTGTCAATGATTAAATATATTAATTAAAAAATATATATTTATTTACTTTTCACTTCTTTTTCTTCAGAAGATTAAGTTTTTCTATAACATCAAGATTTTGAAGAGCATTTTTGGCTGCTTCCTGTTCTGCCTGTTTTTTTGATTTACCTTTTCCTATACCGAGGCAGTTTTCGGCAAGATGTACTTCTACAGTGAATAATTTATGATGTTCCGGACCTTCTTCTTGTATTACCTTGTATTCAGGTATATAATCTGTATGCGCCTGAGAATATTCAAGAAATTTACTTTTATGATTTTCGTCGAACTGATTAAGCCATTTTATATCGAGTTTTACGAATATTTCTTTGTTAATAAATTTCTTTGCAGATTCATATCCCGAATCCAAAAAAATAGCACCAATCAGAGCTTCATAACCGTCTGCTAATATTGTGTCATAGCCTTCATTAATCGATTTCAGTGCTGTATTCGATGCAAGAAGAAAATTTTGAAGTTTTATGTTTTTTGCACGCTCGGCAAGAAACCTTTTGTTGACCAGAATTGACCTGAATTTAGTGAGGTCGCCTTCTTCATTGAGCGGAAAATTTTTGAATAAAAATTCGGCTACTATTAAATCAAGAACTGCATCACCGAGAAATTCAAGTCTTTCATTGGATATCATATTCTGTTTGAACGGGTCTTTTCTGATTTTAAGAAATGACCTGTGTGTCAGGGCTTTTACAAAATATTTTTTATCAATTATTTTATAACCGATATTCTCCTGAAAAAGGTCAAAATCTATTTTTCTTACTGCTTTTGAAAACGATATATCAGCCTTTCCTTCAGTTTTTTTAATTTTGAAAAGCCTGATTTTTTTAAAAAATTTAAACATAGAATAATATAACCCGCTTCTTCAATTAATCCAGTTTACTGAAAAGTATAGCAGTATTATGTCCGCCGAAACCTGAATTATCCGAAATTATGTGATTAACGTTCATCTTGACCGCATTATTCGGAGCGTAGAACAGGTCGCATTCTTCATCTTTAACTTCGTAATTGATTGTAGGAGGGATTATGCTGTCTCTGATGCTTAAAATGGCGGAAATCGCCTCAACAGCACCGGCAGCACCAAGTAAATGTCCGACCATTGATTTTATTGAATGTACCGGAATTTTATATGCCCTTTCACCAAAAACTGATTTAATTGCTGCTGTTTCGTTCTTGTCGTTATAAGGTGTGGATGTACCGTGTGCATTAATTGCATCTATATCATCAGGAGATAAACCCGCATCTTGAATTGCAAGTTTAATTGCTGATGCAACACCTTCACCGTTAGGTGCCGGCTCGGTTATATGAAATGCGTCTGCTGTCAGTCCAAAACCTGCTAACTCACAGTAAATTTTTGCACCTCGCTTGACTGCGTGTTCATATTCTTCCAGTACTATGGTACCAGCACCTTCACCCATAACGAATCCGTCTCTTAATTTGTCAAATGGCCTTGATGCTTTTTGTGGTTCATCGTTCCTTGTGGATATGGCGCGCATGGCGTTAAATCCGCCGACGCCCATTGGACAAATAACGGACTCTGCTCCGCCTGTTATCATTATATCGGCATAGTTATGTCTTATATACATAAGTGAATCAATTATAGCATTCGCCGATGTCGCACAGGCGGATGTAGTAGCATAGTTCGGTCCTTTGAAACCGTAAATCATTGATATTCTGCCTGCTGCAATATCTGATATCAGCATTGGTATAAAAAATGGACTTATTCTGTCGGGAACGCCGTTTCTTGCAATTAGATTGTTTTGCTGTTTGTCGTAAGTCCACATACCGCCAATACCGGAACCAATAATTACACCTGCACGTTCAAGATTTATTTTTTCAAGGTTTATTGCAGAATCTTTAATTGCTTCTTCTGTCGCTATGATTGAATACTGACAGAACAGGTCAGTTCTCTGGGATAACTTCCTGTCCATATAATCGGCTGCATTATATCCTTTTATTTCCGCGGCTATTTTCGTGTCAAAATTCGTTGCGTCGAATGATTTTATGTGGTCAACTCCGCTTTTTCCGTCAACTAAAGATTTCCAGGTTTCATGAACATTTAATCCAACTGGAGTAAATGTTCCTAAACCGGTAACTGCTACTCTTCTTCTCATTTAGTTTTAGATTTTATTATCCTAATTTCTCTTCGATGTATTTAATTGCTTCTCCGACTTTTGAAATTTTTTCCGCGTCTTCGTCAGGGATTTTAATTCCGAATTCCTCTTCAAATTTCATAACAAGTTCAACAGTATCAAGCGAGTCTGCGCCTAAGTCATTTATGAATGATGCCTCGGGTGTTATTTTACTTTCTTCCACACCCAACTTTTCTTTTACAGCATTAATTACTTTTGCTTGAATTTCCTCGTGAGTCATTTTATTTAGCTCCTTTAATTAATTTTATAATTTTTTTAAACAAAATAATTTGAAATATATGGAATTTAACAAATAATTTAAAGTGAAATTATTTTGCGTGTGTTCCGTAACTCTTCAAATATTGTTATACGTTTCACTGCACTCATAACTGTTTATTTTATTATACAGTCAGAATTTATACATGCTCAATTTAAAAAATTGTTATTGTTCCGAATTCGGCTGATTCCTGTTTTTTTGCTCAATTTCACTCTCTATGTTTTTTATTTCTTTATTCATATCCCTCAGTTTATGTTCCAAAATTTTCAATTCTGCATCCTTCTGCTTTAGCAGATTCTGTTTCTCTTCAAGTGTTTTCTCTACATCTGCTTTATCCCAGTAGCCCATATCTTCGAAATAACCTTTAAATAGGAAATTATGTTTTAGTGCTTCCATATTCTGATAAAAACCGAAGGCGCCTCTTTCAAGATTCTGAGTGGTTTTATTCGCATATTCAATGACTTCCTTAAGATTGTTTGCGAATAAAGTGTCTGTTAATAAAGTACCAACAAGGCTTTGACTTGAATTAATTTTTTCCGATACTTCTGTAAAATTATTTGTTATTTCAAGCAGATTGGATGATAACTGGTCGAAGTCGGAAGTAATTCTTTCTATGGTTTCGCTGAGTTTATTTATAACAGTATTGATTTTCCCGGAATGCGAGGAAAAACTTCTGAAAGTAGAATCGAGAGTATAATAAAGTGTTTCATTATTAATCAACTGACCTAATGTGCCTTTGCCTTCATTAACTTTCTGAACAATACCTGATAAGTCACCCGCGAGATTCGAAGCACTTTCGCCTGCTTTGTTCAGATTAATGAGAATATCCTCTGTCGTAACGGGTTTAACAGATGCGATAACATCACCGCTTTCAACACTTGAGGAGTTAACTGAACCGGGTGAAATTTCAATTATCTTATTTCCGACAAGTCCTTCTGTAACTATGGATACTTTTGAATCTTTCTTTATAAACTCTTTTACTTTTTTATCGATTATCATTACCACTTCAATTTGATTTCCGCTAATAATATTGATTTCATCTACTGAACCGACCGTTATTCCCGAATAATTTACAAAACTGCCTTCCCTTAAGCCTGCTACGTTTTCAAAGTTTGATTTTAATTTAAATGTGTCGGAAAATAATTGCTGGCGGCTTCCGATTAAAAATAATACTCCTATAAACAATGCGAATGCTCCGATAACAAACACTCCCAGTAGAACTGAATTAATTTTTGGTTTTTTCATAACATTAAAAAAAAGACTTTATAAAATTGTCATTTGATTTTTCCAGTTCATCGTATGTTCCGTTACAAATATATTCACCGTCTTTTAAAATGTAAATCCTATCTGATGTTATTTTTACGCACTCCATATCGTGCGTTACTATCATTGATGTTATATTATGAAGTTTTTGAATGTCCCTTATGAGTTCGCTTATCTCTCTCGAGGTTGCGGGGTCAAGTCCCGTCGTTGGTTCATCGTATAATACTATCTCAGGATTTAATATCAGTGTCCTCGCAAGAGCAACGCGTTTTCTCATTCCGCCCGATAATTCGGAAGGCATCTTGTCAATAGCATCTTCCAGACCCACTTCCTTCAGTCTGTTGAATGCCGCTTCGTCCATTTCATCCTGTTTCAGTTTAAATACTCTTTTCAGAGGAAATTGAAGGTTCTCTCTTACAGACATTGAATCATATAATGCACCGCTTTGAAAAAGAAATCCCATTCGTTTTCTTAGTTCTGTCATTTCATTACCGGATAAATAAGAAATATCCTGTCCGAAAATTTCTATTTTACCGCTGTCAGCCGGCAATAATCCGATTATGCACTGAAGCGTGACGGATTTTCCCGTTCCGGATTTTCCGAGTGTAACTGCATTTTCACCTTTCATCACTTTGATGTTAATGTCTTTCAGAACGGTTTTATCCCCGAATGATTTCTTAAGATGTTCAATATTTATGACGGTTTCGTTCATTATCAGATTATCAGGTTTGTAATTTGAACCGCAATTAAATCAAAAATGATTATTAACAGTGAAGACAAGACTACGGCAGAATTAGCCGCTAGACCAACACTTTCCGTACCGCGTGAACAGTTGTAACCTTTGAAGCAACCCACTATTCCTATCGAAAATCCAAATACAAATGTTTTTAAAGTTGCCGGAATTACATCTGCAAATCCCAGACTTTCAACTGCTGAATTGAAATAAACTTTTAAGCTCATACTGCCTTCTATGGACATTGCAATATAACCTCCTGCAATTGCGAGGAAATCGGCATATATCACGAGAAGGGGTAGGGCAATGGTGACTGCAGTAACTCGCGTGAGAACTAAATATCGGAATGGATTTGTGCCGGATACTTCCATTGCATCTATTTGTTCTGTCACTTTCATTGAACCGAGTTCTGCTCCGATTGCGGAGCCAAGTTTGCCCGCACAAATTAATGCTATTATAACGGGACCTATTTCCCTTACAATAGAAATTGAAACCATTGAGGGTATCAGAGTTTCTGCTCCGAATTTTCCAAGTATGGGACCCATCTGCAAGGACAATGTCAGACCGATTATAAAACCTGTAATACTCACAAGCGGCAGTGATTTATATCCGAGTACAAAAAATTGTTTCAGAGTTTCATTTATTTCATAGGGTGGTAAAATGATATTCCTGAAATATTTTATACTGAAATAAAAAAGATTCCAAGCATTTGAAAAAAATATATTTATCCTGTTATATGCCGGATACATTGTCATTTATCAGTTCCTCCTGATTTTCAAGTCTATGAAAGGATTTGCTATTCCTACTACTATACCGAAAGAAAAATCAAGAATATTCGATTTATATTCATCAAATAAATAAGTATATCTTAATTTTATGTGAGGATAGATTAATATTTTATGGTTCCTTATTGAATAACCATAACTCATTTCGGGCGATAATCCGTGATTTGATAAATCAGTAAAATAAGACATTCCGTATGAAAAAACTCCGGAAGTCTGAAGTATATTTGAAGGTTGAATATTTTTTGTAAGATTGTCGTATTTGAATCCAATTCTGAAATGATTCATTCTTAATTCCCTGAACAGAAAAGAATATTCAAATGCAATTCTGTACTCACCGAAATAACCAAATCCTAAAGATATTTCTTTTGTGATTCCAGAGTTGATTTTGTTGTTTTCATATAAAAATGTGGGATTAAAAATGTACAGGAAAGCTGCAAGGCTGTATGTAAGAATTTTTGTCGGATTGCCTCCTCTTTCGTATGTTTCTTGTTCTGTATCATTCGTATCTTTAAAGTTGTTATTTAATAGTGATGAACCGGAGAATCTGTCTGAAAATTCTTTCCTCTGATTACAACGCTCCGGTGTCATAACCTCTCTCGTTCTCAATACGGGAAACACCTGAGAGTAAGCATTATTGCAAACAATTAATATACCGCCTGTAACAAAAAGCAATAATATTATATTCAGCCATTTACTATTCATTCATATAATTCTCAATCGTTTCGTAATATAACGACTTCAGGTTACTGACAGGCACACTTATTTCATCGTTAATGATACAGCATTTTCCTCCGACGAAACCGATTACTTCGGCGTTAATATTTTTCTTTACTGCCATTTCCGTTATAACCGTGACCTTATCCTCTTTAGCGGATATAAGAATTCTCGATTGCGATTCACCGAATAATTCGAAATCTTTTCTGTATTTATATTCAAAACCGATTTTACATCCTCTGATGTGATTCGAATTCATTACACAGCATTCGGCGAGCGCCGCGGCAAGTCCACCGTCAGAAATATCGTGAGCGGATTTTATCAGTCCCTTATCAATCAGTTCGAGTGTTAAATCCTGTAATCTCTGCTCTTCATCTATATTTATATCAGGTGCATCGCCCGCAACTTTATTGTTAATAATTTTCAGATATTCGCTTCCGCCGATGTTATTGCACCTTTTTCCTAGGAGAATAATAATGTCGTCATCATTCTTGAAATAGGAAGTCATTATTTTTTTGTAATCTTCGATTAATCCGAGCATTCCGATTACCGGAGTAGGGTAAACTGCGTATTCTTTTGACTGATTGTAAAAACTTACATTCCCGCCTGTAACGGGTGTGCCGAGTTTTCTGCAGGCATCGCCTATTCCTCTCACTGCTTCTGCGAACTGGTAATACACTTCGGGGTTATAGGGATTTCCGAAGTTCAGGCAGTTTGTGATGGCAAGTGGTTTTCCCCCCGTGCAGACCACGTTCCTTGCACTTTCGCATACTGCAATCATTCCGCCTTTATAGGGATTCAGATAAACGTATCTGCCGTTGCAGTCCGTCTTCATTGACAAACACTTATCTGTATGCTTAATTCTCAATACCGATGCATCTCCTCCCGGCATAATCAGAGTATTTGTTCTCACTTCAGTGTCATACTGCTCATAGACCCATTTCTTATTTGCTATATTAGGAGAAGTGAATATTTTTTTAAATGCTTCCGTATATCTGACCGGTTCTTTAACAGAATACGGGTCAAAGTTCATTGTATCATTAAGGTATTCAGGTTTTTTTGTCTCTCTTTTATAAACAGGAGCACCTCCGCCGAGAACAAGCACGTCAGCGGGAACATCCGCTTCGAGTTTTCCTTTGTAATGAATTATTAGTCTGTCTTCGGGAATTACTTCGCCGACCTGCACGCAGTTCAGGTCCCATTTGGCAAAAATATCCTTGACAATCTGTTCTTTTCCTTTTTCCGCAACGAGCAGCATTCTTTCCTGAGATTCCGAAAGCATTATTTCATAAGCGGACATATTTTTATCGCGCAGAGGAACCAAATCAAGATTGATTTTCATACCGCATTTCCCCTTGGCACTCATTTCGCTTGAAGAGCATGTGATTCCCGCCGCACCCATATCCTGTATTCCGACTATCGCACCGCTTCTTATAACTTCAAGAGACGCTTCGAGTAAAAGTTTTTCCGTAAACGGGTCGCCGACCTGCACGGAAGGTCTCTTGGATTCGGATGCTTCGGAGATTTCTTCCGATGCGAAAGTGGCGCCGTGGATACCGTCTTTTCCTGTTGACGAGCCGACTATGAAAACCGGATTTCCTTCACCCTTTGCTGTGGCTGATGCCGTCTGATTATGTTTGACTATTCCAACTGCCATAGCATTAACAAGAGGATTATCGTGATAGCAGTCTTCGAAATATATTTCTCCGCTGATTGTAGGAACACCGAAACAGTTTCCGTAATCTCCGATTCCTTTTACGACATTTTTAAATAAATATTTCGAGCGTGTTAATTTTTCTTTGTCATTTTCGCCGTTACCTGAGGTAATTCTTCCGAATCGCAGTGAATTAAGCGATGCGACAGGTCTTGCACCCATCGTGAAAATATCCCTTAATATTCCGCCTACGCCCGTAGCCGCACCCTGATAGGGTTCAACAGCCGAAGGGTGATTATGCGATTCAATTTTGAAAGCAACCGCAAGTCCGTCTCCGATATCCACAAGACCCGCATTTTCATCTCCTGCGGAAACCAGAAGTTTTCCGCCGCTTCTCGGGAGAGTCTTGATTTGCAGGATGGAGTTTTTATAAGAACAATGCTCGCTCCACATAACCGAAAAAATTCCGAGTTCAGTATAAGTCGGCACTCTTCCTAAAATTTCGAGTATCCTGTTATATTCCTCTTCATTGAGTCCGAGTTCCTGTGCTAAAGAAAAATCAACAATTGGTTCAGCCATATTTATTTTTATGTTTTACTACAATCTAAAAAAGATTAACATTAAATTGAATGATAAAAAAGGGGAGTTGATTATTTTTTTTTATTTCTCCGCGATATTCCGCTTATCCGTTTGTTCCGCGTTCGACTGAAAAATTACTTTCTTATCAAAAAATACAAAGCTACCAAAAAAGCACCTGCCGCGGAAAAAATAAACATCACCTGCGGACTGAAATTATACCAGAGCAAACCGCCTGCAAAACTTGCCAGCATCAGAGAAATACTGTTGAATGCCGTGTATGTCCCAATTGCAGTTGCGGTTTCGCTTTTCGGGACGATGTTCGAAATCCACGCTTTCGAAATTCCCTCCGTTCCCGCCGCATATAATCCGTAAACTGCGAATACTATTAAAATCAGAACAATGTTATCGGCAAATGCGATCAGCAGATAAGCAGCGGCAAAAAATAATAAACCGATAATAAAAGTTTTTTTCAGTCCGATTTTATCCGCAATAATTCCGAATGGAAATGAACTCAACGCATATATCAGATTATAAAAAATATAAATAACGATTAAATACAAATCCGAGTAGCCTTTATACTTCAGCATAAGAAGAAGGAATACATCCGAACTGTTGAAAAAAGCAAATGCAAGAAATCCAGCGACGGATTTTTTATATTCAGTTCCGCTTCTTTTGAAATAATAGAGAAACTCCTTGAATGAATTTCCGCTGAATGTATTGTCCTGCAGAATCTTTTTTTCTTTGATCAAAAAAGTAAATGCAATGCTGATAATTCCCGGAATAAAGGCGAGATAAAATAAGGTCACGTAATTTTCAGGATAAAAATACAAATAAATCAGTGCAAGTCCCGGACCAAGTACAGCACCGAAAGTATCCAGACTTCTGTGGAAACCAAATACTTTTCCTTTATTTTCGGAAGTCGTTTCATCGGATAGGATTGCATCTCTCGCACCCGTACGTATTCCTTTCCCGAACCTGTCAAGCGTTCTGAATGTGAACACCCAGTAAATATTCGTAAAGAGTGCAATCAGCGGTTTTGAAACCGCACTCAGTGCATATCCAGCCCTTACGAAAGGCAGGCGCATACCTTTTTTATCGGAAAGATTTCCGAAATATCCCTTGCTCAATCCCGAAACCGCTTCCGCAATTCCCTCCAGAATTCCGATTGCAACAATTGAAAATCCGATACTCTGCAAATAGAGAGGCATCACAGGATACAGCATTTCGCTTGCTATGTCAGTGAAGAAACTTACGAAGGAAAGCAGTATAATTGTTTTAGTAAGATATTTCAATTACTTTCTCACAATTAATACACTGCAATGAGCATTCTCACTTACTTTATCGCTGACGTGTCCGAGGAAATTACCCCATAATCCGGAAATGCCTTTGCTTCCCATTGCTATTAAATTAAAACTATTTTTTTCTGCATATTCAATAATAGTTTTTGCAGGATTTCCGGGTTTGGATATTATTTTTATTTCCTTTCCGAATTCATTTCCGATTGTATGAACTTCTTTTGTAAGTTTTTTAAAATATGAATTTGCCAAAGAATTTTCTTCTTCTATTTCGTCAATCGTTTCAGGAAAGTGTGGCAATGAGCTTTTTACCCAAATTGCCGTTATTTCCGAATTAAGTTGTTTGGCAAGTTTTGCCGCTTCCTTTAAAGCAAGTTTTGCCCCTTCTGAACCGTCGAACCCTACGAGGATTTTTTTATACATTTTTATTCTCCTATTTGAAAGATTTATTATTTTTCTTCTCAGATTTTTTGAGTAACCTTCCCCACGCAATCATTGTGGATTCGGAAGGCTGAAAAAATCTTTGTGCAATCATTGTTGGAATTATAGCACTCAGGATAACAACCGTTACAAGAATAGTGTATTGTGTTCCATCAATTATACCGTTGTTAAGTCCGAATAATGCCGATATAGTACCGAATGTCAGTCCTGTTGCCATAAGCAGGGAAGTATAATTTGCTTCACTGTTTCGCATCTTAAAATACCGAGCTAAAGGATACACTCCGATAATTTTAGTTCCGATTTTGATAAAAAGCAATATTAAAATTACTCCAACTGAAATCCATAATGCAGAGAGCGAAACATACAGCCCTGCTTTGATAAAATAAAACGGAGTGAACATTGCAAATGCAATCGTTCGCATTCTGTTGACCAGAGTTTTGTCTTTTACAAACACACCTGCAACGACAAGTCCAATCAGATATGCCGGAAGAACCGCCTCGCTTTTTGCCATAGTTGCAAGTCCGCCTAACATAAATAATACAAATAAAATGAATTTAACTTCCGGCTCGCTTACTCTTTTAGAACCCATTCTGGCAATAATGAATTTTGTCATTCTTGGCATAAAAATCATCATTATTGTTAATGCAGAAATAAAAATGAGCATCCAGAAGTTGAATTCTGCAAACAAAATCCCGAGTGCGAGAACGGTTCCTAAATCGGTTATGAAACAAGCGGCGAGAATCATCTTTCCCATATCCGTGCTGTTGAGTCCTTTTTCTATCATAACAGCATATACAACCGCAACTGAAGTCGTGGATAAAGCGATTCCCGCTATCTGTGCCTGCTGAAGAGACCATCCGAAAATGTATTGAGTTATCATCCAGATTACGATGAAAGGAAGTATGAAAGATAAAATTCCAATACTGAAACTTGCTTTGAAATTTGCTTTCAGAGATGCAGGGTCAATTTCTGCTCCGGCAAGGAATGTAAGAACTCCGCTGCCCAGCATTGCAAGAAAATTAATCCATTCTGTGGTCTGATGCAGTCCGAGAAAATTTCCTGCTATTACACCGATTAGTATTTCAATTAAGGCAACGGAAATTCCAACGCGAATAGATATAAGGCTTGCAATAAAAGCAAGCCCCATCCATATTGCCGCTATAATCCAGACATTATCTAACATTACTTTTAATGTTCATACATTTTTAAAAGCATTTTTGCCTGCAAAAACAGCCTGTTTGCCGAGCATTTTTTCTATTTTTATTAAACGATTGAATTTTGATATCCTTTCGCTTCTACAGCCAGAACCTGTTTTTAAATGACCTGCGTTAACGGCAACGGTTAAATCTGCAATGGTTGTATCCTCGGTTTCGCCTGAACGGTGCGAAACGAAGCAGTTATAATTATTTTTGTATGCAAGTCTTATTGTTTCAAGTGTTTCCGTTACTGTTCCTATTTGATTTAATTTAATTAAAATCGAATTTGCAATTCCTTTTTTAATTCCTTCCGACAGTATAACGGGATTTGTGCAGAATATATCATCACCTACAATTTCTATTTTATCTCCGAGTTCATCGGTCAGAAGTTTCCATCCGTTCCAGTCATTTTCGGCCATTCCGTCTTCAAGCAAAACAATAGGGTATTTATGTACCCAGTCACACCAGTGTTTGACCATCGCCACGGAAGTTCTCTTTGATTTATCGGATTTGAAATTCACATACTGTCCGTCTTCCCACATTTCACTTGCCGCGGGGTCGAGACAAATGGATATATCATCACCGGGTTTATATCCCGCTTGAACTATTGCTTCCATAATCACTTCCATTGCTTCTTCGTTGGATTTCAGATTCGGAGCGAATCCGCCTTCATCTCCAACTCCCGTGTTGTATCCTTTTTTTATCAGTATTTTTTTCAGAGTATGAAATGTTTCTATTCCCATTCTTATTGCTTCCTGAAAATTCGGAGCATTGTGAGGTGCAATCATAAATTCCTGAAAATCAACATTATTATCCGAGTGTTTCCCGCCGTTTATTATATTCATGCACGGAACCGGGAGTATATTGGCGGAAGGACCTCCTAAATATTTAAAAAGAGGCAAATTGCAGTATTGCGCCGCTGCTTTTGCCGCAGCGATTGATACACCAAGAATCGCATTTGCACCAAGTCTGGATTTATTCTCCGTACCGTCTAATTCAATCATTTTCAAATCAAGATGCTTCTGTTCGGTTATTTCAAGACCTTGTATTGCGGGTGCTATTATTCTGTTTACATTTTCAATTGCTTTTAACACACCTTTTCCTCCGTACCTTTTTATATCCCCGTCTCTTAATTCCATTGCTTCTTTCTCGCCCGTGGACGCACCGGACGGTACAAGCGCGTTTGCCGTAATCCCGTTTTCAAGAGTTAATTCGACTTCAACCGTTGGATTTCCTCTCGAATCCAGAACTTCCATTGCTTCTGTTTTTGAAATTTTCATTTTGATTTTGTTTTTATTGTTTTTAAATATTTTTGTTTTAATTCGTCTTTTACATCTTCGGAATAGAACAGATTTACAGCCACATTATCATACAACTTCGGGATTTTATTTTTTTTCGTCTTACCTTCCCGGTTTAAATCAATTTCGAAATGTCTGAATATTTCCTTTTCACTGTAGAAAATATTACCGCAGTGATGACATCTGTATTGTCTCCCACATAAATTTTCTATTGCATATTTGATGCCGTTTCTGGTTCTGAATTTTGCTTTGATTTGCGGAATCATATAATTTCAGATTGATTTAATTGCATTTATGAGTTTGTTTATGTCATTTCTGTATGTATTATTGTCAATTTCCATTTTCCCGTATCTCTGTTCCAAAAAACCGGGGAGCAATTCTTCTGCATAAAGTTCTAAAGTTGTCTTCTTTGACTTTATTAATTGCGATTGAGTCAATGTTAATCTGGTCAGCGAATATTTATTGACTATTTCCTTTAATGCTTTCTTTATCCTGAAAATTTTTGAAATAAGTTCTGCATCTTTTTGAATTCCGGAATCCGCTATTATTCCGTAAGTAGAACTTTCAACTCTGTTCATAAGCAGGCATAATAATTCGTCAATACTTTTTTCGATTACATAAAGCCCTGATGATACGGTTCGCTTATGTTGTTTCTTTAATTTAATCATATTTTATAAGTTGATTTTTTATATCCTTAAGTAAATCAAAATTATTCTGAATGAGTTTTGAATTACTTTCATACAGGGATTCTTCGGCGATTTTCATATTCCGGACTTTGCTTATAATATCTTTTATTTTTAAAATCGTTCCTTTAATGGAGTCAGAAAACTTAATATTGAAATTTCTGAAATATTTATCGAGTCTTCTTGCCATGCTGTCATATATATACGATAAATTGTTGTCGAGTACAATATCGGTTTTTTTGATTTGTTTTTTTGTCATAAGTTTGTTGTGATACCTCCTGCCCAGTATTCTCGCTAAATGCGTAGTATCTATTTCCAGCATCAGTTTATAATCGTATGTTATGTATTCAAAGAATTTTGGAAAATTAAAATCATAATCAATTTCAACCTCATTCAAACTGATATTAAACGATTCCGATACTGCCTGATATATAGAATTTATTGTTCTGTTGTATTCCTTAAGATATTTATCGGTTAATTCTTTTGTTAACTCAATTACCTCAAATTCAGTTGATTTTCTGATTTCTTCAAGTCCTGATTTCAAAAGGAGTGAAAATTTACTCTCTATGTTTTTTCTGAAATCAGTTTTTCGTGATTTTATGTTATTTAAGGAATATTCTTTTATTTTCTTTTTGATTTTACGGTTTAAATCATTTCCGTTGTCAATGATTTTGCGCTGAATTTTAAGATAGATATTGTTTAAGTCTTTCTTAATCCTCTCGTATATTTCATCTTCGCCGGTTAGTATTTGATTCAGTAACTCATTCAGTCTGTTATTTCTTTTCTCGAGTTCTTCTAAGGGAATTGCATAGGATTTCTTTTCGAGTTCGAATTCCGTTTCGAGTCTGCGAATCAGATTTCCGAATTGCCTCGTGACAGATTTGTAAAGTAAAATTTTGCTTCTTGTTTCAAAATATTCAGCAAGGAAACGCTCGAAAACAGGGACTCTGCTTTTTTCTGTTTCTTTTTTATTACCTTTGATTTTTGATGCAAGTGCCTGACTGGATGAAACGGGAAATAATTTGAATTCATATCCGGGATATCTTCTGGAAATAATATTCTTTGTAAACTCAATAATTTCCGCCAGTTCCTTTTCTTTCAGATAGTCTATTTTATTAAGCACGATAAATACATTGTCCGAAACTTTGAAGATTTCATTAAGGAATTCGACTTCGATTTCGGATAATACGGGGTCGGGAGATGTTACCAAAATCGCTGCATCAATTTTCGGAATGTATTCGTAAGTCAGGAGTGTGTTGCTCGTAAATGAGGACCCTATCCCCGGAGTATCAATAAAAGTAATTCCTTTTTTCAGCAAATCATTCGGATAACCGACTTCGGCGTATTTTACATTCTTTGTGTTTTCCGGATTATGCATTTCCGAAATGTATAATGTTAATTTATCGGAACTAACGTTTTTGATACTTCCGTCGTGGAAAAATATTTGTGCGGAAAACTTTTTTTTGTATTTTACTACTGTGATTACAGAGGTGAGGGGAAGTACTGCGGAGGGCAATATGTCTTCACCTAATATACTGTTAATAAATGACGATTTACCTCTTTTAAACTGTCCTAAGACAGCAAAATTAACAGAATTTATTTCTAATTTATTTAATAAAAAATTTATGTTCTCTATATCATTTTCGCGCAAATAAGAATAAAATTCTTTATTAAATCTAATAAGATTTGCTTTTAGTTTTTCAGAATCACTTGTGGTATGTGTGTTAATTTGATTCATATAAAAAATAACTCCTGCCTAATAGTTTTTAAGCAGGAGTTATCAGGTTTTTAACACCGGTTTTGGTGAACTCCATCACCTTTAAATTAATTTAATATAAAAATTGCGATATTGCAATTCACTTAATCTAAAACTTCGACGACAAATAAACAGTATCTATTGTGTTATTATTTCTAATTGTAATTATATCGTCGCAATATCCTGTATTGGGAAAATAATCAACAATCATATCCTGATAAGAAGAAGTAAGTTTTATTAAACCTGAAAGAGGATATTTACAATTATCTTGAATTTTAATAGGATTTCCGGAATCAAAAATATTATAACCGAATAAAGAATTCCCGTTTAATATTGAACCACTGCCAGTTAATAAAAAAACATCATCACCCCAGGTACCAAGGTCTCCAATATCAACTATTCCATTAATAAGAATATCAGTACTTTCGTAACTATAATAGCTTCTATTAAAGTTATTTTTCAAATAAAAATAAAGCCTGTAAGTAGATGAATCAATCATCTTGCAGATAATATCATCAAAGCCGGAGAACAAAACATTAAATGAATCATTTGTATCAATGCTTCTGTAAATATGAAAATCAGTAAAAGTGATTTTTGCAGTTAATGAGTCATTCTGAAAGATATGCTCATAATTTATTTCATATTTTCCTTTTCTTCGTGTCAAATTTGATCCGGAAAGGCAGGGAACATTTCCGTAGTCAACGATTATTTTCTTTGCTGATTGATTGTGAGTAATCACCGGACATATTACTGATGTAATTGGTAAATTTCTGTGAACTTTAATTAACAATAAAACCGCATCAGTGCACATTTTTTCAAGTTCGCATTCGACTCTGACTGTACTTGCTTCTGTTTCGACATTGGGTGTGACGGGTGTATTCGTCGTGCTGTCGTCACCGCACGTAAATAGAATTATTGAGAAAGCCAGTAGAACAAATAGGATTAATTTTTTCATTTTCCTTTCCTCGTTTTAGTTAATATAAATTTTAATAAAATAAATTTCAATTATCACAGACAAATTATTATATTACGATACTCCTTAAGGCTATAGTAGTCTCTTTCTAATTTTTCGTTAATTTTTGTGGATTAAGTGTAAATTTTAGTGGATTAAGTGTTAGAAATTAATACTGCCGATTTGTTTAAGAAAAGAAACATTATCTTACTATTCCACACAATTTCAAGAGTATTAAATTTATTCTTAATTCTCAATTCTTAATTTTTAATTGTCAGTATTCCTTCCCGTATCCCGCGAAAATTCCTAGTCCTCCGAACGATTCTCCGCTAGACAAAACTATTTTACCCAGCAGTCCAAAATAATTCCCGTAAAGTTTCACTTTTAAATCCAGACCGCCTTTAAAAAACATTTTCCCGTCTTTTGTCTTAACTTCGCTTGTTTTATTTTCCGGTTTGATTACGCTATGATATGTGCCGCCCGCATACAGGTCCAGCCTGATGCGTTTAAAGTCCGCCGTAAACCTCGGGCAGATGTTCACATCAAAAAATTCTACAGTTGCAGAAAGCAGAGCAGTATTCCCCGGTTCACCCACCACCACATCGCCGAGTATTCCGTAATAGTCCGCTCCCGTTCTGACTCCGAATGATAAAGAGGGAGTTCTTTTGTTTTTAATAAAATCAAAGTCCGCCGCAACGCATAGCGAATTCACAAAAATCAGCGTTGACGCATCAATCTGAAATCCTTTAAAATCCGCTTCCGCATAAAAATTTGTTTCCGAATTATCCTGCTGAGCAAAACCGCTTAACTGAAAAATACAGCAGGAAATAACTGCCAGATAAATTGTTTTAACGTATGTATTGACCATTTTACATTTATAATTTATAATTGATTTCAGTACTTTTTCCCGTATCCCGCGAAAATCCCGATACACCCGAAAGATTCTCCCGTTGACAGGTCAACCTTCCCGAGCAAGCCGAAATAATTTTTATACAATTTCACTTTCAAATCAAATCCGCCTTTGATGAAAAATGTATTGTTTTTTAATAACTCTTCGCCCGACGGAGTTCTAGTTTCCGATACATGATGATATGTTCCACCGACGTTTGCATCTATTCTCATAGTATCGTTATCGGTAGTTAACCTCGGATAAAAATTGAAATCAAAGAATCTAACCCAGTTTGAATTTCCTCCCACGTCGAATTTTGTATATTTATCGCAGTATTCCGCTCCGAGTCTCACCCCGGATGATATTGCAGGGTCATTGAAATTTTTGATTAAATCAAAATCAAATGCTGTCCCGAAAGAATTAATTAGAATCAGAGATGCCGCATCCACCTGAAATCCCTTGAAGTCGGGCTCTGCGTACAATGTTTTTGATAGTGTATCTTTTTGGGCGAAAGAAGAAGATTTCATAATAAGAATTGCAAAAAACAAAAAGATGATTTTCTTCATACTAATTTAAAGAAACTTAAATTTTATGTATATGAATAAGTAATTACGTATTTATTTATTTAATGTATTAAAACGCTCAAATTCTTTTTCAATATCAGACTCACATTCCGCACATATAAAATCTCCTTTGAAGAAAGGTTTGCCCATTTCTTTGCGATAATTATCATCGCTTAAGTCAAAAATTCTGTTGACAAATAATTCTGTTCCGGGGCTGACATCCCTTCCGCATTCATTACAAATTTCTGTTTTCTGATTTTTTTCTTTTATGTTTACTCTTAAAATAAAAATATAAAATATTATAACATACATAATAATAAATTCATAAAGAAAATAATAATCATTTCTATTATAATTGTAATTCATTAATTTTATTCTAAAATTAAATTAATTACATTTAGTGGAAAAATCAATAGTCGATTTATTTAACGATGGAAAAATAGTAAACAAAATTAAAAAGCGTTTACCTTATTTGTTTCAAATGGCAGAATTAGAAAGTTCCAGATATGGTAAAATCGGAATGGAAGTAGGCTCATTAAGAGAGAAGGTAATAATTGCTTTATTGATTTACAAATTCGGTGAAAATAATGTAAATATAAATATTCCGATTACAAAAGCAGAAATCGATGTAATTGTTTTCGGTAATCCAATATCAATTAAAACTATATCAGGTAAAAATCCCGGTGGAATTAAATTGATTTGGACGGTTGATGCAAATTCTGCTTTGGATTTTATGAATAATTATATTCCGATTTGCGATATGATATTGGTAAATATCATCTGGAATGATGAAGGCTCGTTTTATTATATTCCGATAGAAGTCCAAAGGGAAACATTTAATAAATTATGTAAAGAGAAATATATTAAACTTCCAAAACCCGGTACAAATCCCAGAGGAGTTGAAATGTCTAAAGATGCTATTATAGCATTAACAAATCATAAATTAATTAAACGAATACCTATCGAGTGGATAAAATCGGAAATAGAATATCGCCCTTATGAAAGATGGGTAGAATTATGGAGTGAAGAATAATGAACAACAAAAGAAAAAATGGAACAACAACCAGTTCGTTTGGGACAAGTGGCAGAATTAATCATGATTCCAGCAAATTTTATAATTCAAGATTGTATTCATCCGTAAATCTTAAATATTTAGAAGAAACAAAAGAAAATGAACTACCAAAAGAATATGTAAATAAGATAATTTGCGGTTCATCCGAGAATATGAAAGAGATTCCTGATAATTCTATTCATCTGATGATAACATCACCACCATATAATGTTACGAAAGAATATGACAAGGATTTAACTTTGGAAGAATATTTGGAACTGTTGAAAAATGTGTTTATAGAGACATACAGAGTATTAGTTAATGGTGGGCGTGCTTGTATTAATTTGGCAAATTTGGGTAGAAAGCCATACATACCTTTATCTGATTATATTTCACTACTGATGATTGATATTGGATTTAATATGCGAGGAGAAATATTATGGAATAAAGCAGCGAGTGCAAGCCCATCAACTGCTTGGGGAAGCTGGTTATCAGCCGCTAATCCAATTTTGAGGGATATTCACGAATACATTCTAATATTCTCAAAAGGGGATATGAGCAGAAATGCAAAGGGAAGGGAAAACACTATCACTAAAGAGCAATTTATGCTGTGGACGAAATCAATATGGACAATGAATGCAGAATCAGCACGCAAAATCGGACATCCTGCTCCATTCCCTGAAGAATTACCTTTAAGGTTAATTCATTTATATTCTTTTAAAAACGATATTATCCTTGACCCATTCATTGGCAGCGGTACAACGGCGGTTGCAGCTATCAACGCAGATAGAAAATTCATCGGTTATGATATTAGTAAGGAATATGTTACGCTTGCAAATAAAAGATTAAGTAAATATCTGACACAGCATAAAATCTCATTTGAGAATCGGAAAGAAGAAAAAGTTGTTTATGCATCTTCTGATAAAGCAAAATTTGAAGTGGCGGATAAGAAGAAAACGAAAAAGAAAAAGTAACTATTTATTTATGATAACAATATCAGGCATAGAATCAATTAATTCTTTTATATAGATAGATGGGATGACCTCTACAATTATCATATGTATAACTTCAGTATATTTTATACTATGACCTTCGTAGTCATATTCTTTTATATATTCCTTTGAAAGCAATCTAAGGACTTTAAAATATATTCTCTCCATATAATTTTTATGACCAATAATTCGTCCGTGCTGGTAAATATATATAGGACCACCACTATTACCCCTGAATGTATTTATATCAACTAGAATTTTTTTAAATTTTTTTTAAGGATAAATTGGATAAGATGCAATAACTCCATTTGATAAAATCGGGAAATAATATCCATTCGAAGAATAACCAAAAGGATAACCAAGACAAAAAACATTATCAACAGGATGAATTCTTATTTCATCTAAATATGCGTCATCTGCTAAAAGTGATAAATCTATTGCTTTTATATCTAAAAAACTTGGGATATAAGAATACATAGCAGCTAAATCAATAGAAGTATCTTTATGGCAATAAAATAATTCTGAATTATTTTTCATTATCCGGGTAGTATAATTATAAACTTCATAAAGTGTATCAGAAAGTTTATATCTAACTTTTATTTCTGCGGTTTCAGAATCCATATCCCTTAAGACATGTTTTGCAGTTACTAATACACCAACTGGTTTTGATGGATCGATTTTATTAGGTTTAGCAACCAAAAAGCAAGAACCTTCTACTTTATCCCCATTCAAATTAGTACCAAGTATTTTAAAGGTGGTTGTCATCATTAGTTCATTGAAATCTTGTGATAAGATTTTTCCGACTTGCATATTATATGCAAATATAAATAATATTAATAAGAACTTTGTTTCCATTGGTATAAAATTTTTTAATTTCTGAAAATATTTCTCGAATTTAAATATTTTACAAAGAACATAAAACAAAAAAGCAACCAACTATCAAAAGAGGTGGCAAAAGACTGATTATTTTGATTATTACAGATCTACATTTACAGAAGAGTAATTTAGGCTCCCAATTTTTGTTTTCAAGCATTCTGTGATATTTTGAATTTTTTTCGTAGTAATGAAAAACCGCACTTCGATTTTTGAAATGCGGTTTTTCAATTGCGATTTTTTAAATTAAAATCAGTTCTCCTCGTGTTCTTCGAGCAGGGGCTTCTTTCCGTTTTTCGTTTTGCCGTCGCTTCCGAAGCGGTAGGTAAGCGTCAGGAATGCGGCGCGCGATGCACGCTTGCGGTAGTATTCGGAATAAAAGTCAGTGTCGAAAATTACTGATTCGTATTTCGATGTGTTGAATACGTCAATCAGTTTGAAAATCAGCGAAAGTTTTTTGTCGAAGAAATCTTTTTTGAATGCAATGTCCAGATAATAATTCGGCTCGTTTAATCCCTGAACCAGAGCGGAAGCAGTATGTCCGGATATTTGAGGCGTTTCATTTATGCCCATTGCACCGGAGGTTTTGCCCTGATAACTGAATAGCAACTGAATTTCAAAATCCGGCGTCAGCGGAAAACTGCTGTACAATTTTCCTACCCACGTTTCGTAGTTGTTGTTGTTTCCTTGGTTGCCCGAATATACGATTTTCAGATATGAAAGATTTGAATTGAAATACCACCATTTAGAAATATTTCCGTTTAAAATTAATTCAGCGCCGTATGTATCCGATGCATCCAAATTTCTATATGTAAAGTATGAACGCCCGGTAGTGTCAGCATAAATGTATCTCGTCATTACGTCATTTACATTTCTGAAAAATACCGCAGGCGATACCGTGAGAGCGGGGAAGTAATGATTGTAGCCGAGTTCGAATGAATTAATGTATTCAGGCATTAAATCCGGATTTCCGAACCTCAATACAAGCGGGTCTGCATTGTTTACAAATGGATTCAGCATATAGTTTGCCGGTCGGTTGATTCTCCTTGAATAACTCAATGCAATATCGGAATTGTCCGAAACCATTTGCTTTAAAAATACGCTCGGGAATATGTCGAGATAATTTTTCTTGTTTTCGAAATTTATGTTTAACTGTTTTGCAGTTGTGTTTGTCTGCTCGAGGCGTATTCCCGCCTGATAAGAAAACTGCTTGTATTTATTGCTGTAAATTCCGTAGAGAGCGTTTATGTATTCGTCGTAAATGAAATCATTTGTCATCGAAAGGTTTTGCGTCCAGTTGTTTATGCTGTAATCATAGTAATCAACGTTGAAGTACGAATCGGTTTTTCTGTAAAGGGATTTTACTCCCGTTTCAATCTTCCCGAAGTTCTCTATCGCATTGACGTAGTCCGCCTGAAAATTTGCAATCTGAAATTTATTTTCCGTGTAATCGTTTTCCAGATAGGGGAGCGAATCGGCGGGCGTGCCATCAAGATTGTATAATGTCTGGTTGATTCCGAGAACGAGGTCTTCCTTCGAATTCGAATACTGAGAAGAAATGTTTAAAAAATTGTCTTTGGAAAAAACTTTTTTGTATGATGCCGAAATATCTAAACCGTATCCGCTTATGTCGAATACGTTGTCACGGTTGTAATATTTTACGGGAACATAGTTTATGTCAAAATTTCTGTAGAGCGTGTTCTCGCTTCTGATTCTTCCTCTGTTACTGTATGAAGCGGACAAATTCAGTATGTCGTTATCGCTAAGATAATAGTCGAGCCCGATGTTTCCCGTGTGGCTTGTTAATCTGTTCCTTAAATGGTTCTCCTGATTCTGATAATAAAGTAAATCATTCAGATAATTCTGCGTGTATGTGTGCCCGTCCGCCTTCATATTCATCCGTCTGAAACTGTATGACGCCAGAAGAGAATATTTCTCGCGCCTGATGTTTGCGTTTACCGATAAACTGTATTTGTCAAGCGTTCCCGCATTCAGCGATATTATGAAATTTTCAGATGTGCCGCTGTTTTTGGGGGCGCTTTTCTTTAATACGATGTTAACGATTCCCGTTATTCCTTCCGCTTCGTATTTTGCCGAAGGATTGCTGATGATTTCGATGGACTCTATTATATTTGACGGAATCAGGTCTAAGGATGATGCTGGGTCTGTGCTTAATATTCCCGATTGATTTCCGTTGACAAGAAATACTATGTTGCTGTTTCCGCGAATGCTTACTTTTCCTTCGCTGTCAACCGTTACCGAAGGAATGCTTTTCAGTACATCGCTCGCGGTTCCGCTTTCGGAGATAATGTTCTTTTCTATGTTGTAAACTTTCATATTTTCCCTGTTCTCAACGTATAACCGCTCTGCATTAACTTCTATCGTTGCTGTGGAATCCTGCGATGATTGCAGAATGATTCTTCCTAAATCCTGACTCGGCGAATTCTTGTCTAATTTAATTTCGTTCGTGTAGTCTGCATAACCGATGAAACTGATAGATAATTTATACATAGAATTCGGAATGTTGCTGAATTCAAATTCGCCTTTGGAATCCGTAAGCATACCGAATTTGATTTCCGTGTCTTTTGCCGATACGATTCTTACTACGGCATTCTCAAGAGGTATGTTGTCATTACCGTCTATTACCGTACCTTTGACCGATGCATTTTGTCCGTAGGAATTAAAATACTCTAAAACTAATAATAAAAATGTAAAAATCAAAATTTTTCTAATCATAATATTCAGTTTAATTTATATTCCTATATAACGCAAATACTGTGCCAATAATTCATTTTCTTATTAAAGATTATATTAAGGATGAATTTATAAATTTCCGACAATTATGACGCTTCATCCGACAATAAATACTTAATTTTTATTGAATAAATTATCTGAATTTGCCTGTGAAGAAGTTATAATATTGTTTTGGTATTTAATTATCCCCTCCTGATTTTCAGACCCGTTTTATAATATTTAATTAAATTTAAATTTATTCATTATAGTCTCATTATTGATTCAGAATATCCTGATTGCGGCGGATTGAGGCGGAGATAACAATTTTATATTTAAAATGTTACTATAGTACTTCTATTTTTAAACCTGCAAAAATGCTTCTCGGCAGAGCAGGTCCGTAGATATAACCCGCATCCCTGAATTCTCCTTTGTCGAAGTCTTTCTGATAATTGTTAAACAGATTTTCCATTCCTGAAAAAATATGAATTGAATAGTTATTGGATATTTTAAGTTTATATGTGAATTTCAGATTAAGTGTAAAAAAGTTGTCTGTATTTTCCAGTCTGTCTGAGTCAGTATATCCTGCGAAGTGAGGAACAATCATAGTACCGGTATAGATTCCTGAAATCGCAATTGAAAAATATTTCAGAGGGATTACAGAGAGGTTCAGATATCCGTATTTGTCAGGCGAACGCAGGAGTCTGTCTACAAATAAGGAAGTTGTATCTTTGCTCCATTGGTATGGAATTGTATATTTGCTTTTCTGAATTGTGAAGCCTGCCTGAAAATTCAGCCGTGAAAATGGAACAATTCTTAATTCCAGATTGACTCCTTTGACATTAGCCCCATCTCCGTTTTGTCTTTCCAGGATAATATTACCTCCGGTATCTCTTCCAACTTCCTTTAGAATGAAGACACCGTCAAGTGATGTGTAAAAGCCTTCTATAAGAAAATTTAAGTTTATTCCATTTATTGTTTTAAATATATCCAGCGAACCACTGATACCTTTGGAATATTCGGGTTTGAGATTATCTGCAAGCCCCATCAGTATTACGTTTCCCCCTACTGCTGTTATATGAAGGTCTTCATCGAATGTCTGCGGTGCTCTGTAGCCGGTTGAGTAACTCAATCTGATTATGTAATCTTTCATCAATGTATATCTGAAGTTTGCTCTGGGGCTGAGAATAAAATCGTTTATCAGATTGTGTTTATCTGCCCGGAGTCCGAGCAGGAATGAAATTTTATCCGTTTTCCATTCATTCTGGAGAAAGATGCCGCCGATATTAACTTTCTGTTTCAGCAGTCTGTTATATCCAGTCATAACGTCTTCAAGATCTCCGTATGTATATTCCGTTCCTACTGTGAATTCAGAGGGGTATAAAAGAAACTTCTCGAAATAGTTCACGTACTGCGCTCCGGAAACGGAGGTTATATCATCTGTCTTTCCGTAAGCATTGGGGTCTCTTCCTGCACCGTAATAACTGTTTCTGATAATGGTCTGAAGCGATGAGTACAGATTCAGTTTTCTGCTGAGGTCTCTGGAAAAGATTTTGAATTCCAGACTTCCTCCGTTGATTCTGTGTTCGGTTTGTTCCGTGATGTCGGATTCGTGAGGCTGTTTATCAAAAAGGTTTCCGCCTCTTCTGAATTCATTGATGTGATGATATTCGAGTTCGAGTTTACTTGTTTCTGAAGTATTGTAAAAAGTTCTTAAACCGAAAGTAGTCTGATTTATTTTTCCGAGTTCGGAGAAGTCATCATCATTTGCAAAATAGGGTTTTCTGTTTCTGAGCATCCCGAAAAATGAAACGCCCGCTCTGCGATCTTCTGTAACAAGCGCTCCGTTTAGATTGAAAGTATTATCGGGCGTTTTTCCGCCTATTGAACTGTAATTATTGCTGATTGTGAAAGTATTATAAAGCGGCTCTTTAGTTATTATGTTGATGGTTCCTGCTATTGCATTGGAGCCGAAGAGCGCCGAGCCTCCGCCGCGCATAATTTCAACCCTGTCAATCATATTAACGGGAATCTGTTCGATTCCGTAAACACCCGCCAGTGTACTGAAAACAGAACGGCTGTCAATCAGGATTTGAGAATACGGTCCTTCGAGTCCGTTAATTCTGACCTGCTGAAAACCGCAATTCTGACAGTTGTTTTCGATTCTGAGTCCGGGCTGAAAGTTGAAAGTCTGTGCCAGGCAGACGGCGTTTGTTTTTTCAATCAGTTCGGGAGTGATTAAACTGATTATTACGGGAGTTTCTTTTCTGTTGGTTTCGTTACGGTTTGAGGTAATAACAATTTCTTCCGTCATCAGGACATCTTCATCGAGTTCGAAATTAACTTCGATTGATTTATTTTTTGTAACCTTGATTTGTTTCTCGGATGACTTGTAGCCGAGTCCGTAAGCCCTTATCGTGTAATTTCCTTCCGGAATATTACTGAAAAAATAGTGTCCGCTTTTATCCGTAGCAGTTTCGTATGTAGTTCCTTTTAAACTGATGCTAATATACGGAATATGCAAGTTTGATTTTGAATTCAGCGTGTGTCCGAAGATATTGGCATCACTTCTTGATTGTGAATATAAATTAAGGGATATTATTATATTAATAATAATAATGAAAATTGTTTTCATAATTGAAATTAATTTTAAAATATTTTTATTTTAAGGTGGAATTTAAAAAGAAGTGGATAAAGAGGGGGCTCTGATTGTGTTTGAAGTAAATAAAACTTCACGTGTATGGGGTATGTTTTTAAAATAGAAAAAAATCTCTTTTGAGCAGGTGCAAAGGAATAGAAGGAGTAAAGTAAAGGCAAGGAAAAGTTTTAATGTTTTTTCCCGTTCGAGTATTAATAAAAATTCCTTTTCAGAGTGTGTGTGTTCTTTACCTTTTGAGTACGGATGGGAATGGTGAACTGTTTTTCCGTTTACTTCGTGGCTGTGGTAGAAAAACGTGTCAGATAAATTATACCATCCTATCGAAATAAAAAGTGAAAAAATCATTAATATTTTAAGCCGCTTAATCACGTTATGGCTAAACTATTGATGAAATCCGGACATTTCAATACAATAATTTTACCATTTAATTTCAGTTTAAAATCAGATTTTATGAAGATAGTTCAGCAGTTCTTTTTTATTAAGAATATGGATTTTTTTACCCCTGATTTTCATTAGATTAATATCGCTGAATTTCCTGAATATCCTCGAAAGTGAAGCCTGTGCCGTGCCTATGTATGCCGCTAAATCGCTCTTTGATATCTTCAGCAGGATTTCATCAGTATCACCCATATTGCAGTAATTGAACAAATCTTCTTTCGTTTCGAAATTTGTCAAAAGAAAACTCAGCAGCCGCCTGTCAGCATCCTGAAATTTCAGACTGAAATTCCGGGTTTGCATTATCTTCAGTTTCTTTGATAATCCTGAAAGCAGTTTGAAAGATATTGAACTGTTTGCTTTTATTACTTCAATGAAATCCTTTGCAGGAATGTATATAATTTTTGAAGCGTTTTTTAAGCAGGACGCATTCGCAGGAAATTTGATTACGCCTTTAAAAATTTCAGAGGGCTTTTCAAATACGGGTACTTCAGCAAAAGTATCGCCTTTATGAAATATGTGTATAACCTTCTCTTCTCCGTTCCTGCTTTTATCGAAAATCTTTACAATTCCTTCTGAAATGTAAAAAAAACCCGAATAGCTTTGCTCTACGGTAAATATAACATCATTGCGTTTAAATTTTTTAATTTCGCAAATTGAAGATATTAGTCCAAGTTCTGCAGAGGACAGACCGGAAAATAAATCCGCTTTTTTTAATACTTCCGCAATTACTTTTTTCCTGATTAATTCTTTATCGGCATGAATTTTCATTTTTCTATTTGTATTCTTTTTCAAAATAAATTGTCGTTCCTGAAACCACGAGCAGAGGCTTCAGAAATACGTTCAAAAAGGGGAGCAGCATTAATAAAAAGCCTGTTAGTCCGAAACCCGCCGATACGGATTTATTTGATAAAACTGATTTTATTTTCTGTCTCAATGTATAATTTTTCCTTTGCATCGGATAATCGAAAAAATCGAGGGCAGTGTAAAATACCGAAAATATAAAAATCATTATTCCAGAAAATATACTGCCGATTACGGGTATGAATCCGATTAGAAAAAAAGGAACGATGAAAAATACATAAAACATAAGTTTTTTTATTTCAGCCGTTATGCTTCTGTATGCGTCTTTGAAAAATCCGATTTCGTAAATTATCTTTTCGTTAAGGATTTTTTCCTCTGTAAACTGCGAAATGTTTTCGTTGAATGGTCCCGTAACAATGCTGCCGAGGATTGTAAATGCAAAGTAACATATAAAAAGTATCAGCACTATGCTTAGAAGCAATAACAAAATGTAAAATGCGTAATTATACCAGAGCGCTTCCGCATATTCAATTCCCGTAAGAGATTTCGCAATTCCGCTGAATTTGTATAACGTGAATGCAAAGACGGATGAGTATATAATGAAGTTTATTATTACCGGAATAATTGAATGCAATATCAGTTTCGGATATTTTATGAATATCGAAACCGACCTGAACGGATGAACAAGACCGTAAATAAAGTTTTTCACAATTCTTTTTTAGTTTGTCGTTCCCGCTTATGCAGGAATCAAGTCTTAATGCTTCAGTAACCGGTTCCGATGCTCCCGCGTCGGAACCTATTAGTCATTCAGTGTGAATTCCGTGTTCCTGATGCATTCTGTATGTTGCCTCATTGTAAACATTACACATACTTCTTCAGTACGGGAATCAAATCGAGTATTTCCCATGTGAAGTCGAAATCAATTCTGCCGAAATGTCCGAATGCCGCCGTTTTTCTGTAAATCGGTCTCAGCAGGTTAAGCCTTTTAATAATCCCTTTTGGTGTCAGGTCAATATTATCTTTAATTATTTTTGAAAGTTCTTTATCGGGAATAACACTGGTGCCGTTTGTATTTATAAAAATCGAGACCGGTTCGGCAACTCCGATTGCATAGGAAAGTTGAATTGTACATTCCTTTGCGAGTTTTGCTCCGACTATGTTTTTTGCAAGATGCCTTGCCGCATAAGCAGCACTGCGGTCAACCTTGGACGGGTCTTTCCCTGAAAATGCACCACCTCCGTGCGGTGCCTTGCCGCCGTAAGTGTCAACTATAATTTTCCTGCCCGTCAGTCCTGTATCGCCGTGCGGTCCACCGATTTCAAATCGACCTGTTGGGTTAACGAAGAATTTTGTTTTCCTGTCGAGTAAACGAGATGGAATTGATTTGCGTATGACTTTTTCCATTACATCATCGCGAATCGTCTTCTGCGAAACGTCACCGTCGTGTTGTGTAGATACTACTACTGTATCAATACGTTTTATTCTGTTGTTGTCATCATATTCAACCGTAACCTGTGACTTAGAATCAGGTCTTAAATACGGCATTAATCCGTTATGATTGTTTCTTATGTCAGATAAACGCTTTACGAGTCTGTGTGCCACCATTATAGCCAGCGGCATAAGTTCGGGCGTTTCGTTGACTGCATATCCGAACATCATTCCCTGGTCACCTGCACCACCTTTGTCAACGCCCATCGCTATATCGCCAGATTGCTTGTTAATTGCAGATAATACGTTAATAGAATTCGAATCAAATCTGTATTCGCCTTTCGTGTAACCGATTTCGCTTACCACTCTGCGGACGAGTTTCGGTACGTCAACGTAGTGTTTCGTGGTGATTTCTCCGCCTACGAGTACGAGACCCGTTGCGCAGAATGTTTCACATGCTACGCGTGCGTTCTTATCTTTTGTCAGAATGTCATCCAGCACTGCATCTGAAATCTGGTCGCATACTTTGTCAGGATGTCCCTCGCTTACAGATTCTGATGTGAAAAAATATGACATTGTATCTCCTTTAAATTATTTATTAATATTTTCAATTAAAATCTCTGATATGTCTTTGACTTTTATTTCTTCTGTTTTTTCCAATGCCTTGATTCCGTCGCTTAACATCGTCATGCAGAACGGACACGCAGATGCAACGACAGTTGCACCTGTTCTGATTACCTCTTCCGTTCTCTCGATGTTAACACGCTTGCCTTCAGTTTCTTCCATAAACATCCTCCCTCCGCCCGCTCCGCAGCAGAAACCACTGTCCTTCGAGCGTCTCATTTCTGTCGGTTTGTTTCCTGAAACTTTCTTCAGTATGTTTCTCGGTTCTTCGTAAATCCCGTTGTATCTGCCGAGATAGCAGGAATCGTGATATGTGATTTTTTCTTTGGTTCTGCCGCTTGTTTTTATTCTGCCGTCTACGATGAGTTTATTTATGAATTCTGTGTGATGAACCACTTCGAGTGCGATTCCAAATTTCACATATTCGTTTTTCAGGGAATGAAAGCAGTGCGGACACATTGTTACAAGTTTCTTGATATTATACTTTTTGAATGTTTCGATGTTCTGTGTGATGAACTGCTGTGCAAGGAATTCGTTCCCGAGCCGTCTTGCAGTATCGCCGTTGCATTTTTCTTCGCTTCCGAGCACTCCGAATTTCATTTTTGCCTTGTTCATTAATTTCGCAAATGATTTAGTTACGTTTTTGTATCGTGCGTCAAATGCACCCGCACAACCTACCCAGAAAACTATGTCAACTTCGTCCGCAGTGCCGAAGTTTGATAATTTCTTCAGGAAAATCTCTTCATTTGTTTTTGACATTTCATCAGTGAATTCCTCTATCCATTCGTTTCTCTGCTCGGGACTGAATGCCCATGGAGATTCGTTGTTCTCGAGATTCCTGAATACCGTGTTGAGTTCCTGCGGAAAAGCCGACTCCATCATTGCAAGATTTCTTCTTAAATCTATTATTGATGTAAGGTGGTCAATCATCACCGGACATTCTTCAACACACGCTCCGCAGGTCGTGCAAGCCCAGAGTTCTTCCTGTGTGATGTAATCGTGAACGAGAGTTTTTTCGAGCAGGGGATTCGCTTCTGTTTTTTTCACTACGAGCGGACCTTTTTCTTCCGTCCTTTTTCTGATTTTTGTAATAATCTTTTTCGGATTTAAAACTTTTCCCGTCGAATTTGCCGGACATACCTCGGTACACCTTCCGCATTCCGTGCAGGTGAATCCGTCGAGAAGTTGCTTCCACGATAAATCTTCTATGTCCTTTGCACCGTACTGCTCAATTGTTTCGTCTTCAAAGTTAATCGCTTGAAGCGTATTCTTCGTTCCAATTTTGTGGTTTGAAAGGAATGTGTTCGGAACAGATGATAATACGTGGAAATGTTTTGAATACGGTAAATAATTTAGAAATCCGAGAACGACGATATTATGTGCCCACCAGAAAACTCCGTATAATGTTTCTGAACCGTTATCAAAAAAAGAAGCGAGGAATTGCGATACAGGTCTGTATCCTTCCGATTTTTCGAATAATATTTTTTCTGTGCTTGCTCCGAACATTGTTATCATCACGAACATAATCATCAATAATATTACGGTTGCATCCGTTCTCGAAGATTTTTCAACCTGCAATCGCTTGGGAGTTCCGATATACCTTCTGAATAATGAAAACACGACCGCAAAGAACACCATTGCCCCGAATATATCCTGCGTGAAAGTAATTACCGAATAAAACCCGCCGAGAAATGAAAATGAAAAATCAGTGAAGAATCCTTCAACAAATCCTTCGATAACGACGATTAAAAGGAAAAGAAATCCGCCGAATATTACAACGTGCAGAAATCCCGCAAACCTTTGCCTCATAATCTTAGACTGAAATATCGCGATCGAAAGAGTGTTCCTGATTCTTTGAGGAATGTTATATAAACGATTTTCAGGTTTACCAAGTTTAATGTATTTTATAAATTTCTCTGCAGAGTAAATAAACAGCCCAATAGCTCCGAAAAATATAAACGCAAATATAATTGTATTAATCATTAAAATTTTAATGCCAAAATTAAATATTTATCACCTGAAATAAAAGGAAAAGAAAATCACAGGTCTAATCTTTTATGAATACTTTTACCTTTAAATCTTCCCAGGTGTTCTGCTCGCTTATAAAATACTTTATTGCTTTATTGAGTCTTTCGCATTTCCCGTATAGTATATTATACATCGGATAATCTGTATCATGGTCTATTAAAACATTAACAGAATCGATGAGTTTAATATTAGGTAAAGACTCAATGAATCTCAGCGGAATCATTTCTTCGGTAAAAGGAGACGATTCCAGATATTTCTCCCATACAATTATTGCTTTCTCATTTTCCAGAATATTTGACTTTTTCATAGTTTGGAAATAAGTCTTTCCCGTGGCAGGTTCATTCATCGCTGTTGCTACCTGATGCATTGCACTTATAACAATATAATCGGGATATTGTTCTTCATGTAACTTTGCTATCTTCTCTGCAAATTTTTCAATTTCATATTTTTTATGATATGGTGTGGTAAAAGGTCCTGTTATGAACATTAAAAAGAAAATAAGAATAGTAACTGCTGTCAGCAGTTTTTTTTTATTCTCAATTTTTTTAAATAAAAATTCAGAACCGAGCACTGATATTAGCCCTAACGCAGGACCTGCAGGTACAACGTAACGGAGCTGTCCAATGCTGCAGCTTAAGTTCAGTTCGTCAAGAGCGAAAAGTGTGTTGATTATTATTCCGCCGAATACAAATATTAAAGGAATATAATAATCTTTGATCTGTCTTCTCCTTGTTATCAGCCATAAAGCAAGAATAAATCCCAACGTCTGTAATATTCCGAAAATCTTTGGACTCTTTTCAAAGTAATGATACCATTGAACACCTTCTGAAATTCTTGGCAGTCTGCTGTGCAATCCCATATTATAAAAAAACATATTCAAATCACCTGTAAATATAAATGACATAATAAACCAGAATAAAGGTGCAATTATTATCCACGGTAATACAAAGTATTTTTTTCTGAAAAAATAAATTATGAAATATATCCCGGCAATAAAATATAACTCCGTTCTGAAAAGAAATATGGAAGAAGCGGTGATTATTGTTGCGTAAGGTTTGTCCTTTAAAAAGAAATAGTAACTTAGTATAAATAAAAATCCTGCCGGAAGTTCTGCGAGTACTGTATAAGATACATTGAATAATAAAGGCTGAAATGCAATTGAGGGAATAACCCATTCTGCATATTTCACTCCTTTGATTTTCAGAATTTTGTATGATATTAAATATGTAAGTGTAAATATCGCGGAGGAAGTAATTTGAGCACCCTTTAAACCTAATTGTGAAGGAAGGAAAAACAGCAGAACTCTCCCCAACCTGTGCCAGAAACTTACGCTGTATTCAAGCGTAGATAAAAAATGAACATTGTAATTGTAATGACAACTGTCATCTATAAAGTAAAATCCGTCGGAATTAATTATCCATATTGCCTGAACCAGGAGGGTTGTAAATAGAAATGCATAAAATCTTATCTGTGAATTGGATTTGGGAGTTGTCATTTACCCATTATTTGAATTACTATTCTTCTGTTTCGAGGTCTGTTGTCGAAGTCTATGAATACAACCTGCTGCCACGTGCCGAGAGTCAATTCGGAATTAATTACCGGGATGGAAAAAGATGTTTTAATCAATGCCGAACGCAGATGAGAATGGCCGTTTCCGTCTCCCCACGTAGCATCGTGATGATATTTTTTTCCCTGCGGAATAATCTGATTTAAAAATTCCGGCAGGTCTTTAATTAATCCTCTTTCATATTCAAGTGTCGTGATTCCGCCCGTTGAACCGATGCAGAAAACTGTGCATAATCCGTTTTCAATGCCCGATTTTTTAAGTATTTCCTGAATGTCATCGGTAATATTTATAATCTCCGTATTACCGTGTGTCTTTTTGTTAATTATTTCGGATACAATCTTCATTGATTATAATTTTATGTTTATTAATTCATTCTTTTCTTTTATGTAATAAAGATATTCGTCTTTGGTGAAAAAATTATCGGGAACCTTGTAAGATGTACTTTCATTTAGGATATCTTTATATAAAATTAGTCCGCTCTTGTCATAAATACAGATAATGTTTGAAAAATTTTTTTTGTTAATATTATTTAAATCATGACTTTTATCCCTGTAATAATTAAAAATAACTTTATCATCACGCTCAATAAATTCCGGATTACTGGCGGATGTGTTTTTTATTTCTATATTTAAAACATCTTTAACGGAATTACTCGAATTATTGCTGAAAGATACAGGATAGTCGTTTATTTCATTGTATTTCTCCGAAATTATTTTTTCACGCAATTTGTAAAAATGTCCGTACATATTTTCAGTGTGCTTTTTTATTACTTCGCCTGTTACTGCATTAAGTTCGTATATTTCAGCCGATTCAAAGTTTTGTTTATATGCAATCACCATATCTTCCGTGTTGTAAAAAAATTCCAGTTCTGTGTTTTCCCATATTTTATTTCCGCTTTTAAGGTCAACCGCTATGATGCTACTGTGATTCGGCATGCCCGGCTGCTCGAATCTACTTAGAAAAAAATATTTCGAAGAAGCATCCTCAAGCGTTATCCAGAAATTATCCTTCTCGGGGACATAATTTTTCAATAGACTTTTACCGGTTTTAACGTCAACAGAAAAAAAATAAGATTCCTTTTTGACGGTATTTCTCGTTTCACCGCAGATTATTTCATTTCCGGCAAAAATAATCTTCCAGAGATTTCCTTTCTGAGAGAACTTCCAGTTTATTTTATATTTTTTTTTATTTTTGTGCAATTTTTATTGTGTTCTAAAATCATAACAATACCTTCAAGAACAAGATGTTTCTCAAAATAATTAATTCCTTTAATCAGATTTTTTATACTGTCGCTAATTCCTCCGGTTGCAATTACGGTTAAATTATTATATTTGTTCTTCAGCGTTTTTATAATTCCTTCTGTGGTATATTTAACTCCCAGAAAAACTCCGGAAGAAATCGCCGAACTTGTATCCCGCGAAATCAATTTATAAATTCCGGTTTTTTCAGGGTAGGGAAGTGCAGTGTTAGTTATTAATGAATTTAATGCGGTTTTAATGCCCGGTGATATTATGCCGCCTTTGTAAGTACTTTTCGATATAATGTTGTATGTTGTCGCTGTACCGAAATCTATTACCAGTATGTTTTTTCCGGTGAATCTGCTGTCTGCTGCAACGGCTGAACAAATCCTGTCGCTGCCGAGTGTTCTGCTGTATTTAATTTTTATTGGAAGATTTATTTCAGGGGAAATAAATAAAGGTTCGGTAACTGAATAATTCTTGATTATCCTTCGGCAATCCTTTCTCAGTTTGAAATCTACTAATGAAACTCCCGCAGATTCGAATTCCCTGACTTTGTTTTTTACTGTAAAAGATTTAAGAAATATTTCTAAATCCTTACTGAATTTTTCTTTACCGTAAAAATTTACTTTAACGGAATTTTTTATCAGTCTGGTCTTCGCAATTCCTGCCTTTATTGTTGAATTTCCTATGTCAATTACAAGATTCATTTTATTCGTAAAAATAGTAATAAAAAAAAAAGCGTAAAAGTCATACTTTTACGCTTTCATTTTCCTTAAAAAATATTTTATAAAATAAATTTAATACCGCCCGTCAAAGTATAACTCTCGATATTTCCTTCTTTCTTGCTGTTGCTTATGATAACTTTATATTTCCCGTCAACGAATACGACTGCATTTTCAATTAATCCGGGGAAATCCATTCCCGCACCTATATCAAGCCCTATTTTTGTAAAACTTTCATTAATACTCGGTTCTTTATTGTCATAGAAATTGAACCCGATACCTCCGTCAATGTATGGATTAACATTGGACATGGTAAAAGTATATCTTGCGAGTGCTGCCATCTGGAAATTTGACCTGTTATCTACTTTCCAGTAATTTGCGATAGGGACAAATGAAAATTTGTCGAATTTTAATTCAGAAAACATTGAAACGGCAATTCCTGAATTGCTACTGACAAATGCAAATCCTAAACCTGTGCCTAGAAAAAATTTTGCATCAGAGGATTTTGATGTTGAATTTAATGTTAAATCCTGTTTTAAATTTATTCTGTCGTTTCTTAAATACTGTGAATAAGAATCTGAAAATAATAAAAATACTGCAGCTAAGATTAATAAGATTGCTTTTGATTTCATTTGGATTTGTTTATTTTCAATTGAAATTGTAATTTTCTAATTTTTTTATTTCATCTCTGAGTGAAGCGGCTGTTTCGTAATCCTCTTTGGAAACTGCATCATCGAGGTCTTTCTTCAGTCTTAAAAGTTTTTTCTCTCTCTTTTGCTTGGGATCTTCACCGACAGGTTCTTTTTCTTCTGATTGCTGCTTATCAGGTTGTGAATTTTGTTCCGATGCTTCTTCTTTTTCCGGAATAAACCCTATTTCGTCAAGAATATAAGAAGCAACATATATGGGTGATGATGATTTAAGTGCAAGTGCAATTGCATCCGACGGTCGCGCATCTATTTCATCAACCGAATCGGAATCAAGTTTTATTTTAGCGAAAAATGTTGAATCTCGAAGTTCATTTATGACAATGTAATCCACACTGTATCCGAATATTTCAATTACATTTTTGAGTAAATCATGCGTTAGGGGTCGTGGAGGAACGATACCTTCAAGTTGCAGTGCAATTGCCTGGGCTTCAAACTGTCCGATGATTATAGGTAACCTTCTGTCGCCGTCAATCTCTTTGAGAATAATGGCATATCCGCCCCCGCTCAAAGAAGAAGATAATGATAAACCGAAAATTTCTACCTGTATATTATCTTTAAATTCATTCATTTATATTCATCCTTTATTACTTATACACTTTATGGATATTTAAAGTTTCACTTCAAATTTATTGATAAATTACACGAAATTAAGAAAATTTAAAAGGTAAATAATTTATGTTATTTTCTTAAATTCTTCAGTTAAAACCGGTAATATTTCAAATACATCGCCTACTATTCCGTAATCGGCAATATTAAATATGGGGGCGTCTTTATCTTTGTTTATTGCTACTATGCATTTTGAAGAAGACATTCCTGCTAAATGTTGAATCGCCCCGCTTATGCCGCAGGCAATATATAATTCCGGTGATACTGTTTTGCCGGTCTGTCCTACCTGCTCTGAATGAGGTCGCCATCCTGCATCTACTACTGCTCTCGAGGCACCTGTCGCTGCTCCGATTGTATTTGCAAGTTCCTCTATTAAATTAAAATTCTCGGGTCCTCTTAGTCCTCTTCCGCCTGATACGATTCTGTCAGCTTCTGCAACGTCAAGTTTGCCGGATGCAATGCTGATTTCTTTGATAACAGTCGTGAAATCTGCCTTGGATATGCCGAGTTCCCCGATGTTGACTTTGTTTATTAATGCATTATTGAATTCGGACTTTTCAGGTTTAAATACATTCGGTCTTAGTGTAAGAATGAATTTATCGCCCGGTATTCTGACATAAACATTGCTCTTTCCTGCATAAACAGGTCTTTTTAATATTATATTTTCAGAATCCTGCTCTATTCCGGTACAGTCTGTAACCAGAGCGGAATTTGTTTTGATAGCAAGTTTAGGAGCAATTTCTTTCCCGAATGAAGTACCGGATAAGAGAATTATATTGTATCCCTTTCTGTTGGCAAAATTTGAAATTGCGGAGGAGATTGCGGAATATGAATATGCAATCGGTTCACCGTAAATGTCATTTAGTTCATCAAGTTTAATCTGAAATATATTTTCGGCTCCGTAACTGCCTAAATGCTTCAGTTCGTCTTCAGCGGTATTGCTGATAACGAGATATGATATTTCTGCTTTTAATATTTCCGCAAGTTTCCTGCCTTCTGATGTAACTTCAAAAGCGGAATTTTTAAACTTGTTATCTTTTGATTCTGTATATACTAATATTTTGTTCATATTCGTTTGTTTATAGTTTTAAATTAAATTACTTTTGCTTCGTTTCTTAATAGATTAACCAATTCTGGAACGCTTTTAACTCCCTCGGTCAATATTTTCCCTTTTCCTTTGGATTCGGGAAGTTTCATTTCCGTTACATTTGTAGCATTTCCTGAATATGTTGCTTTTTTCTCATCTATCGGCTTGGATTTTGATGCCATAATACTTTTTAAATTCGGATATCTCGGAGTATTCAGACCTTTCTGTGTTCCTATGACAGCCGGTATTGAAGTTGTAATTACCTCTTTCCCGCCTTCGATTTCGCGTTCGAGTGTAAGCAAGTTGTCTCCATACTCAATTTTTGTTACTACGTTTACGGACGGAATGCCGAGTAATTCGCCGACCATTCCTGGGACGGTCAGACCGTCAAAATCAATTGACTGCTTGCCGAAAAATATTATATCGGGATTTATTTCTTTTATCGCTTCTGCAAGATTTTTTGCCACAGTATAGGAATCGTAATTATCTGATTCCGTCTGAATTAAAATTCCTTTGTCAATTCCCATCTGGAATGCCTTTTTTATTGCTTCTTTGTGCTTTTGTGTGCCGAATGATATTGCGTAGGTTTCAGCACCTTTCTTTTCCTTGAGTTGAACTGATTCCTCAACTGCATATTCGTCATATGGATTGATGATAAATGTAACTCCGCTTTCGTCAATGGATTTGCCGTCATCTGAAATTTTTATCTTTGTTGTACTGTCGGGAACTAAAGAAACACATACGACTATTTTCATAATTCTGTGATTTAATTTTGAATAAAATATCTTATAAAAATTATAATTACAATGTTTTCAGACAATTAAATGTCATTTATTTGAACATTGAATTAGTTTTAAAAATTTCATATTTTAATACATATCGCGGGATGGAGCAGCTGGTAGCTCGTCGGGCTCATAACCCGAAGGTCGCAGGTTCAAGTCCTGCTCCCGCTACGAGGTTTATAAGCCTGAAACACTGTTAAATTAAGAGTTTCGGGCTTTTTTGTTTTTTTAGGAGGAGTTTAATTCTGTTGTTACTGCGACCGTGTTTCTTTTGATGTTTTATTTTCTTCAAATATGTCATCTATTAGAGGTTAAATCCCTTTGCATTCAAATTCTGGAATATCTCACCTCTGCAAGATAAAATTCCGTTTATATTCTAAAAATATATCATTTCTGCAAGGTTAAATCCCGTTGCATTCATTTCCAAAAAAATATCTAACCTCTCCGCGGTTAAGTCCCGAATAGATGATTTTATATAGAATAAATTGTCCGGAAAATAAGTAAATGAATATTTGTTTGTACAGTATTTAGGCAATCGCTGAAATTAAATTTTAAATATTTTTATAAAACGGGAACTATTTTAATTTAGATAAGGTTTTAACGTTCAAAACATTTAAAACGTTTAAAACAATTAAATCATTTATAAATTAAATAAATATAAGAAAGGATACAAAAATGACAAACAAAATCAAATTATCTGCACTGGCAATTTTTATTTTAGGATTATTTTCATTCGGAGTCTTTACAGGATGCAGTGATGACAATAATCCGATAAATCCTGCAATACTGAAAGATTCATATCTCAGGGTGATACATTCATCCGCAAATGCTCCTAACGTAGATGTTTATGCTAACGGCACAAAAGTTCTGAGCAATGTTCCGTACCAGACAGGTTCTTCCTATCTCAAAGTAACGGAAGGGAGTTACAACATAAAGGTCACTCCTGCAAATGACACGACTGGCGTGATTGTTGCGACATTAAACTTAGCCGGAGATAATAAATATACTGTCATTGCTCCCGGAAGTGTTGCGAACTTGCAAAATAATGTGATAGTAGCGCTTGATACAAACTCAAACACTCCAACCTCCGGAAATTTCAAATTGAGAGCGATACACGGTTTCGAGACTGCGGCAGTTGATGTTCACGTCAGCCAGACGAATAACTTCACACCTGATGCAAGCACAAGAGTAGTTCCATCATTTCCGTTCAGGGGCATTACTCCTTATCTTGAATTGCCTGCGGGAACATACTATGTAAATATTACTCTTCCGGAAGAATTCACTAAACTAATTCCCACAGATTTTATGCTGACAGGAGCAAACGGAAATATATTTACTGCTGTAGCAAGCGGTTACAATGTAATAACCCCGGGTTCAGGACCGGTACTAAACGGCTATCAGGATAATTAATATTCTAAACCGTAACAGGCAGGGCTGCTTAAACGGCTCTGCCTGTATATTTTGCATTATAAAGAGTTATCTTGAAACAAATTTTATTTTATTATAAATTATGAATGTGATTAATTATGAAACAAAAATTACTAACATCTTCACAAGTTGCAGAACTAATTAATGTAAATGTTTCTACCGTTAAAAGGTGGACTGATAGCGGAGAAATCAAATGCACGCACACTCTCGGAAAACACAGAAAATACAGAATTCAGGATATAATAGAATTTGCAACTAAAAATCACATTCAAATAAATCCCTCACTATACTATCCCGAAGGAGAAAATAACGAAGAGATAAGACAAATTAATTTCGCAGTCTATTCAAATGATTATCAGTTTTTATCCAATGCTTTTTATAATTACATTTTAAGCGGAAATAAGTCTAAGGCGGAAAACCTTTTGAAACTGATTTACGGACATAAAGTCCCTCTTGGAACGATATGCGACTCGGTTATTGCATCTTCTTTGAAACACATCGGGAAAGACTGGTATGAAAACAGAATCGGAATAGAGACGGAACATCTTGCTTCGAACATAGCTCTTCATTCCATCATAAAACTGCAGGATGTAATCATTAAAAAGAAGCCGAAAGGTTTTGTCTCCTTATGCGGATGTCTCACAGATGAGTTTCACAACATCGGAATTACCTGTGTCAACAATTTACTGGAATCCGAAGGATGGGAAAGTTATCTGCTAGGAAGCAATACTCCTGCATCTTCTTTCATAAAAATGATTGAACTATATAAACCTCATCTCGTATGCATTTCCACTTCAGTAATAAACGACGTTAAAACATTTACTGAGGAGGTAAATGCAGTTTACAAGTTTACAAAAAAACATAAAGGAAGACTTGCTGTATCGGGTCAGTCTCTCACTCCGGAAATGAGAAATCAAATTAGAACGGACTATACTCCGGATTCAACAAACCGGATTTTAGAAATACTCGGTGAAATCGAATTCAAAACAAAACTGAAGTGATTCAGTCTCTGCTTTTTTCTGTTTTCAATATTTCTCTCCTTTTAGTTTATTCAGATTAATTAATAATTTGTTAAGAAGTAATTTTTGGAGTTAATTATTTTTGGTTGAAGATAATTCATTCAAATACTGATTTAAAATTTAATTGTATAATCCGGAATAGTCAGAAACAAAATGATTTTCCTTCAAATATTTATGTTTATTTTATAACCTGTATAGGTATAAGGGGGTGGTTTGTCTTAAGCTTTTATCGTATAATTTTCATTGTGTTTTCAAAGAATCTGAAAAATAAAGATGAATTTGAAGTTCTTCTATATCTGTGCCCGTTTAAATCTTTCTTGACATTAAAGTATCTTTATCTCATAAGATTTTCATAAAATATCTAAACAGATATTAAGATTTTGCATTAAATTTTAAAATTTTAAAAACCCCTGCCACATAAGCAAGGCAGGGTAAAAATCAATCCTTAAAATCTTGATATCATTTCATTAAAATCATCTTCTTCGTCTCAATATAATTATCTGCCTGCAGTCTGTAGAAATATACTCCGCTGGAGTAATACTCACCGTTGAATTCTACTTCATAAGAACCGGGAGATAAATTTTCATTCACAAGGACCGAGACTTCTTTTCCTAAAATATCAAATACGGTTAATTTGATATTTGAGTATTTCGGATTTTTAAATCTTATTGTTGTGAGTGGATTGAACGGATTAGGATAATTTTGTTCAAGTACATAAGATTGCGGGATTTGATTTTCAATACTCCTTATTCTGGTAACAGCATTGTATCTGTCCCAGTATACTTTTTTGTCCGTACCGTCCAGTCCTACCCATGCAGCACCTACATCGCCTGTATTGTATATTTCCACCAGCGCAGGTAAATATAATCGGGCAGACCATCCCGGAATATGCTCACTAAACTGCTCAGGGCTGGAGAAAGTTGTTGGTGCTGTTGTAACTGCAAAACTGTAAAGCATTTTATCCGAGTTATTAGTTGGTGTACCGCTTTGCAAACTGTCTGAATAGTATATAATGTCAACACCTCCTGGACCTCCTATAAAATGTCTTGCCTCGAACCAGTATTCATCTGTATTTGGATTTCCGGCGAGTATTACCGGAGAAGCATAATTTAATCCGCTGTTTGTGCTCAACATGTACTTTATGTCTATCGCTCCTGTTGTTCCCAGTGTATATATCATCCAGACTATACCATTGTAAAAAACAGGTTGAACTTCACTTTTTGGCTGTGTTTCAGTTACAACATTCTGAAAGCCCATAGATGAAATAGTACCGGGTGCCGATTCTCTGTAGCGACCTACTCTTATTATTGAGGATATAGTATCAGGAGTTAATGTACTGCCGTAGAAAGTCAGGATAAGTGTATCACCCGAACCGGACATATACATCCTTGGAAAAGCACCGTTTGAAACAGTTCCGGTTTGACTGGTTGAAATAAATCCGTTTGTTGAAGAATATCTCGGAAGTGAAGTTGATGTAAGAGCATCTGCGACTACATATAATCCACCCGTTGAGGAACCTACTGCATCAAAATCGCGATATGTCATTGTAGTTATTGAACCTAATTGTAAAGATTCCACATTCAGGCAATATATGATTGAATTTATCAGGTAGAAATAATAAACCGAGTCAAGCCCGGTGCGTACCATTTTTGCTCTCAACGGCATTACCGTTCCTGAGTAACTTGCCGGAGTAGTCCATGTGACACCGTTGTTTATTGATTTGAAAATTACGATACTTTTTCCTGGTATAATAGCTGTATCGGAAACGGCAAGATATATCGTACCGTTTGCTTTTGCAATTCCTGTTATTTTTCCGAATGGCTCAGAACTTGAAACCAATATATCACCTGCCCAGTCAGGTTCATATTGAACGGTTTCGGATTTTGTATAATTCGTTGTCCAAGTTTGAGCAAATAAACCTGTTGCTGAAATTAAAACAACTAAAAGTAAAAATGAAAATGTTTTCATGATTAGAACCTCTCCTCTTTAATTATTAAATTTTTGTTTATGAAGTATCTTTACTAAATAATAAATAATCAAGGTATTTATTTCAGTATATATTTTAGATTGAATTTCAAAACATTTATCAGCAGGTTTACTTGTTTGAATTATATCCAATTTCTATTACGTTCGGTAGAAGTATTTTAGAGGGAGGAAGTGTTGTGTTATTTTATGCAGTTAAGTGTAAAAAACCTGCGTTCGCCAATTACTACTTTTAAAAATAAATACATACAAGGTGCATATCCGGAACCAAAAAATTTTCATTTAACATTTTACATCTGTAATTTAACATTAAATATGTTCCGTGTTTTTCCGTTTCAATCCGTGTCCATCCGTGAATCTAATGCGTAATGTAGGTGTTACGTCTCGTGTCCACGGGATAGTTCTGCTTTTGGAGTTTATCGCGATTCATCGGGACATTCTAAAAAGTTTGACATTTTGCACAAAATTTAAAAAGTAAATGAACACTATCTCAGCAAAATCATTTTTCTTGTTTCACTGAAATTACCGGTTGTTAGTTTGTAAAAATATACTCCGCTCGAATATTCTGAAGCATCAAAGAATACCTCGTATGTCCCTGCACTTTGATTTTTATTCAACAGTACTTTGATTTCCTTACCTGTGATATCATATATAACTATTCTAACAAAATCATCCAAGGGTAACGAATAACTTATTTTTGTTGAAGGATTGAATGGATTCGGAAAGTTCTGTGTTAGTTTAACCTCATTGGAGATAAAACCATCACCTTTAATAGTTTTTGATTTTGTTAAATAAATTTTGTCTATTAATTCATTTTCCTCATTATATACTTTCAATGAAAATGATTTAGGAGAAACGTCAAAAACACCAAAACAGTATGTCTCCATGGCTTTTATAGTGTACGATGCATAAGTTGGAATTCTCTTGGTACCTCCTGTCGGTGATATTATTATATGATGTATGTTATCCACTAAATTATGCTGATAAAAATGATTATGCCCGGAAATTACCATATCAACTTCGTTGGGAACAAATATTCCCTCACTCATTACGACCATATCAGGGTCCTCACCGTGACTTCCAGAACTGTATGCGGGTTTATGTGAAACAACAATTTTCCAAATTTTTTCTGTTTGCTCAATATCCGATTTAACAAAATTATATTGCTCACTGTTTAGCCCGTCGGGTAATTCATTGTTGATGACTGTAAAATGTACATCACCGTAATCAAATGAGTAGTATGCCTGTGTCCCTGAATATATCGTCGGATTTTGTTCAAATGCCTTTATGTTTATATTATTAAAATAATTATAACCATCGTGATTCCCTGCAACTCCGAAGAAAGGAATTCTCGAAATTACGTTTAATTCGTTTTGCGTAAAGAATTCATTCTTCCAGGAACTGTATGTTGTATAATGACATAAATCTCCTCCCCAGATTAGAAACTTAGGATTATAGGACGGTATGAGTGCTGATATTTTATTATGTATATCAATTCCCACCTGACAATCCGCAAGCCAGACAAAACGAAATTTTTTCCCTGATTGAATGCTTGTGTAAAAAGAATAACCGTCATAAATCGTATTTTGTTGGGAAGCTGAGTAAAAATATTTCATACCGGCAGATAAGTTGGTTAATGGAATTCTGTGGACGTATGTAACGGGTATCGCTGAAGTAGTTAAATAAAATTCCGTAATTGCAGAGAAACCGTAATTTTTATTAGGACCGTAATTTACTGTAACGGCATCCGTAGTATTAGTTTCAACCATTATATAAACTGAATTTGTGGAAACAGACTGCAGGTACGGAGGCATAATAATATCCGCATAAAATTTTACGGGAATAAACAGAAGTAAAATAATTAAAAAGACTTTTTTCATTTTTAAATCTCCTTCCCCCTTAAAGTTTCTATAACTTCAAGGAATATTTATATAGATTACAAAATATTTTTTTTCTTGTAAAAAGTATTGAAATTTATTTTTCATTGCAAGTGAATAAAAAACGTTGCTGAACACAGAAATGGATTTGTTTATGGTTTTTTCAAATATATTTTCTACACACGAAACATAAAATCGTTTATGTCTATTCATAAAAATTTTAACAGATAACACTTGAAAAACGAAGATACTAAAAACATTTATGCATATACACTGCAGATATTTTATTCCTTTTCAAATTTATTTAAAGATTTAATTAATAAACACACTTGAAAAGCATTTAATGACGTCTGTAAGTTGCAAAATCCGGATAATCTTTCGATAAATTAAGAAATTAATCATATTAACTGGGAATGCTTTTAAAATATGATTTATTCTTTTAAATATTTATATTATAAAAAAATATATGAGAAAAAAAATATTCATATTACTTTCATTCGGGCTTTTTTTATTATTCTCAAATCTTTATTCTCAGGATGACAGATGGCTTTATCTAAAAAGTATTGATGATATTTTTGTTTACTATGATACCGAGACTGTTAAACAAGGTGATAATTCGACGATTGTTTTGCTTAAATTTATTAATGTTGATGATAATGTCAACCAGTATGTTATATATAAAATGGAATTTTATCCCTGTAAGGATTATTACAAATTAATAACTGTTACTATATATCCTAAGGAGGGCTTTCCTTTTACCTATACGTACAATGAGATTAAAGAAATAATTTCAGATTCATTCGAAGAATCCGCATACAGACTGTTTTATTGAAAGCCTTTTTGCTGTACAATTTAATAAAATTTATTTCAGCAAAGTTTTCATTCCTTAGAGATTTATATAACAAAGATGCTGAAAAATCTTAGCAGAATTAATATTTCTTCTGTTGATATTGTATATTTTTTTGTCTCGTAAAATATTATTTTTATTTAATGAATAAATTAACTTTTTTCATAACATTTTATTTGATTTTAATTTTAATATGCAGTCCTGCAAATCTGCAGACGGAAAAAAAGAAATTTACGGTAATTATTGACCCCGGACACGGCGGGAAAGATCCGGGCACGATTGGATTGTCAAAAATTTATGAAAAAGATATTAATTTGTCTGTCTCGTTAAAACTTCGAAATTATCTTCAGAATAAATACGATGATATTAAGGTCGTTATGACAAGAGAAAAAGATGAATTCATCGAATTAAAAGAAAGGGGAAATATAGCAAATAAAAATAGTGGAGATCTGTTCGTAAGTATTCATTGCAATTACAAGAAGAAAGAAGAGAATGATAAAAACGGGTTTGAAATTTATATTTCTGATTTTTCCAGACTGCCCGAAGCGGAATATTATACTAAGTACCAGAATCCGCTGTTCAGTACGAAAGATTGGGATACTAACTCTCTGGACTGGATTGAGTACAGCAGTTTATTGGTTCCGGTTTATCAGAATATATATCAAAGATGGTCTGAAAGGTTCGCAAGTATATTGGAACTTGAGATGACTAAAAATACTGTCATTCTCAGCAGGGGAATTAATCAGGAAGGATTTTTCGTACTGGTGGGTGCCTCTATGCCGGTTGTTCTGCTCGAATCAGGTTTTTTGTCGAATAAAGCGGACGAGACCTATCTTAAAACAGAAAAAGGTCAGGAAGACGTCGCTAAAGCACTTTATAAGTCAATTGTCTATTACAAAATGGATTATGAGTTTGATAAAATGGAGTTCTGAATAAAAAAAAAGCCGCTTTAGCGGCTTTTTTTAATGATGGTTTACAAACTTTTCCAACTTTATTGTGTATCCGTTGCTTTCAAGAACTTTTTTTACTTCGTTTGCTGTGTCTTTATCGTTAAAGACTCCTACCATCACATAAAATATTGTTGAGTCTTTTTTGGGTATGACCTGTAGGAATATATTCTCATATCCCAGAGACTCAAGTTCTCCAATTAGTTCTTTCGTATCATAATGTCCGGAAGTTTTCACAATTTTCAGTGTATATCCGGATATGTATTCATCCGGTAATTCTGAACTGTTAAAAATGTTTTCTTGAAAGTGCTTTCTGTATATATTTGAGTTAGCTTCGTCAATATTTGGTGATAATATTTTTACTTTTACCTTTTTGAAGGTATAGGATTGCTTGAGTTCATTGTATTGCTTGGATATTACATCTTCAAAAAGATTTTCCGGTCTGAATCCCTCTATCTCACTCTCGCCGAAATTCTCAAATCCGGAGAGCTCCTTTTCGGGATTATAGATTTCTATTCTGACTTGTGCTAATCCGCCCATACCAATTTCCTCTTTCGCTGCTTTAGATAGGTCAATTATTCTGCCTCCTATGTATGGTCCTCTGTCGTTGATTTTCACTATTACTTGCTTGTCGTTTGAAAGGTTTGTTACCTTTACAAATGTGAAGAACGGTAGTGTTTTGTGTGCAGCAGTTAATTCGTTTGTATTGAATATTTCACCGCTTGCTGTTCTTCTGCCGTGAAATCCCGGTCCGTACCAAGAAGCAGTTCCTTCCTGGACAAAACCAGCTAAGTCTTCTGGTGAATCCGCTAATAAATTATACGAATCACTAATTGGATTTACTAAAATTAATGCGAATACTGTGGTAATTAACAATAGTGCATAAATTTTGAGTTTGTTCAAGTTTTACTTCTCCTCTTTATATTTTCAAATTTATTTTTACGCATTAAAGATTTAGCATTCCCTCATTTTGCTAATTCTTTATGTCAAAGAACGTTTAATTTTTTAAATTTGTTCCTTATAAAATGATAAATATACTTACTTGTATTTCTAATGTCAATAGAAAAATATTTTTTGGATATTAACTTTTTTATTTATATAACATTTTAGAAGATATATCTAACTGTCATATAAATATAATAGTTATGATTTCGTATTATACCCACCCCCTTAATTTACAGGCTTCAGCAACTCTTGCGACGGCTACTACCATTGCAGCTAAACGCGGATGGACTTTTTTCTCACGAATAGACTCGGCGACTGTCTTGTATGCCTTTGACATCTTATGAGCTAATTTTTCATATACTTCTGATTCTTCCCAGAAAAACGAATAACTGTCCTGAACCATCTCGAAATATGAAACCACAACACCTCCTGCTGATGCAAGTATGTCGGGTATTACAAAAACATTATTTTTATATAGAATTATGTCGGCTTCGGGTGTTGTCGGACCATTCGAGAGCTCGCATACTATCTTTGCCTGTATATTCTTGGCATTTAAATGATTAATTGAATTTTCAAGTGCTGCCGGGTATAAAATGTCTACTTTTTGTTCAAGAACAGATTCCCTTGGTATGTCTATCGAATTCGGAAATCCTGAAATAGTTTTATTTTTTAATTTATAAGTTACTAATTCTCTTGGATTTAGCCCGTTTTCGTTAAATATGCCGCCTTTTGAATCGCTTACCGCAATTAGTTTTCCGCCTCCAAGAATCTCATCGTGCAATAAAGCAGCCCTCTGTCCTGCGTTTCCAAAGCCCTGTATGGCATAAGTTCCGGTCGGGTCTATGTTGTGGTGTTTGCACGCTTCCCTTACGCAATATACTCCGCCTCTCGCTGTTGCGTCTCTTCTGCCTTCTGTTCCTCCGATTTGCCTAGGCTTGTTCGTCATTACTCCGGGCTGATGCCTTCTTGTTATTGTTTCGTATTCATCCATCATCCATGCCATTGTCTGCGGATTGGTATATACATCGGGAGCAGGAATATCTTTTGCTGTTCCGATATAATCCGAAACGGCTCTTATGTATCCTCTTGCTATATTTTCGAGTTCTCTCTCGGAGAGTTGCTTCGGGTCACAAACTACTCCCCCTTTTCCTCCGCCTAAAGGAAGGTCAACTACCGCAGTTTTCCAAGTCATCCAGCATGCTAATGCCCTTATCGTGTCTATGGTTTCATCTTTATGAAATCTTATCCCTCCTTTGGCAGGACCGCGCGCAAAATTATACTGAATTCTGTATGCGGAAAAAATTTTTGTGTTACCGTTATCCATCTTTACTGGAATCGTAAATGAAAACTCCCTCTGGGGCAGGGAAAGTAATCCGATTGTTGCATCGTCGAGGTGAAGTAATTTTGCGGCTTCAACTACCTGTTTTTGTGAAACATGAAATGAATTATATGATTCTATCATTGAATTTAATTATTTTTTTCTTTTTCTTTCTTTATATCGTTTTTGTCGTCATCTATTGAAATTCTGTACCAGCAGTTCTTGCATACAAGAGCCCTGTCAATATTTAACAGAATTTGCTGCCAGGAAGTCAGGGGATAATTGCAGTGTGGACACCTGTCAAAAATCTTGTTTTTATCTTCCATTGCCCGCTACTCCCGGTTTCGTTATTATTCCGATTTTTTGATGAGCATTCATTTTTATGGTTATAGGTTTATTAAATATAAGATGTTTGACGAATTTCTTCTCGTCTGCAGGTTTTCTGTCCAGTATCCAGTTCCAGTCAAGAAACGTATTTTCTGTATTTGTGTTGACCGTAAAATATCCAATCATAAATGATGTCAGATTCTGAAAGAAGTGTGAGCCCTGAGACGGTTCTATAATCATATCTTTCATCCCCGCTTCAATTATGGTTTTGGCTCCGGATATTTGTGACCAGTTTACGGGTATTCCCAGCCACGGGTCAAGTGTTCCCCATCTTCCGACTCCTATTAACACATAAGGTCTTTTTAAATTCAGTAACTTACTGTTAAAAGAACTCACTTCGCCTGCTACTTCTCGCGATAAAGCACGCTCGAATTTGTTTACGTCCACGTAAACGATATCATAAATATTGTTAATCGTTCCGTTACCAAGTACTTCTGTGCTTCTGCATATCAGGTCTTCCTTTTTTATGGCAGAAATATTTAAATCTTCCGTAAACTGACTGATTACAAACGGTCGCATCTGCAGGACACCAAATTCCTTGGGCTGATCTTTTGGAACGGATAAATTAACCGCAAATTCTATTTCGACAGGTGTTCCCATTCCCCAGGAACCCATATCCAGCAATAATTCAAGTATATTCGGAAGTGGAAATATTTTGTTCTTTAAAATCGGGGCAAAAGTAACAAGTCTTGAACCCACCCTGGAAATCCCGTCGTATATGGCATAATTTTCGTGAGAATAAGTAGAACCTACGTAATGTAAAGTACCGTCTTCCTCTGCAGAGTGTATATCGTAGGATTTTGTAAACGCCTCCTGTATTATGAATTCAGGGTCGTTATTTTCTCTTTTGGTTTCAAGGTCTAATGCATAAAATGATTTCTGATTATTAATAAGAGTTTCTTTCGTATTATGAAACTGAATTAATCTTGTTGGATACTTCGGACAGAATCTGACGCAGTTTCCTCCTTCTACAATTGTTTTGCCAAGACCAAGAGCGACTGATATAACTCCGTCTTTCGCTACCATCGGCGGAAGCGGATAAAAATTGTATGTTTTCGCTACTCCGGAAAAGTCTGGATAGAAACGGTTCTTGTGCTTTTTACCGACCATTCGCTGTATGATTACAGCCATTTTTTCTTCTTCTAACCGGTATGATGTTATTTTAAAGTAATCTTTTGCACTGTTGCTGTATGTTGAAGCATAGATCAGTTTAATTGAATTGATGAGGTCATTGAATCTGGTGTAAGGATTCGGGTCGTTATTCGGAATCATATATGTATCATAAACTCCCGCAAAAGGATGATATTGTGAATCTTCGAGCAGACTTGAAGACCTGACAGATAGGGGAATTTTGACAATGTCGAGAAATGAAACTAAATATGCAATTACTTCGTCAGAAAATTTTTTGGCTTCGAGAAATTTCATTTTTAATTTATGGTCGTCTTTGCAGTCCAGAGCAAAATTTTTCAGATTGTTGTCTTCCATGAACTGGTCAAATATATCGGTTCCTATTACGACTGCGGGGGGAACATCTATCTGGATACCGGGTAATTTATTGCTTATTCCGTAGTTATTTATCAGTATATTAAGGAAACTCAGTCCTCTTGCCTTTCCTCCGAGTGCTCCGCCGCCTATTCTTGCAAAACTGTTGGAAGGGTCAAATGTGTCTTTATTGAAATCGGTTATTATACCCCTTGCTCGTATTTTTTTGTATTCTTTTAATGAGATTATAAGATGCTGCCTTAAATCCTCAATTGATTTGAAATCTTCAACACTCTGGGGTCTCAGTTTGTCTGCCAGCCAGAATTCCGTTCTTGCTTTCAACCAGTTTGAAAATTCGTTTCTCTCACCGTGATATTTAATAGATTCGGCGGGAATGTCATTTAATGTCTGCTCCAGAGATAATAAATCCGAAGCCCTTCCGACTTCTGTTCCGTCAGGCATTCTGAATATAAAGTCTCCGAATCCAAAATACTGCGTCATGAACTGCCGTAATTCGTTTAGAAAATGAGGGGACTGCTTCAGTAAAAAAGAAACTCCGAGTCTTTTTGCTTTTTTTTCGTTACTGGGCTCGGAAGACTGCAGTAATATTGGAATGTCGGAATATTTTTTTCTTACTTCTTTGGCAAACTGGAAACCCGAATCCAGATTTCTTTTTCCGTCTTTGTAATATTCTATATCTGAAATAATTCCTAGTATGTATTCCTTGTATTCATTGAAATAATACATTGCCTCTTCGTACGTATTGCAGAGTAGAATTTTCGGTCTGGCACGCATTCTCAGATATTTATGCGATAGATTTATACCTTCTGTGATTATTCTCTGAGACTGTTTTATTACCTCTGTGTATATTATGGGTAAGAATGACGAGTAACTTCTTATATCATCTTCGACTACAATGATGCTTTGTACACCGACAAGTCTTGTGTCGTTTTCAAGATTGAGTTTATCTTCAAGTGACTTTATTATTCCCAGAATTAATCTGTAATCACCCTGCCAGATAAATATCTTTTCAAAAACTGAAGTATCCTGTTTCAGAATTATTTCGGTTAACTCTCTGTTGTCAAATGAAAGTAAAATTACGGGAGTTTTAATGTTATTCTCTTTCATTTTTTTCGCAAACTGAACGGGCGGTAAATCCTCAGTGTGTAAGGTGGTTATTACAAGGTCGAATTTTTTTTCTTCTTTGATTAATGAAAGAGCTTCTAATGCACTTGATACTCTCGTAATTTCGGGAGAATGGCTTAAATGCAGTCCGAGATATTCATTGCGGATTAACTCGTAAAGCCTTCCGTCTTCTTCAAATAGATATAGGTCGTAGAGACTCGAGACTAAAAGAACATCTCTGACTCTCTTTTTCATTAAATTCTGAAATCCCTGGAATCTTCTTCCGTATCCGTGTTCAACCCAGCTGGAATCAAAAGTTTTCATAAACTGAAAATAAATACATTAAGAGAAGAAATCAATAATAAAAAAATAAACGGAGCAGTGATTGCTGCTCCGTTAAAAAGTATTATCGTAATTAAAATCAGACGACGCCGAGGTCTATCATTGCGTTTGCAACTTTAAGGAAGCCCGCAATATTCGCGCCATTGACATAATTTCCTGGTGTGCCGAATTTTTCCGCTGTTTCGTAGCAGTTCTGATGAATGCTCTTCATTATTATCTGCAGTCTGTTGTCAACTTCTTCGCTCGTCCAGCCGTATCTCATACTGTTTTGTGACATTTCAAGCCCTGATACCGAAACGCCTCCGGCATTCGCCGCTTTACCCGGACCGTAAAGAATCTTTTCGTCCAGATATATATCAACACCTTCAGGTGTCGTCGGCATGTTAGCACCTTCACTCACTACATAAACGCCGTTCTTTATGAGATTATTCGCGTCTTTGCCGTTTATTTCGTTCTGAGTCGCACTCGGGAATGCACAGTGTGCCTTGTGGTTCCAGAGAGGATTGTAACTTAATTTCGGGTCTGCAGGTGTGTAAGTGGCAGATTTGAATTTATCCGCATATTCGGAAACTCTTCCTCTGCGGATGTTCTTCAGTTCCATTATATATTTCAGTTTGTCGTGATTAATTCCTTCAGGGTCATAAATATAACCGTTAGAGTCGGAGATAGTAACAGGAATTCCGCCGAGATGAAGAATTTTCTCTATCGTATATTGTGCAACATTGCCGCTGCCTGAAACTAAACAGGTTTTGCCTTCAAGAGTTTCTCCCCTTGTTTTCAGCATTTCTGCCGCAAAATAAACGCTTCCGTAACCGGTCGCCTGTGGTCTAATTAAAGAACCGCCCCAGTTCAACCCTTTTCCTGTCAGTACACCGGTGAATTCGTTGCGGAGCTTTTTGTACATTCCGAACATATAACCGATTTCCCTTGCTCCGACGCCGATATCGCCGGCGGGTACGTCAGTATTTGGTCCGATGTGACGGAAAAGTTCTGCCATGAAACTCTGGCAGAATCTCATTACTTCGTTATCGCTCTTTCCTTTCGGGTCAAAGTCTGAACCGCCCTTGCCTCCGCCCATCGGAAGAGTAGTTAAACTGTTCTTGAATACCTGTTCAAATGCAAGAAATTTTAGAATTCCGAGATTAACTGAGGGGTGAAATCTTAACCCTCCTTTGTATGGACCTATTGCACTGTTCATTTCAATCCTGAAACCGCGGTTGACCTGAACTTCGCCCTGGTCGTCAACCCAAGGTACCCTGAATAATATTACTCTTTCGGGCTCTATGATTCTTTCTATAACTTTCTGAGCTCTGTATTCCGGATGCCTCTCCAGAACGAGTTCAAGTGAATTCACGACTTCCATTACCGCCTGATGAAATTCAGGCTGTGCCGGGTCTTTTGCCTTTACTCTGTCAAGTATTTCCTGGGCAAATGACATAATCTGTTTCCTTTCTTTTTGTTTGTAATTTTAAAAAAAATTTTAATGTTATTTTGAAAATGGTATATCATTTTTTGTTATTACCTTAATAATATGTCTTATTGTAATGATTGACGCTGGATTAATTAATTAATTTTCTGAAATGTTGTTCGAAATTATTAAAAGTATGGTCAAAATTAAGTACAAATATATTATAAATTATTATAAAAAAATATTTAGAAATTCAGGAAATTTTTTTTTCGTAAATCCTGTAAGTCTTGTATCTGTCCGCTCCAAGATTTACGGCAGTCCGTACCATCGGAATATTGTCTTCGAGAATCCAGGATATTTCGGCTTGATTATAACCCTTGCTGGTTCCTATTTCAATTGTATTTTTTATAAATATTGCTTCTATTCCTTTTTTTTGGTATTCGGGTATTATACCCAGAGTAATGAGTCGGATTCTGGTGATTTTTTTCCTGCCGAGCAGGATTTTTATAAATCCGAACGGAAATATTCTGCCGTTGATTTTTTTGAATACAACATTCATATCGGGAAGAGCAAGTGAAAATCCTATCGGTTTGTCTTCAACTTCTGCAAAGTAAACAAGGTCTTTGTCAATTATCGGTTTGAGTGACTCGGATAAAAAATCAAATTCCTTTTCGGTCATCGGTACGAAGCCCCAGTTATAACTCCATGCCTTATTATATACTTCTTTTACACGCTGTAATTCGTTTTTGAAATCCGACATATCAAGTGTTCTAATTTTGATTTTCTCTTTCTTCTGTACAATATCACTGATTCTGCTTAGTTTTCCCATAACTTTTTCGTCGGACATTACTGAATCGTGAACGATGAAAGCATACATATCTTTTGCCTTCTTTAAACCGTAATTCTCTATCAGCGAAGGATAATAGTCGGGATTGTAAGTCATTAATAAAACAGGAGGTCTGTCAAAGCCCTCTATCAGTAGTGCCACTTCATCATTCGTCGAAGGATTAAGAGGACCCCTTATCGTGTCCTTGCCTTTAGATTTTAGAAATTCTTCTGCCGCTTTGAATAATTCATTTGCAACATTCTGGTCGTTAACTGATTCAAAAAATCCGAAAAAACCGACTTTGTCTGTATGAAATTTATTGTGATTCTCGTTGGTTATGGCTGCAATTCTTCCGCATAAATCACTGTTTCTATATGCAAGAAATAATTCAATCTCTGAATGAGTGTAAAATGGATTCCTTTTTGTGTCAAGGTTTTTTTTCACGTCGAAAAGTAAAGGCGGTACCCAGTTCTTGTCCCCTTTGTATATTTTCCAGGGAAATTTTATAAAATTTGCTCTGTCGGTTTCTGTTTTTACTCTGTTTATAACTATTTCGGAATTTGCCATCAGATTATTTTTTTTAATTCTTCTATATGACCGGTTACTTTTACTTTGCTGAATATTTTCTCTACTATGCCTTTTTCGTTTATTAAGAACGTCGTTCGCTCAATCCCCATATATTTCCTGCCGTACATGTTTTTCTCTTTCCATACGCCGTATTTCTTCATTACATCTGCGGATTCATCTGTTAATAATGTAAAAGGAAGTTCGTATTTGGATTTGAATTTCCTGTGTGAATCGATGCTGTCCTTGCTCACTCCTATTATAACCGCATTTTTCTTTCGGAAAATTTTGATGCTGTCCCGGAAATCGCACGCCTCTTTGGTGCATCCGGATGTGTTGTCTTTTGGATAAAAGTATAGTATCACCTTCTTTCCTGAGTAATCCTTCAGATTTATTTTTTCGCCCGAATCAGATATTAATGTGAATTCGGGGGCTTTGTCTCCGATTTTCAACATAATGAATTAATTTATTTTAAATAACAGCTTTTTCTTTCTTTAAAAATCTTCTTACCGTGATTAGGCTCCCGAATATGCCGAGAAAAATACCTGCGACTGCAGTAAATATCAGGTTTTCGTAATTCAGGATGCTTATTTTAAGTTCATTTTCGAAAAATTTGGATGAAATGTAATAATTAAGTCCGAAAATAATAATGCCTGCAAATATCGCTCCTATTATCCCGAGTATGAATCCTTCAATTATAAATGGTGTTACTATGAATGAATTTTTCGCACCGAGAAGTTTAAGTAAATTAATTAATTTTTTTCTTGATGATATTACAAGTCTTATTGTATTTGAGACCAGAAATACCGAGGATAGCGATATTATGATTAGGGAAATTAAATTTATGGTTAATATTACTGAGGAATTTTTCTCGATGACTTCGAGATATTTTTCGGGAAATATTATATCGTCAACTTTCGGATATGTGGAAATCAGGTTTTTAATTTTATTCATCCGCTCTATGGATTTGTATTCGTCGTAAAGATTTATCCGGAGCGAAGCGGGTAGGGGATTCGATTCAAATACTTCGAGCATCTCTTTCCCGAATTCCGCCTCGAATATTTTTGCTGCCTCGTTCTTCGAAATGTAAGTAATGTTTTTTACTCCGCCAATTGTTCTGATTTTTTCTCTGAGGTCGTTTGTCTCGTCGTTGGAAATGTCTTCAGACAGAAATACTTCAATTTCCACTTTTTCCTTTACGGATTTAATCAGTTTGCCGGAATTTACGGAAAGAGTTACAAAAATAATAATGAGAACAAGAGAAAGAGTAATTGTGAATATAGTGGTTATTGTTGAGATTTTTGCCGTCCTTAATCCTCTGAATGCTTCCGCTATTAAATGTTTTATTTTCAACGAATAATTAATTTAATTCTTTCCATCCGCGTTTTTTAAAATCAATATAAATTACCGCTCCTGCGGTAATTCCAATCAGAATATATATAGTCGCCTCTGTGTACTCTCCAAAAATATATTTTCCGATTCCAAATAAAAACATATAAACGAGTACTGTTCCCGATATCCAGTCGAGAAATAAATATCCGTATCCTTTGTCGCTTTTTATTTCAGGATATTTTTTTGCGAATAATCTCCAGCCGAATCCGCCCGGTCTGACTTTTTTATAAAAATTCCCGAGTGTGCCTTCATCGTCCGGTTTGCTCAGGTATGTGGCAGTTAGCCATACTGCTGTCGTTATCGGTACTATCAGATAGAGTGAATTTGGAAATTCGATCTCAGTTCCGGATAACCTTATTACCGCAATTATGATAAAAGGGGTAATCGTTGCAAAAATTTCACTTACTGCATTTATGCGCCACCAGAACCACCTCAATATCAGCACGAGCCCGAGTCCGGCACCGCACTCGATTACAAATGCCCAGACTCCCGATATAGTATCCATTTGCGTGGTTACAAGTATCGAAAGTAACATGAAAACAAGCGTTGCCGCCCTTGAAATGACTACGTAATGTTTTTCGCTTCTGCCTTTTAATAAAAATCTCTTGTAAAAATCATTGACAAAATATGAAGTTCCCCAGTTCAGATGAGTTGCTATTGTTGACATGTATGCAGCGAAGAAAGCAGCGAGCAATAATCCTTTCAGTCCCGCAGGTAGAAAATCATTCATCGCTTTTACAAATCCGAGTCCCTTATCCGCAGAAGATAGGTCGGGATAAAGTATTATAACCGATAGTCCTACAATAATCCACGGCCAGGGTCTTATGCAGTAATGTGCTATCTGAAAAAATAAAGTAGCAAATAATGAATTTTTTTCGTCTTTTGCCGACATCATTCTCTGTGCTACATATCCGCCTCCGCCGGGCTCCGCACCCGGATACCACGATGCCCACCATTGTATTCCTATGAATGCTAATAGCGATGATAAACTTAATGTCAGTATTCCACTTATATCTGTTTCGGTCTTATCTGAAGAAATAGCGGGAATGAATTTAAGTGACCAGTCGGGAAGTTTTTCTTTCAGTCCGGAAATACCTCCTATTTGCGGCTCGCTCACTACTATTATTGCAAGTATTATGCATCCTGCCATTGCAAGTATGAACTGAAATGCATCGGTAACTGCAACTCCCCATAACCCGCTTAACGCCGAATATATTGCAGTGATAACCATTGCAATTCCGACATAGAATAAAACATTGTCCGCATTTATATATTCGGGAAACATTCCCAGCAGAATTTTCATCATTGCAAGATTTACCCAGCCCATTATAAGCACATTCATAAATACCCCGAGATATATACTTTTAAACCCGCGCAGAAATGCGGCGAGTTTTCCTGAATAACGCAGTTCTATGAACTCTACATCGGTAAGTATGTTTGCACGCCTCCATAATCTTGAAAAGAAAAATACAGTCAGCATTCCGCCTATAAGCATATTCCACCAGAGCCAGTTTCCCGCTATGCCGTTTTTTGCTACAAGTTCAGTTACCGCAAGGGGAGTATCTGCCGCAAAAGTTGTCGCCACCATCGAAAGTCCCGCTAAATACCACGGAAATTTCCTTCCTGAAAGGAAAAAATCTTCAGTCGAACCTGAAGCCCTCTTGTAAAAATAAAATCCTATGAAAAATGAAAATACAAAATATAGAAATACTATAACCCAGTCAATAATCTGCATAAAAAATGTTTATGCAAAATAAACATTTTAATTCACAAATTTAAATCTAAAATCAATTCCATTCACCCTGCCTCCGTAGGTCTTTGCGGTTATATTTTAAAATTCATAATTAAATATTTTCCGTGCCCATCCGTGTCCATCCGTGAATCTGATTCGTTATTCCGCGATATTCCGTTATTCCGCGGTCTAATAAAAAAAACTTTGCCATTTTGTGCAGAATTTGAGAACTAATGGAATAATTGCATTGCGTTCTTTACCACTTGCGTCAGTAAAAAATTATTTCACCATCACAATCTTCCTAACCTCAAAAAAATTTTCCTCCCTATTCACTGCCTCTACCTTAACAAAATAAATTCCCGTACCGAATCCCGCCATATTGATATTCTGATAATAACTCCCCGCCTGTAATTCGCCTTTCTCGATTTTTAAAACTTCCTTTCCGGATATATCAAACACTCTTAGAGTAATTTTTGCTTTCTCACGAATATTAAAATCTAAAGTTGTTGACGGATTAAAAGGATTCGGATAATTATTTCCGACAATTAAATAATCATTGGGAATATTTTTCAATAAATTTTTCATTCCTATAGTTGAAGAAGAAAATTTATAAATTACTCCGTCATTTCCCACTGCCCATCCGGTATTCGAATTAGGAAATGTAATTCCATACAATGATGAACTGTCCGGTGAAGGTATCAAAGTGTAAGATTTACCCGTATCTGTAGTTATAAGCAAATTTTGTGAATAACCAGTTGCCACCCAGCCCTCGGAAGGCGTCCTGAATGATGTTGAATATCCGATTCCGAAAAATCCGTTTGTATGATATTCAAATGTAGTTCCGTTGTCGTAAGATATCGCTGAACTCACACCGAATTCGTAATCGCCGCCTGAAATCAGTATCACATTTTCAGCAGGATAATTTATGCAGTTGAACGGTTCTCCTCCGACTGTCTGTGAAGTCCAGTTTAATCCTCCGTCGGTCGTTTGCCATACTACACCGCTTACATCAAAATAACCGCCAGCCGCAAAACCGGTATTCGCATTTTTGAACTTTATGGTGCGCACGGGAAAAGTCGAAACAAAATTTGAATCGGTATTTGCTTTCTGCCAGTTTAATCCTCTGTCATTTGTGTAGTATATTACTCCGCTGCCGTTATTAACACAGCCGATAAATCCTTTTTGCTCATTCAGAAAGTATATTGTATTAATGAGAAGGACAGTATCGGGATATAATGTCCTCGTCCAGTTTAAGCCGGAATTCGTTGTATTATAAATAACGGAATATTGCGAAATCCCGTCGAAATTCCACGCCGTCGCCCATCCCGTGTTCCTGTTCAGAAAAAATAAATCAAGTATATAATCATTCACGACACGCGATTGTGTTATCCAGTTGTTCCCGCCGTCGGGAGTGTGTACTATAACACCCGAATCACCGGCAATCCATCCGTAGAGTGAATCTGCAAAATAAATTTCACGCAGATTTTCAGTGAACAGTGTCGGCTGTCTCACCCAGTTGGTCTGTGTAAATCCCTCCGCCGTAACCAAAACCAACAGTAATAAAATACACCTCTTAAAAATTTTCATATTTTTTTATTTTAATTTAATCGCCTTTATATGGCTAATCCAGGTCCTCCCGCATTGGAACAGTTTTAAATCTTAGTGCTCTCAGTTTTCTCAGTTGTAAAATAAATCATTAATTCGCGTCCGTAGCACCTTTGCATTTAAATTCATAATTCATAA
>JAFGII010000018.1 GCA_016929695.1 Ignavibacteria bacterium
TAAGAATTAAAAATTAAGAATACGATTATTACGTTTTGGCACACTGATGACACTGATTAGACTGATTTACACAGATGATAAAGGAAAGAACAAATAACAAAGAGGAAAGAACAAATAAAGGAGACAGGAGACAGAAGACAGGAGTCAGGAGACAGGATTAAATAGTAAAGAGGAAAGAGGCCCACGGAAGGCACGGAAGAATTAGTGGTTAGTTGTTAGTGGTTAGGGGGATTGGATGATTGGATGATTGGATGATTGGATGATTGAATGATATTAACCGCAAAGGCGGTAAGGGGGCAAAGGAAATGACAAATAACAAAGAGCAAATAACAAAGAAAAAATAAAGATGAAAGATGCCCACGGAAGACACGGAAGAATTAGTGGTTAGTTGTTAGTGGTTAGGGGTTAGGGGTTAGTGGTTAGTTGTTAGTGGTTAGGGGTTAGGGGTTAGGGGTTAGTGGTTAGTGGTTAGGGGTTAGGGGTTAGTGGTTAGGGGTTAGTTGTTAGGGGTTAGGGGTTAAAGGTTAGTTGTTAGGGGTTAGTTGTTAGGGGTTAGTGGTTAGGGGGATTGGATGATTGGGGGATTGAGGGATTGGGAGAAATAAAAGCGAAGGCGGGACGGACTCAAAGAAAATGCTGATAGTAATTAAAAAGGTTTACAGGAAGGTGTGTTAGAATCGCGGGGAGGGTAAAAGGGATAAATAATCAAGAAATACCGGATATTGTATCGAAATATCTTTTTTAAATACTTTTCAAATATTATTTTTGCTTTATTTAAAAAATTAAAAAATAAGAAAATGAATAGAACATTATTTATCTTTCCGCTTTTAATTCTCGTATTATTTATCTGCGGTGATTTACAAGCACAGCAGGAAATAGATTCATGCGAAATCAACTGGAGAGTTCAGGAGTTAAGTGATTTTCACGAGGTGATACACGAAATGTGGCATGAAGCATATCCATCCAAAGACATATCAAAATTAAAATCATTTGTTCCTGACATAAAAGTTCACATCGAAAAAATCAATAATGTCAGTTTACCCGGGATACTTCAGGACAAAGTCAACAAATGGAAAGAGGCATTACAGTTATTAAATTCCACTGCGGAACAATATTATGCCGCTGCCGAAGGCGACGGCGAGCAGATTATGCTTGACGCTGCGGAGGAACTACATTCGAAATACGAGATGATGGTAAGAACAATAGCGCCTTTGATGAAGGAAGTTGACCTTTATCATCAAGTACTCTATATAATTTATCATAAATACCTGCCAAACAAGGATTACGCTTCAATTTCAAACGTGATAGATGATTTAATAACAAGAGCAGAAGATATTAAAACAGGAAAAATGTCAAAAAGAGTCGAGAGCAAAAAAGATGAGTTTCTTGCCGTGACAGATGAATTAATTGAAGCAACGAAAGCACTGAAGGAAACGCTTTCATCAGATGATACTACATTAATTGATTCGGCAATTGACTTTATGCATACTAAGTATATGAAACTGGAACAGTTATTTGATTAGGAGGAGAAAAGAGGTACAGAATTTAGTCATAGAAAAAAAGATACCCACGAAAAACACGAAAGGCACGAAATTCGAATAAGAGTTAAGAATATAAAGTGTAAAGTAAAGTAAGATTATTTATCCACCTGACTTCCACATCCGGATACCTTCGAAGGTGTCCAGATACGGAAGTCAGGAAAAGATACCCACGGAAGACACGAAAGGCGCGAAATTCGAATAAGAGTTAAGAATATAAAGTGTAAAGTCAAGTAAGATTATTTATCCAACCCGATATTGCTTTCCGAATCTGTATCGGGTTTATTATTTCCGGAGGATTTGAAATCGGAGAGTTTGAGACTAAATTTATAATTTTCTTTAACGGAATAAAAGAAGCCGATAAGGAGTACTCCGATAAAATTCAACAGATGTGTAACGGTGGCGAATGCTACAGCAACTTCACTGGTAACGGCAAATACGACAACCAAGGTCGTTTTAGCAAAGAAATGGAATGAGCCCGCCGAGTTTCCCGGCAGAGGGATAGTCTGGGCAAATGCAGTCAAAGTTAAAACAAGATTTGCATCAAAGAAAGAGAGACTATTCAAGGTAATATCGTGGAAGGATTTCATCATAATGAAAGTTGACAAGGCATAAGTAAGCCAGAGCAATACGGTCAGAGCAAAAATCATAAAATAATTCTTCGGATATTTAATAAAAGAAAAAGAATTTATCAGGGAAATCAGTATTTCCTGAACACGGGCGCTGTATTTTGCGGGCAATATTTTAACGGCAATTTTCTCAATAAATTTTTTTGTTTTTTCAATTCTGACAAGCATCAGCGCGACAAAGAAAACAAAAAGCAGTATAGCAACAGAGATATACAGGGATATTGCTTCAATATTCAAATCCCCGAATGCGTTTTTCATTTTATCCCTGTAAAAGAAAAGGCACAAACCGAAGACGAAGAACATCGAAAGCATATCAAAAATTCTTTCCACAACAATCGTGCCGAGCGTAAATGCCTTAGAAATACCTTCTTTCTGAGCGAGAACAAAAGGACGCGATACCTCACCACCTCTCGGAATAATTGCATTCGTAAAATACCCTATCATTACAGCAGAAAACAAATCTTTTAATTTTACATATTTTTTTTCGGGATAGAGAAAATACCTCCATCTCATTGCGCGTACAACACTACCAAAGACAACCCCGATAAGCATAGCGAAAATTGCCAAAAAATAATTAGTCTTGCCGAGTTCGGCAACAAGTTTTCCGAAGTCAATCCCCCTGAATGCGAGATATAAAAATACAATCAGTAATCCAAAGAGGACCAGAAATTTAATTATTTGTTTAACCTTTTTGGTCAAAAGACATAATTTATCTTAAATCAATAACCTCTACCCCTGAAGGTGCAGTAAAAGAGAATTCCGATGAACTCAAGCCCGGGTCAAGAGTAATAGTCTTCAGTGTATAGGTTTTAGTTGATTCTGAAGTTGATATAGTAATTTTTCTAATTAAATATTCGGTTTTATCCACCCAGACTTTTGCGGATTTTATATTTCCTTTTTTTCTGGGAGTTAATTTCAGAAAAAAGCAGTCTTTCTTATTAACTTTCTCTTCCCCCGATAAGTCAGAGTAGAAATTTTCCGGATAGTTAAAAAGATATTTGTTGGGAGAAAAAGAGCTGCCGTCATCTTTATAATAATCAACGACCACCTGCTTTTTTGAAGGAGTATAAGACCAGGAGGTTGAGCCGTCAGTTACGAGAGTGAACTTATCGGTTTTAATTTTATATTTATTTTCTTTTTGAATCAGCAGAGTACCTGCGGCAGAAGAAGATTTTCCACCGGAGAAACTTTCCGACAATGAAAAAGTGGCTTTTGCATCTTTCATATCCCTGTATTTGTTCTGCACATTTTTAATAATTTCCTGTGCATCCTGAGCGAACACGGGTAATGCAAAAAAAAGCGTCAGGATAAAAATTACAACCGATTTTATTTTCATATTCAATATTTTATTAAAAAATAAAGTTAATCATTTAAAAAATATTTATCAATATATTGAGAAATCAATTACTGAATTTCGGCGGATACCATCCCGTACGAATATAGGATTTCAACTCAAGGGTTACACTGCCTATAAGAATATTCAGTCTTGCTTTGAGGGGCACTCTTGCTTCATCATCGGAGAACCAGCCCTCGAATTCTCCCGTCAATCCCAGAACGCCCACAAAGTCTGCCACTCCAGCGACTCTGATACCCGCCATATCATAATCCACAAGACCTATTGAGACAGCATCTCTATTCTGGTCGAAAGAATATCTAAGAGAAGATTCCTTTTCATTAATAAACACTTTAATATTCTTTCTGCCTTCACTCCCCTTCTGGAACGAGTTAAGGCGGGCATTATACAGAATTGCCAGACCGTCGAGGTATTCTTTTCCTTTCTCGAACTTATAAACCGTATCCATTTCGGGGTTGCCCGGATCGGTATCTTTATATTTTTTTATTTTAACAGAGTTTGTATCTTTATTTGAGTAATAATCGAAATCATATTCCGTTCTAATTATCATCTTTCCGCCGGATGATTCATCTTTAAAATCCGAGGCTCTAAATTCGACAGAGACAACACCTGTTTTATCGTCACGCATTTTAGAATCGAAAAAATATTTTACTCCGACGAAAGGAATTCCTTCATAACTAAACATCTTAGCGCTTGCGGAATAAATTTTTCTACGATTTTCGTAATAAGGGCTGTTAAGATAAAACCTCACTTCACCGAGTTTAATGAATCCGAAATAAACAGTATATACGAGACTTTCGCCCGCCTGCAATACTTTTTCCTGCGGGTGTATATTATAATTTATTAATATTATCAGCAAAAAAAATAATATTAAATATCTTGATTTCAACTTCAGTTTATTTAAATCTATTTAAGAAATCTACTGCCTGATCGAAAGACGAAATTGCTTTCAGGAACTGCTCATCGTCAAACATAAACACTGCATAACTTCCGTCATTACCCCATATATCCCTTGCAATCTGCGATTTTATCAGGACAATAATGAATCTGCGGTCTCTTTCAAATGCAACCTCATCGAATGCGACATCCCTGCCAGTAGCCAGAGCGGAAAGTCCTTCCAGCATATTATCAGTAACTTCAAAATCCCTTACGAAATCCATATAATCTTTATATTTATTTTCAATAGTATTTCTCATAGACTTCATATAGTTCTCGGTATATTCATAAATGAGATTTAATCTTCTCAACTGAACAGTATAACCCGTAAGAGTATCGAGTTTAACAATAATATCAGGTGTAATACCTCCGCCTCCGAAGACATCCCTGCCGCCGTTTGTTTTAAAGACCGGTTTTATAGTATCGGAGATATCCGGAATATTCTGTCCTTCATTATTTTCATATTTACCATGTGCATAAGGTTTCTGAATCAATCTGCCCGACGGCGTGTAATATCTGGATGTAGTAACTCTGACTGCAGAGCCGTCAGAAAGATCGAACTGTCTCTGGACAAGTCCTTTACCGAATGTACTTTCACCAATTATCAGCCCTCTATCCCAATCCTGAACAGCACCTGCAACAATTTCGCTTGCGGATGCAGAGCCGCCGTTTACCAAGACAACCAGCGGGACACCGGTATAAACACCGCCAGATGAATTATACACTTCGTTGAAGACAGGCATTCTGCCCTGAGTATAAACTATTTTTTTGCCATTGGGAATAAATTCACTTGCCATCTTAAATGCCTGGTCAAGAAAACCTCCGGGATTGCTTCTTAAATCCAGAACAAGTTTTTTCATTCCCTTGCTACTCAACTTTAACAATGCCTGTTTAAATTCATCATAGGTAGTGGAGGAAAAGCGAGAGACTTTCAAGTATCCAATTTCATTATCATACATAAACGAGGCATCGACACTATACAGGGGAATTTTATCTCTTGTAATTTCGAATTCAAGCGGTACCGGCGAACCTCCCCTTAAAATTGTAACAGTGACTTTTGTTCCTTTTTTTCCTCTTAACTTTTTAGGAACATCTTCCCGGGGTATTTTAATACAGGAAACGCCGTCAATTTTTACTATTCTATCACCCGCCAGGATACCAAGCTTTTCAGACGGTCCACCGCTTATAGGGGAAACGATAGTAAGAGTATCATTTATAATATCAAATTCAACTCCAATACCTTCGAAACTGCCCTGAAAATCTTCATTAACCCTTTTTAACTGCTCCTGATTTATATAGACAGAATGAGGGTCAAGTTCCGTAAGTAAACCAGAAATAGCGGTTTCGGTAAGTTTTTGAGTATCGATAGTATCAACATAATACTGAGAAACCAGACTCAAGACCTCCCCGTATTTTTTAACCTGTGCCGTAACTTTATCGTCGGAAATAGAATCCTGAATTTTCATACCGATTAACACGCCGGCGACAAGGACAATAACACCAATTATGATAACTTTATTTTTTTGAAACATTTTATTTAAATTGATATTAATAAAATTTTTAAAGTATGTCTTATATATATATTAAATACATTTTAATCATAAATAAGTTCCTGCATAAATAACTTTTACCTGAAAAACAAAAGCCAAATAACAAAAAACATCGGAATCAGAACAGGCAAAGAATATTTATAAATATAAGCAAAAAATCCCGGCATTTTAATGCCTTTATGTTCGGCTATAGATTTAACCATAAAGTTCGGACCGTTACCTATATAGGACATAGCGCCGAAGAAGACAGAAGCTACTGAAATTGCTATTACATAAATTTTGTAATTATCCAGAAACATCAGTACTTCCAGAGAATTATTAATATTCAGATTCTGCAGACCCATTGAAAGAGTAAGAAAATTCAGATAAGTAGGGGCATTATCGAGAAAACTCGTTAAAATTCCCGAAGCCCAGAAAAACTGACCCGGTTTTGATATACCGAGCTGAGCCGAATTATGATTCAGATACGAGAGGACGGGAATCATCGTCATAAAGATACCAACGAACAGGAGTGCAACTTCTTTAATCGGTTCGAAATTAAATCTATTACGTTTATGAACAGAAGGCGGAGTCAATTTATAAGAGATAAAAGCGGCTGTCAGCATAATAATTTCTCTCAAAAACGGCGGTTCGGTAATAAACACTGCACCGATAATAGTAAACAGGAAGAATATATTAAACAGACCTCCGAACTGAACATCTTCGCCTTTCTCTTCGACTTCCTGCTGAATTTTCACTTTAAGTTTTCTATAGTAATAGGTATCCATAAGAAAAAAAATAACCAAGACATAAGCCAAACCTATAGCCCAAATACCGATTAATTCTTTTATTATCCAGAAAAAGGGAACACCTTTTAAATAACCGAGAAAAAGCGGCGGGTCACCTATTGGTGTCAGAGAGCCCCCCATATTGCAAACGGTAAAAATGAAAAAAATAATATGGTAGGGTTTCAGTCTGTATTTATTGGAAGCAATATAAGGTCTGACAAGCAGCATAGCCGCTCCCGTGGTACCGAATAAATTCGCAGTAAGAGAACCGATTAATAAGGTGATTGTATTTTTCAGCGGCGTTGCCTTACCTTTAATTTTGAAATAAATACCTCCCGAGACTACAAAAAGACCCGTCAGCAATGAAATAAAACTAATATATTCTTCCGCAGTTCTGAGCACTTCGTGTGTATTTCTAAGAACGAAGACATAATACAGAACCACAATTGAAGCCAATACAATTGAAAACTTGCCGTAATTTTTGTGCCACCATTTAGGTAACAAAAACGGCATAATTGCAATTGACATCAACTGAACTATAAATGGTATGAATAAAAGAAATTCCAATAATATAATCCTGTTATTAATCTTTCACTTCTTCGAAATGCATTTTATCCTTGCTGAGCTCGAAATTAGTAATAATTTTCTTTACGCTATTTTCAGAGACTTTTAAAAATGTATTAGGCTGAACGCCAATCCATATCACAAAAATCAGTATTGGAATTATAGAAAGCAGTTCAAATTTTGAAATATCTTTTAATTTTTTATTTTCTTCTTTTTCAAGCGGTCCGAGCATAACTCTCTGAAAGAGCCACAGCAGGTACACGGCGGATAAAATAACGGCGGTCGTGGCTAAAATTGTATAGAGGTTCGAGCCGAGATTCTGAGAGCCGAAAGAACCCACGAGAATCAGAAATTCACCTATAAAACCGTTAAGACCGGGCAACCCGATTGAAGACAAGGATATAAGGAGAAATATTCCTGCCAGGACGGGCATAACTTTTCTCAGTCCTCCGAATTCGGAAATCTCCTTAGTATGTCTTCTTTCATAAATCATACCGACAATAAGGAACAGGGCACCAGTTGAAAGACCGTGGTTTACCATCTGTATTACGCTTCCCTGAACCGCTTCAACAGTAAGGGCGAAAGTTCCTAAAACTACGAAGCCGAGATGGCTTACGGAAGAATAAGCCACCAGTTTTTTCATATCCTTCTGAACGATTGAAAGCAACCCGCCGTATACAATACCGATAACTGCGAGTATTGCGATATAAGGAGTCAGTTTTACGAATGCAGCGGGGAAAAGAGTCAACGAGAATCTAATCAATCCATAAGTACCCATTTTTAGAAGCAGGGCAGCAAGGACCACACTGCCGGCAGTCGGAGCCTGAACGTGTGCATCGGGCAGCCACGTATGAAACGGAAAGAGCGGGACTTTAATTAAAAAACCGAGAGTAAAAAGAATAAATAAAATTATTTGTTTATTAAGCGGTAAAAGAACGGACATTTTCATAATGTGATTCAAATCACTTGTAAACTGTCCCTGAACGGGGCTGCACAGAAATCCTACCCAGATAATACCGATAAGAAGCAAAACACTTCCTGCCAAAGTATAAAGAAAGAACTTAATCGTTGCATAAATTCTATCCTCGCCGCCCCATATACCTATTATGAAATACATAGGTATCAGAATGAATTCCCAGAACACATAAAATAAAATCAAATCAAGTGAAGAAAAAACTCCGATTAAAGAGCCTTCCATAACCAGAAAAAGAAAATAAAATTCTTTCATTCTCGTGTTTATAGTATTCCAGGAAGCAAAGACACAAAGCGGAATAATGAACGTAGTTAATAAAATCAGCAGCAAAGAAATTCCGTCAATTCCAACATAATAATTGCTGTTAATTACTTTTACCCACTCAGTAATTTCGATAAACTGGAAATCGCCTGATGTAACGTCGAATTCAAAATAAAGTACAACGGACAGTAAAAAAGTAATTAACGAAATCCCGAGTGCATAGGATTTAATTAATAAAGTATTTTCTTTTTTAAAGAAAATTAGAGGAAGAGAAAGAATTATTGGAAAAAATATTAATATGCTTAATATATTTGACAATCCGATTAACCTTTCATCCTGACACCCTGTTCTTCATTGATAAATATCCATCCTGCAATTTTCCCGATATTAATATCTTTGAAGTTGTCCCAGTATTCTTTATTAAAAACATATCTTGAACTGAAATGTTCATCACATTTTTTATCTGCATCATTCATAATATTAATGAGTCTTTGTCGCCATTTTTTCCAGTTGTTAACACGCAGATCAATCCAGCCGTCGTGCGCCCATTTATTAATTTTCTTAGAATTCAGGTTAATTACTTCACCTTCATTTTCCGAAGGAATCTTTACATCGGGTCCTCTGAGTATTTCTTTTCCGTTGGGCATTAATACGGGCATACCGATTGAAACGATTTCATTCCTGAGTTTATGATTTTTATAGATAAGTGTTGATACTTTTCTGCTGATATTTTCCGGAGTATCATTTATTACATTTTTGAAATTCTTATAAATTAATCTGAGCATATGGCTTTCAAACAGCAATTTAGAGAGTCTCGGAGGTCCGAGCATTTCGAAAGCAACTGAATGTGTTTTATTTTTTTCTTCGAGTTCTTTTATTTTCGCAACTGCAGAATTCTGCAGGAAACCTGCCCTGTATGACGGTTCCATTACAGAGCCATCGAGAGCATTAATAACATCATTACCCGTATTACCGCCATTCAGTTCTCTGTAAATATTTTCCGCAATTTCTTCAGGTGTAACAAATTCCATCTGTCCGTTAGTCGTGATTGCCTCGAATTCTCCTCTGGAGAAAATTCCGTTTTCTCCAGTATCGATATAGACAGTTTTTAAATTACCGACCTTCTTAAATTTCCTGCCGTCACGCCTTAGAAATTTATCCTTTAATTTTAAAGTTTCTTCCGGGTCAATGTCATAAATATCAATCGGTCTGTTTCTCCTTTTAATTTCACCGTATTTAATTTTTTTCCATGCTATAGAGGCTGTCGGTTTGATTTCTTTCACCAAAGGACCATCGGGGGTCCGTGCCATAAGGAAAAGAAGCAATGTATGTGCACCTGCTACCGAAGATTTGCTTAGCAATACACGGGAAGGTTTTTCTTCACTGTGTGTAAACGGGATATTCAGACCCATACCGCCCGTTCCGCTTGTTCCTACTTTAAAGTAGAACTTCGTATCGAATTTCTGCATCGAATTATACATTATCTGGGCATGTCTGATTAACTGGGGAACATAAGACGAGCAAATCATTTTTTCAACTGCGGTTAAAAGCAGATCGTAATTTTTTTCTTTTGATTTAGCAATATTTAAGATATCCAGATATGATTTATATATATTCTGGTATGCGATTGCAGTTGCAGTATTGATACAGTCTATAATCAGATCCGGTTTATATTTCTGGAGCATTTTATAAACGCTGGATTCGGCAAGCATTTTCCCATCGAGTTCGTTAACAATATCTTCGAGAGTCTTTCTTCTTTTTACAGGGTCACCAAGAATTTCTTCCCTACTTAAATCCTTGTACTGATATCTAACAAATATATTGCCCCAGAACGGAATAAAAGTATTTTTAAGTTTAAATTCCTTAGCAAGAACATCACAGATATTTTCGGCTTCATGTCTGAATAAAGAAGTTAATACAACTTTTTTTGGTTTGCCTTCCATAATTTTTCTTGCAACGGCAGAACCAACCAACCCCCAGCCTCCGAGAATTAAAACTGTTTTATTTTTTATATCCATAATTATAAATTTATTAATTTTCTTTTAATACAAATAAAGAAAGGGTTTCCAAGTATCTTCGAGTTTTCCCGCCGAACTTTTTATAAATGTAATATGAGAGGGTTTCTTAGGTTTTGAAGTCAGAATCATTCCTGCTTCATCCAGGGTCCTGTCACCTTTCTTATTATTACATTTTATACAAGCAGTGACCAAATTTTCCCATGTTTCCTCACCTCCCCTTGATTTGGGAATGATATGGTCGATTGTTAAGTTTGTTGTTGCTCCGCAGTACTGACATCTGTGATTGTCTCTCTTTAGAATATTTTTCCTCGAGAGAATTATCCTTTTATAGGGAACACGAACAAAGAAACCCAGCCGCACGATACTCGGATAATCAAATTTCCTATAGACCGTGTTTATATATTTATCTGCGACCTTACTCACTATTTCTGCTTTGCCTAAAAATGTCAATACGACTGCTCTTTTTACATTACATATTGTAAGTGGTTCATAATTCTGATTCAAGACAAGAACCTTGCCGTCCAGGGAGTTTGTGTTATTTCTTTTTTTTGTTACTTCAAAATTGTGGAAGACTATCCTCCTTCTATTTTATGTATTTAGCAAAATTATGAATTATTGACAGAATAATCAATTTAATTAGAATATCAGGCAGGAGCGGGGCGGAATGTACCAGAATTACGCATGGGAAACATAACGCATCAGATACCCAGATGTCGAAAAAAAGGAGAAATTTCTGCCGAATAATTATTGACCGATATTTTGTACAACCACTACAGTGTTGGAGAATATAGCATTCAATTTCTATTAACGTAAAACTCCTTACGGAGTTTGGATTAAGAAACAGCAACAACCTTCCCAAGCGAGAGGTTGGAAAAGAACATTTTTGAATTTTTACACAGTCTGCTGCGTTAATGGGATGAGGCGAGAGCATTTAAATAAGAGTGAGATTTTGTAAAATAAAAAAGCCGGGAGTTGAATCCGGCTTATATAAAACGGGAAAAATAATATTTAAGTTTTACTTTTTAAGGACTTTCAGGATTTTAATGAATAATTCGATTTCCCTGCTCAGACCGTCGAGGGATTTATTATTAATAATTACGAAATCAGCTTTCTCTATTTTCTTTCTTTCATCCATCTGGTACTTCATAATTTTTTCAACATCTTTTCTTGAGGCACCATCTCTCCGCATAATTCTTTTAATCCTGTTCTGTTTATTTGAATACACCATAACGACATAATCGAGATATTTATCAAACGAACTTTCAAATAAAATTGCCGATTCGACAATAATAAGATTTTCCTTGCACTTTTTAATAATCTGTGCAAGATGTTTTATAACGACCGGATGAACAATTTTATTAGTATCGAAATAATTCTTTTTATTAGAGAATATAAGTTCCCGCATTTTTGCAAGGCTGATTTTCCCTTTAAAATTAATTATATCTTTTCCGAACCTTTTAACCAGTGCGGCTGCGAGTTTTTTATCCTTGTTATATAGTTCTTTAGCAAGCAAGTCAGCAGAAATAACTTTAAATCCTCTCTGAGCAAGATGAGAGCATACTTCAGATTTACCCGACCCGATACCGCCTGTTATTCCAACTAATGTTTTACCTTTTATTTTATCCATAGTAAAATGTTTTAATATCTCAATATGATAAAATTATTTCGCATAAGCAATAGACCTTCTTTCCCTAATTACATTCACTTTAATCTGACCGGGATATTCCATTTCTTCCTGAATTTTATGCGCAATATCTTCGGCAAGCTGGTCCTGCAACACATCGCTGATTTTTTCCTGTTCAACGATAACTCTGACTTCCCTGCCAGCCTGAATAGCATAGGTTTTAGCCACACCTTCAAATGACGTAGCAATTTGCTCGAGTTTTTCCAGACGTTTGGAATATGCTTCAACGGATTCTCTTCTTGCCCCTGGTCTTGCACCACTGATTGCATCAGCAGCCTGAACAAGAACGGCAATCGGATTATCCATCGGCATTTCATCGTGATGAGCACCAATAGCATTACAAACGACAGGATGTTCCTTGCAGCGTTTCGCAATTTCATATCCAAGAATAGCATGGGGACCTTCGATACTTCTGTCAACTGTTTTACCGATATCGTGGAAAAGTCCTGCACGTTTAGCCATAACGGGATCCAGTCCGAGTTCCGCCGCCATTACGCTTGCGAGATGTCCGACTTCAATTGAGTGATTCAGAACATTCTGTCCGTAACTCGAGCGGTATTTCATTCTTCCTATTAAAGTAATTATATCCCTGTTAACGCTTTGAATACCCATATCCATCAGAGTCTGCTCACCGACGCGGATAATTTCTTCATTAAGTTCTTTTTCGACTTTTGCGACCACTTCTTCAATTCTGGCAGGGTGAATTCTTCCATCTGCAATAAGTCGTTCCATAGCGACACGGGCGACTTCCCTTCTGAACGGGTCAAATGCCGAAATAATAACTGCTTCAGGTGTATCGTCAACAATAATATCAACTCCCGTTACCGCTTCAAAAGCACGAATATTTCTGCCTTCCTTACCGATAATTCTGCCTTTCAATTCATCGGAAGTAATCTGCAGCACGCTTACGGTAGTTTCTACAGAATGGTCAACGGCAGACCTTTGAATAGCCTGAACAACAATGTGTTTTGATATTTTGTTTGCCTCCAGTTTAGTTTCCTCGCGAATATCCTGAAGTTTCTGAGCCGCTTCAAATTTTGCTTTTTCGATGAGACTGTCAAAAAGAATTTTCTTGGCTTCCTCTTCTGTTATTCCCGAGAGTTTCTGTAATTTTTCCTTCTGTTTACCGATTAACTCATTATGTTCCTTAATCTGATTATCCAATACAAATTCCTTTTCATTTATTTCTTTTTGTCTGACATTACAGGTATTAATTAAACTATCGGCTTCTTTAGTTTTACTTAAAAGGTCAGTTTTAATTTTTTCGACTGATTCTCTTTCATTCCTGATTCTCTTTTCAATTTCCAAAAATTCCTTTTCTCTTGCTCTGGATTCTTCATCAAATCTCTGTTTTCTTTTCAGGAAATCATCTTTTACTTCAAGAAGTTTTTCTTTCTTCAAATTATGGGCAGATTTTTCCGCATCAATTTTATATTGTTTTGCTCTTTTCTCTGCTTCGAGAACAACATCTTTTGCTTTAGTATCTGCATCCGACAAAATTCGGCTTGCAGTATTTTCAGCGCTTTCAATTTTTGCTTTGCCTGACCGCATATGCAAATACCATCCTAAAAAGAAAGTAATCAAACACAAGCCGACCAGGACGGGAAGCAATATATATATTTCCAATTCCATTTATCGCGTTCCTCCGCTTAAATTCATTAAATTCTAAGTTATGTTAATTAAAAATTTTACAAATAAAAAAACCGCACAATTCCGTGTCAAAGGCTATATAAGAAAACCTCTTATACTAGCATGGTGGGTGGTGCCAAAATGTTTTTTACTTCCACTGATTACTATTCGCCGGAACCTCGATTCCTGCAGTAAATCCGCTGACCTAAATCAGGGTGAGGCCTGTAATCAACATCAAAGAGCTTGCCTCCCAAGTATTCATTATTTGATTGGTTTTATATAATGTTTGACAGTTTCGAACTGTGCGGTTAAACACTTTTATATTATTTCAAAGAACTCATCTAAACTAAATATATTCCTCGATTTTTTTATTAAGGTCGTCAATCTTTCTAGAAACATCATTCAGAAGTTTCGTAATGCTTTTTTCCATTTCTTTTCTTCCATCTTTCTCTTTAAAGTAACTTTCTGCAATATTTAATGCGGCGACAACCGCAATTGAATCAACTGAAGTATTTGGTGACTGATAATCAATCCTTTGCATAGTTGTATCCACATAATTTGCTATCTTTTCTACTTCTGCCGGATTTTCTCCAAGCAGATTATATTCGCTCTTGAATATTTTTACCTTTATACCGGTGTTTTTCATTTAGTTTAGATTTTTAAATAGTCAAACATTATATTTCTTCATCGGTTTCCTCGTAATTATCAAGATGTGTATCTATCCTTGATATAAGTTCCTTAATTCTGCTTTTTACTTTATCTTTATCTTCGGGTGATGATTTACCCGTTTTCAGACCTAATATCTGATTTTTATAATTAGATATTTCTTTTTCTTTTAAAATTATATCCGAATTTAATTTATTAATTTCCAGCTTTAATTCCTGCAATTTTAAATTCAATTCTCTGACAGTCTCATTTAACTTTTCATTTTCTTTTTCTTTTTTTGCATTTTTTTCAATAAGATGGCCAACTTTAGATACCAATGTTTCAATAGAATTCTTGAACTCCAGTTTAGCTTTCTCGAATTCCTCTTTCGTATTCACCTGACTGTTTTCTCCCAAAAGGGAGGGTTGATTAACGTTTGCCATTGATTATCTTAATTTAATATTTAATTCCTTATCGAGTCCTTTAACAATATTATCTATAGACTTATTCACTTCTTCGTCCGTAAGTGTCTTATCATTGGAATTAAACTCCAGAGATAAGGCAATGCTTTTTTTATCTTCTCCTAATTTTTTGTCTTTATATATATCAAATATCTTAATACTTTTTAAACTCTTCCCGGCATTTTTCCTTATGGATTTATCAATCTGTTCATACTTTAAAGATTCACCTGAGACTAACGACAAATCCCTTTTAACCGGGGGATATTTATTAATTTCTTTGTATTTTACATCGGGTTCGTATTTATTGTAAAGAACTTCAAGATTAAATTCTGCCGCAAATATATTCTGTCTCTTATCAGCGTATCCATCATAATCTATAAAATAAAAACTTCCTACAGTATCTCCGTTTACTATAACATCAGAAAACTTATTTTCATTCGCATTATAATAAAATAAAACAAAATTTTCAAGATTGAACTTTGTCAGAAATTGCTCAATTTCGCCCTTAAAGTCAAATACATCAAATTCCCGTTCTTTTACGTCAAATCCCGTATAATCGGATTTAGCACTTACCGCAAAACACAAGTTCTCTGATTCAGAGAATCCATCCTCAGAGCTTCGGAAAACTTTTCCCATTTCGAATAATTTCAGACTTACGTCTTTACCAGAACGGTTATAATTAAGTTTCATTGCACTGATAATGCCCTGAAGAAGATTTACACGCATCACGTTCATTTCGACGGAATTGGGATTTTCAATACTGACATAATGACTTGATATATCCGAGATAACCGTTTCATCCTGCTGGGAATACGATATAATTTCATTAAAACCTTTTCCTATGAAGTAATTTTTAATATGGTCTTTAAATATGAGATAACCGTCTTTATAATCAACATTAGCATTTAAATCCAGATTAAAACTGTACTGATTCTCAAAATTGTCATATCCGTACAACCTTGCAGTTTCTTCAATCAAATCAATTTCCCTCTGCAAATCGTTCCTTCTGAACTCGGGAATTTCAAAGCACAATTTTTTATCTCCTTTTTCAGTTAATTTAATCCCTATACTTTCCAGCAATTCAATAATTACATTTTCAGGAATATTCTTACCGAGAATTTCATTAACTTTTTCAGGTCGTAAATCCACAAAAAGTTTTTCAAAACGTTCAGGGTACGCATCAACAATTCCCGTACAGACCTCACCATCTGCCAGTTTCTGCATTAACTGAGCGGCTCTATTTGAAGCATAAATCACATTTTCAATATCCACTCCTCTTTCGAATCTTTGAGAAGCATCCGTTAACAGACCGAGCAGTTTAGAATTTTTTCTGATACAGACGGGGTCAAAATAAGCACTTTCAATAAAGACATTCTTTGTATCATCTGTAATTTCCGAAAACTCCCCTCCCATAACACCTGCAATTGCGGAAGGACCGTTTGAGTCACAGACCATTAACGAGTATTCATTCAGCACTCTTTCCTTAGAATCAAGAGTAATGAACTTATCGCCTTTATCAGCCAGTTTAACGATTATTTTCTTCCCGCCGATTTTATCATAATCGAATGCGTGGAGCGGCTGACCTGTCTCCATCATAACAAAGTTAGTAATATCAACTATATTATTTCTTGGTCTTAATCCTACAGAAGCCAAATATTTTTTCAGCCAGACTGGAGATTCATTAATTTTAATGTTTTTAACAACCCTGCCGGTAAATCTCTTACAATATTTCTTATTTTCAATTGAGATTCCGATAAGGTCTGAGGATTTTTCCTGCGATTCCTTAATATCAATATCAGGTTTAACAAATTCAAAACCCGTAGCAGCAGCAATTTCTCTTGCCATACCGAAATGGGAAAGGAGGTCACCTCTGTTCGGAGTAACACCTATTTCAATCAGGATATCATTAGCACCTATATAATCCGAGAAATTCATTCCGACTTTCGCATTACTGTCAAGAATCATTATACCGGAATGGTCATTCGATAAGCCAAGTTCATCTTCTGCGCATATCATACCGTATGAAGTCACTCCACGGATTTTGGTTTTCTTAATTTCCATTCCGTTCTGCGGTATAACAGCCCCAATTTTCGCAAAACAAACTTTCTGACCTTTTTCCACATTAGGAGCACCGCAGATAACCGTCAGTTCTTCGCTTCCCGTATTAATCCTGCAGACAGTAAGTTTATCGGCATCCGGATGTTTATCTTTGTGAACAACTTCAGCAACTACAAAATTTTCAAATTTTTCACTTTCAGATTCAAATGATTCAATATCAAGACCAATTTTTATCATTTTCTTTTTCAGGTCAAGTGCTGAATCATATTTCAATTCCGGAACATAATTCTTTATCCAGTTTAGACTAATCTTCATAAAAGCAATATAATTAAATACTTATCTACAATAAATATAAAAAAAAAGACTGTCTCAAATTATATTCTGAATTCTGATGCTTAATCAATTTCAGATTTTAAACCTGAGACAGTCTTAATAACAACAAATAAGGGACTATGTTAATCCGTGTTTTCCTTTTTTGGTTCTTTTTTAATAGTTTCTATCTTTATCTGCGTATTATCTCTTTTATATTCTTTCGGTTTCTTTTCAATTGTAGTATTATCTTTTCTTTCATAAGTTCTCGGCGGAGTATATGTACCCGGGTTTGTTGTTCTTGGAGTCGAGTATTTTTTTACTCTCGTTTTAGAGGTTCTCTTTTTGGAAGACTTCTTCTTTGAAGTCTTTTTCTTTGTTGTCTTTTTCTTTGAGGAAGTCTTTTTCTTTGAGGAAGTCTTTTTCTTTGTCGAAGTCTTCTTCTTTGAAGTAGTCTTCTTCTTAGGAGTAGTCTTCTTCTTTGTTGTTTTTTTCTTAGTAGTTTTTTTCTTAGTAGTTTTTTTCTTAGTAGTCTTCTTCTTTGCAGTAGTTTTTTTACTGGCGCCTTTCTTTGATGTTTTCTTTTTTGTAGATTTTTTCTTTTGGCTAACTTTCTTTTTCTTATTCTTATCCTGTTTAACAGTCTGTTCAGTCTTTTTCGCATCAGGAGCGGCATTAGCCGAATTAAATCCTATAAAACCAAACAGGCTACTAATAGAAAAAGCCAAAATCGTGAAAAAAAGAATAAATTTTCTCTTAATCATTTGCACTTTTTTAGTTTATAAAATACGAATAAAAGTAAAGCATATAATAGAAAAAAACAAGACCTTTTTAAAATTTGTTAAAAAAACGTTAAAAAATTGCTAATTTTGGGCAAAAAAAATGAAATTTATTTCGTCTGAAACAGTTTTTCAAAGGACTCATTTATCTTTTTGTCGAGATTATTATAGAGTGAAACCGGGTTACTGTCCGGTACTTTAAGGCTTAGAATCTCGTCGTCCAGTGGCTTCAACACCTGCATAATTCCTGTACCGGCGCCGTTGTAGAGGGCATTAATATTGACATAACTTGTCCCCCTGCCTCTTGTAACAGGGAAGCATTTTTTCTTCAACTCCAGAGCCATATTGCAAAGTGGTGCGAATCCCGAAGAATCCGCTTTAAGTAAATCCGGCAAGACCTTTTCATCATTGAACCATACAGGATATGAAACCGAGCAGGGCGGAAATCCGAGTATCGTCCACATTATCATATTACCGGTATCGTTCTCATCTTTTGCTCCCTGAATCACGACCGATGCGGATGTTGAGTGTCTCGAAATGAAATCCATAAAAGGAACAAATTTTATATCATTTGAATTTTCAGAATATTCCTTTGTCAAATCAATATTTGTCAGACCGTGTTTGAGGCATCTTGCGGCGTCCTGCAAAATGAACTTAACGCTTATATTCTTTTTCGAATGTGCATCTTTAAATAACTGCTCTTCCATCAGATACCTTTCGTATCCCTGACCTTTATCCGTTTCTCCCGAATAAGAAAAATTTGTCCTGAGCATATATCCATCCGGAGCATCTTTCAATTCATATTTTTTATAATGCCAGTGTCCGGTTTCAAAAAATGCACCGTTGCCGAATGCGTCAATCACTCCGAAATTTGTTTCAACTCCCATTGGTTTTGCAAGCGAATTCAGGAGTTTTTCAAAGTCATCCACAGTAACGCAGGATTCGAGGGCAAGTCTCATCACAATGCCTTCTTTATCCTTGTCTTTGTCCAACACATCATTTTTCAGATAGATATTATAGGAAACCGAATTCATAATTGCAAATCCCGCACTGTTCATTCCGACCCAGATTTCTTTTCCTTCTTTATCGGGCGAGTTGACAAGCCCTATGAAATCGAATTTCGCTCCTGAAAAGTACATCAGTTTATTATTGAGTTCATCCGTATCGCGGTTTTTCCAGAGAAGCGGTCTGCCGTCGGGAGTCAACCTGCCGGAAACGATTGCTATTGTGCAGGGATATATGTCATTTATAATGAAAATGACAAAAATGAGCAGTATAATTTTTTTCATCGCTGTAATTTTTGACAATATAAGGTTAAAGAAAAATAGAAGAAACTCATTCCGCCGGTCAGTTAATTCATTTCCATATATAGTTAATCCGTTTCGCCGCTTAGTTAACCCGTTCCGCCATACAGTTAATGCGTTCCGCCACACAGTTAATGCGTTCCGTCACACAGTTAATGCGTTCCGCCACACAGTTAATGCGTTCCGCCGCACAGTTAATGCGTTCCGCCACACAGTTAA
>JAFGII010000019.1 GCA_016929695.1 Ignavibacteria bacterium
CCAAAATACTGATAAAAATTTAAATTATTTATAAGATGAAAGGAATAATATTGGCGGGAGGTTCGGGAACGAGAATGTATCCAATCTCCAAAATTTACAGCAAACAACTTACACTGATTTACGACAAACCTTTGATTTACTATCCTTTGTCAATCCTGATGCTTTCGGGAATAAAGGACATTCTAATCATTTCCAATTCAGAGACAATACCGAATTATAAAAAACTGTTTGATACCGGAGCTCACATAGGAATGAACATACATTATGCCGTACAGGCGGCACCGAAAGGTATAGCGGAATCATTTATTATAGGAGATAAATTCATAGGAAAAGACGATGTAACTTTAATACTCGGAGACAATATTTTTTACGGCGATATTAAATTCATATACAGGGCAATAGAAAATAATGAAGGCGCCACTATTTTCGGATACAGGGTGACAGACCCCGAGAGATACGGCATTGTGGAATTTGATAATGAGGGAAATGCAATATCAATTGAAGAAAAACCTAAAAATCCGAAATCCAATTTTGCCGTTCCGGGACTCTATGTTTATAATAATGACGTAGTGGATATTTCAAAAAATCTCAAGCCGTCCGCCCGCGGTGAACTGGAAATTACGGATGTTAATGTCGAATATCTGAACAGGAAGAAATTAAAAGTCGAAAAAATCGGAAGAGGCGTTGCATGGCTGGATACGGGAACACCCGAATCTCTGCTTGCGGCATCAAATTTCTTCGGTGTAATCGAGGCAAGGCAGGGGCTTAAAGTAGCGTGCATTGAAGAAATTGCATACAATATGAATTTTATTAACAAAGAACAACTTGAGAAAGTAATTAAAGATATGCCTAACTCAATTTACAGAAATTATCTTGAAAGGATATTAAAAGATTAATGAAAATTATAAAAACAGATATTGACGGAGTATTAATTATCGAGCCCGATGTTTTTAACGATGCACGGGGCTTTTTCTTTGAGTCATATAACGATAAGAAGTATGGGGAAGCGGGACTGGATTTCAATTTTGTGCAGGACAACATTTCGAAATCGGCATACGGAACAATCAGAGGTCTGCATTATCAGGTTGGCGAATACGCACAGGGAAAATTGTGCCAGGTAATAAAAGGAAAAGTTCTGGATGTTGCGGTCGATATCAGGTTCGGCTCGCCGGCATTCGGAAAGTATGTTGATGTTGAATTAACTGAAGAAAATCACAGACAAATATGGATACCTCCGGGATTTGCACACGGATTTTCGGTGCTGTCCGAAGATGCCATTTTTATGTACAAGTGCACTGCTGTATATTCAAAGAAAGATGAACGCTCAATCCTTTTCAGCGATACTGATTTAAATATTAAATGGCGAATAGACAAGCCCATTGTATCGGAAAAAGATTTATATTCAAAAAAATTCAAAGATATTGAAAAAGATTTTATCTATAAACAATAAATAAAAATTTATGAATCTTGCAGTAGTCGGAACCGGATACGTAGGACTCGCGTCCGGAACCTGTTTTGCCGAAATGGGAAATCAGGTTATATGTGTTGACAACAATCTGGAAATAGTAAAGAAACTTCAGAACTCGGTAATTACAATATTCGAGCCGGGTCTCGAGACAATTTTTCACAGGAACATTGAGAAGAAAAGATTATCGTTCACGGGTGACCTTGAATATGCAGTATTGAATTCGAAGGTGATTTTCCTGTGCCTTCCTACACCGCAGGGCGAAGACGGCTCGGCAGATTTACGGTATATACGCGCTGCGGCAGACCAAATCGGGAAAATTTTAAAAGATAATAAAGTCACCGAATACAAAATAATAGTTAACAAAAGTACAGTACCTGTCGGGACTGCGGGACTGGTCGAGCAGGAAATAAAAAAATACGGCGGTGATATAAATATCGATGTTGTGTCGAATCCGGAATTTTTAAGGGAAGGATTCGCAGTTTCGGATTTTATGAAACCGGACAGAATCGTAATCGGCTCGAACAGCAAAAAGGCATTTGAAATAATGCGGGGATTGTACGAACCGTTTGTAAGACAGGGTAATCCTATAATCGAAATGGATACTGCAAGCTCGGAAGTAACAAAGTATGCCGCAAATTCATATCTCGCGACGAGAATCACCTTTATGAACGAACTCGCGAACTTCTGTGAAGTCGCAGGTGCCAATATAGACTTCGTAAGAAGGGGAGTGGGTTCGGATACGAGAATCGGCAAGAGATTTTTATTTGCCGGAATTGGATACGGTGGTTCCTGTTTCCCCAAGGATGTCAAAGCACTTATAAAAACATCAACGGAGAAAGGCTCGCCTCTGTCTTTGCTTTCTGCTGTTGACAGCATAAATAATTTACAAAAAGTAATTCTCGTTAAAAAAATTCTTGCTCATTTCAAAGGCAACATTAAGGGAAAGCATTTTGCGGCTTGGGGACTTGCATTCAAGCCGAACACGGACGATATGCGTGAAGCACCGTCAGTTTATATTATAAGAGAGTTGCTGACAAAAGGTGCAACGGTTTCTGCTTATGACCCTGCGGCTATGGAAACTTCGAAATTTTACCTGAAGGATACAATTACTTATGCCGGAAGTGAAATGGAAGCATTGAAAAATGCGGATGCTCTTCTTGTGCTGACCGAATGGAACGAATTCAGAAATCCGGACTTCGATGAAATAAAGAAAGTACTAAAAAATCCTCTTATATTCGACGGGCGGAATATTTATTCCCCCGAAAGAATGTCCGAACTGGGCTTCACCTACTACAGCATCGGCAGAAAACCGGTAAAGTGAGAATGAAAAAGTTTTGAATTATGAATTTTTGTTTGATTATTCGTCCGATGAACTTGTTCATCGGATGAATTGATGAAAATTGATGGAAGATGAATTGATGTTGAACTCCTGAGTCGTGACATATTCGTAGAATGTCATGCAAAATTTCAATAACATAAATCTGTCTTTTCTTGATACTATATTAATATTTATATATTTTTTTATTATGAAAACAATAACAATAAATATTCCCGATACATTAGATTTAAACAAAGAAGAATTTGTTATGATTGTTGCAGCACGTCTTTATGAACAAGGAAAATTATCTTTGGGGCAGGCGGCAGAATTTGCGGGAATGAGCAAAAATACATTTGCGGAACTGTTAGGGAATTATAATGTATCTTTGTTTAATTACCCCGCATCAGACTTAATAAGAGATGCAGATAATGCATAAAGTTATAATTGCCTACACAAGTTGTATTATATTGTTTACAAATATTGGAGAACTTGATTTATTAAGAAAACTCTACTCTGAAATTATAATTACGCCTGAAATTTCTGATGAATACGGAAAACCTCTTCCTGGTTGGATAATCGTGAAAGATGTATCAGATAAACCGAGACAAGATATTCTTGAAATATTTATTGACAAAGGCGAAGCAAGTGCTATTGCGCTGGCACTCGAAACTCCGGGCAGCACACTTGTTATTGATGATTATAAAGCAAGGAAAATTGCCGATAAACTTAATCTTTCATATACGGGTACACTCGGAGTAATAATTAAAGCAAAACAAGACGGAATTATATCTTCAATAAAGCCGTTTATTGAAAAAATTAAGCAAACTAATTTCAGAATATCACAAGAACTTGAGTGTTTTGCTTTAAAAGCTGCAGGGGAATAAAGAATAAACAAAATATCACCACTTAGCAGTTTGATTATTAATCCGATGAACTGAATGTGAACGCCGGAGGCGTGACATATTTGTAGAACATATTAACAATCTGATGTAACTTTTTATTAATTTTTACGAATATTAAATTAAGATTTGTTAACAAACAAAATATTATAAAATATGGGCTCAAAAATTTCTCGCAGAAAGTTCCTTATAGACGGGGCGAAAGGGGCTGCGGCAATTGCATTTCTGCCGTCATTTCTGAAATTCAATTCGGACAATGCTTTTTCAAAAATCAAAAACACAGGATCTATAAAAGATTACTACGACAGGTTCGGCGTAACCGAAGAAATGCTTTCAAAAGTTATGTCGGAAGCATTATCCAAAGGCGGAGATTACTGTGATTTGTTCTTCCAGCATTCGATTGGCAATTACGTGATACTCGAAGACAATAAGGTAAACAGGGCATATTCAAACATTGATTTCGGAGTAGGCGTGCGCGTACTGAAAGGCGACCAGACGGGATATTCGTTCGCCGAAGAAATCACGCTCGATAATATGCTGAATGCGGCAAAAACGGCTGCAAATATTGCGAACTCATCAAAAATTATTCCGGCAGTAAATATAAAAGAAAAGAAAATAAAAGATATTTATCCGATTGAAATACCGTGGGAGAAAATTTCAATCTCGGATAAAATACCCTTAATGACCGAACTAAACGATAGAATATTTTCTCTTGACGGCAGGGTGATTAAAGTTGTTGTTAGTTGTTCGGACGTATCGAATTATATATTAGCGGTAAATTCCGAAGGCAATGCCGTATGTGATTTTCAACCAATCGGTAGAATCGGAGCAACCTGCACTGCCGAATCAGGCGGGAAAAAAGAAATGAATTATTCAAATGTTGCGGCGAGGAAAGGATTCGAACTTTTCTCAAAGGAAAACATAAATTACATTTCTGAAGATGCAGTAAAAAGAACAATGATACTGTTCGATGCCGTAAAACCCGAAGCAGGCGAAATGGAAGTTGTTCTCGCGGCGGGCGAATCGGGAATACTCCTCCACGAAGCAATCGGTCACGGAATGGAAGCCGATTTCAACCGTAAAAAGGAATCCATATATTCCGATATGATTAATAAGTATGTGGCAAAAGATTTCATAAATATCATTGACGATGCATTATATCCCGAACTTCAGGGCTCGATTAATGTAGATGATGAATGCAGCGATGCACAAAAAACATATCTTGTAGAGAACGGAATACTTACAAGTTACATGCACGACAGAATCAGTGCCAATCATTACAAACTTAATCCGACCGGAAACGGCAGGCGGCAGTCTTTCAGACACATAGCTATTCCGAGAATGAGAAATACTTATATGACAAACGGACCGCATAAGAAAGAGGAAATCATACAGAGCGTTAAGAATGGAATATTATGCGAAACTTTCACAAACGGGCAGGTGCTGATTGGTCCGGGCGATTTCACATTTTACGTAAAGAACGGATACCTGATAGAAGACGGAAAAATGACGAAGCCGATTAAAGACGTGAACATAATCGGAAACGGTCCGCAAATGCTGAAAGATATAGTAATGGTAGCGGATGATTTTGCGATGGCGAAAGGCGGCTGGACTTGCGGAAAAGGCGGACAGTCAGTTCCCGTTTCAATGGGCTTGCCGACAGTCAAAGTATCGAAAATCACGGTAGGCGGAGTGAAAAAATAATTTATCTGAAAAATAAAATTTTATTAATATGAATATTAAAAATTTTTATAATACGGCGGAATGGGCAGTTGAATATGCCCTTAAATCAGGCGCATCGGAAGCATCGGCTTACATAGGAAATGTTAAAAGCCTGAATGTTACACTCGTGAACGAGGAAGTTGAAAAACTGCAGGAGTCGAATCAGAATTCGCTGACACTGAATTTATACTGCAGCAACAGGTATTCCTCCCACAGCACAAATGACCTTAGGAAAAAGTCTCTTGAAAAGTTTATCGAAGAGGCGGTTAAGATGACAAATTATCTTGCAAAAGACGAAGCGAGAACATTGCCTGATAAAAAATATTATCCCGGTACTGATATAATGAGTATTAATCTTGAAATATCGGACTCCTCATACGACTCAATTGATTTCAAGGATAAATTCAGGATGATTCAGGAAATTTACAAAAGTATAAAAGGTAAGTCCGATAAAATAATAAACGTAAATTCATACTACAACGATTCGACAAGCAGGGGGGTGCGAATACACAGCAATGGTTTTAAAGGAGAAAGTGAAAGGACATCTTATTCATTGTATGTGAGCGTATCGGTGAGCGACCCGAACGGTGGAAAACCCTCAGCGGGAGAAGGATGTGTCGCAAGATTTATGAATGAATTATTAAATCCGGAAGTTCTTGCAAATAAAGCACTTGAGAGGACATTGGGTAAAATCGGGCAGAAGAAAATTGATTCAGGTGTGTATAAAATGCTGGTCGAGAACCGCGTAGGCTGGGGAGTCACGGGAAAGTTGTTCGGAGCAATGGGCGGTAGAGCACTTCAGCAGAAAAATTCCTACCTCGAAGGAATGCTCGGAAAGAAAGTTGCATCCGAAAAACTGACAATCACTGACGACCCGTTTATCAAACGTGGACTCGCGTCGAGGCATTTTGACAACGAAGGACTTGCGGCTCAGAAGAAAGAAATTATATCTGACGGTATACTGAATTATTTTTATATAGACAATTATTACGGAAAGAAACTGAATATGGAGCCTTACACGGGTTCTTCTTCAAATCTTATTTATAAAACAGGAAATAAGTCTCTTGAAGATTTGATTAAAATGATTGACAAAGGAATCTTCGTAACGGATTTCATCGGAGGTAATTTCAATTCCACAACGGGCGATTACTCAAATGGCATTGCGGGATATTACATCGAAAACGGTGAAATAAAATTTCCCGTGAACGAAATGAACATTTCGGGAAATGCAAAGGATTTATGGGCGAATTTGCTTGAAGTTGGAAATGACCCGTATCTGTATTCGTCTAACCGGACTCCTTGTTTCCTGTTTGATAAAATAGATTTCAGCGGTAAATAATTTTTCATCATTATCTTCTTTATATAGGTAGAAAGGAGGGTGCCGTTTGTATCGGCACTCTTTTTTTATTACTTTTCCTCTAAGCCCACTTAAAAATAAAGTCGTAATTTTAGAATGCTGATTGCGCGGAACAGCAGAACATCGCAGAGTTTTTTATTCCGTGTTTTCGTATTTTTTAGTTGAATTTGTGTTTCTGAAATGTATTGATATTACATCATATCTGATGTATATTGTTTTATGAAAAATTAGGAAGTACTTTATTATACAACTATTGATAATAAATGTGTTGTCGAAGAGTTTATTAACCGGCAACAGGTAAGAGAAAAATTTAAGATAATGAACTGGATTGAGCAACTTCAGAATGAAGGACCTGATTTACCGAGACCATACGCTGATTTACTTGAAGACTGTATACACGAATTAAGAATAAAACTGAAAGGAAAACAGGTAAGAATATTATATTTCTTCTATTATAAAGAATACATAGTACTTACACATGCTTTTTTTAAAACCACAAGCAAGGTACCAACAAAAGAAATTTTAAAAGCGAAAACATATCGCGAAGATTTTTTAAAAAGAAAAATTAAGAAAAAATGAAAACTTTTAATAATCATCTTAAAGAACTGCTTAACGACAAAAAGAATAAAAAATTATATGAAGCAGAAAAACAATTAATTCAAATTGCAGTGCAAATAACAAAACTCAGGATTAGTATGAATTTATCACAGAAAGAATTAGCTGAAAAGGCAAACATAACACAACAGCAGCTTTCGAAAATTGAAAATGGTTTTAATTGCAATGCAATCACTCTGTTAAAAGTTATGAATGCTCTTAATCTCAAATTTAGAAGTGAGAAGGTGGCATAAAAAAATTTTATCAGAAATTTTTTTATAATGTGATTATTTCTCCGTGCTCTAAAGTGTCCTCAGTGGTAAATAATAAAATCAGAATCCTGTTACTTTTTGTGTCCTTTTGCTTTTTTAAAGTGTCCTTAGTGTTAAAATAAAAACGCTCTATGCTTTTTTTATCGTGAATATCAAAATCAATCCTATAACCAGAAGAACACTTGCGGTTATAAATGACGATGCAAGACTGTTAGTTGAAGTAAACAGCATCTGCGAAACCCTGCTCAGCACAAATCCTCCGAGCCCCCATGCTGCAAACATTATTCCGTAATTGACTCCGAAATTCTTAAGTCCGTATAATTCTTTTGTTGCCGAAGGAAAAATTGCCAGATTAGTTCCGTAAGCAAATCCTATTAATGTAGAAAGTGACAAAAGCACCGCGGGATTTTGATTATCGGAATTAACAATAAAAATCGAAGTCAGCATAAGTACCAATTGAAATGAGAACATATAAATTAGGGTTCTTTTTGTTCCGGCTTTATCCGATAATGCTCCGCCGATAACTCTGCCGACGGCATTACCGATAGCAAGAATAACAACCCCCAAGAATGCAACCTCACCCAGTCCTTTCTTTACCATATCATTTATAAAACTGAAAACCATCAGTCCGACTCCCGCTCCGATGAAATAAATAAACCACAATTTGAAAAATAAACCGGTTTTCAGAAATATTCCGGGAGTTACATCAACCTGCTTATATATTTGTTCGTTTAAATCTGATTTTTTAGAAACGGGAACATATCCTTTTGGAGGATTTACGATGAAAAATGTGAAGAAAATTACTACAAAAAAGAATGCAATACTTAAATACTGCATTGTTGCCTGCAAACCGGATTCGGAAATCAGATATTTTGAAAGAGGCGCAATGTAAACTGAAGCGAGTGCAATACCTGATACGATAATACCCGCAATTAATCCTGTTTTTTCCGGTGGGAACCATTTCAGGGCAGGTGGCGTGATTGCAGCATAGCCAAATGCAACTCCGGCTCCGAGCATAACACCGAAACCTAAAACCCACACTAAGTAGTCAGTGGATTGAGACGAAATGTATAGTCCTCCGCTGACAAGGAATCCTCCTATAATCGTTGTAATTTTCGGTCCGATTACATCCTGAATTTTTCCTGCTAAAATCATTGTAAATGAAAACACAAGAACGGAAACGGAATAAGGGTCGTTTATGGATGATAAAGTCCAATCAAATGAACCCGGAGTGCCGCTTTTAATTATTGTTTCTATTTCTGTTTTGAAAATACTCCACGAATATAAAATTCCGAGTGCAAGACTGATAATGAATGCTGCCGCTGTTACTATCCACCCCCTGTTTTTAATTTGTTTCTCTATCATAAATCATGTTTTGTGAATGACTGTTGGTCTTTAAAAAGGATATAAAAACAATGCAAACTAATTTTATTTAAATTAATATTCTATTCATTTATAAGTTATAAATTTAACAATTTAGTTCGAAATCCGAATCTGATTTTAGGGAAAGTCAGAGAAGATATTGAGCAGTTCTCAGAACTGTTTCCGGAGTTCCGTCGGGTTGAGTATAATAAGTGTAAATCGGTGGTTCGTATGCGATGCGATTCATTTAAGAGACTTAATAATTTGAATATATTAAAGAATTCCCGTATTTTAACAAATTATTTATTCTGGTTCTTATAAAAATTTACAATTAATAATAATACTTAAATATCTTATTATCTTTTTATTAAAATAACGGAGGTTAAATGCTTCATAAAAACATTGCTGAATTTGGGAAGGATAATTCGATACAGGCAAAATCCGGATTAGGAGTAAAACTATTTATAGTTTATTCAGTTATTTATGCCGGTTTTGTTTTTATCGGAACTTTTTATCCGCAAATGTTAGGTCTGCAAGTGTTAAGCGGATTGAATCTTGCATTCGTTTACGGAATGGGGCTGATAGTGCTCGCCGGTGTTATGGGTTTAGTTTATAATTTTCTATGTACAAGACTTGAGAACAAAATGAATAAGGAGACCGAAGCATGATATATGACGTATCTTTAAATGCAATTTTAATTTTTATTTTTTTTGTTCTGGCGGTTATAGGTTTATCTTTCTATTTTGCTAAAAAAGCCAAGTCAGCGAGCGGATATTATGCAGCCGGAGGTCAGATTCACTGGGCTGTAAACGGAATTGCCTTTGCCGGTGATTATTTGTCGGCTGCTTCATTCCTCGGTATTTGCGGAATGATTGCATTTTTCGGATATGACGGATTTCTTTATTCAATCGGATATCTGGCAGGTTGGGTTGTTGCATTGTTCCTTGTTGCCGAACCGTTGAGGAGACTTGGTAAATATACATTCACCGATGCACTTGATGCAAAATTTGATTCCAGAGGAATTAAATTAGCGGCTTCAATTAGCACTCTGGTAGTTTCTATATTCTATTTAATACCGCAGATGGTGGGTGCGGGAGCACTGGTGACCCCTTTACTGGGGCTTCCTCATTGGGTCGGTGTTATGATGGTAGGCTCGGTTGTGATTTTTATTGTTGCAACAGCCGGAATGACGTCAACAACTTATGTCCAGTTTATTAAAGGCGGTTTGCTTATAGTATTTTCCGTAATGCTGACTGTATTTGTTCTTACGAAAGGAATAAATTTAACTCCTGATGAAGATTATCATAAATTTATTACTCTGAATGCAGCCTTATCCGAAAACAAAGTTACGGGTGTTGAGGATATATCATATAAAATCGCCGCTCAATATGACGATAAAGACCAAACCTTCGTTAAACTGGAAAAAGACGGAGTTATTTCCTGGTGGAAACTTAACAAGAAAACCGAAAAACCTGTACTGGAAGAAGCATTATCAATCGTTGACACGAAAGACGGTAAAAAATTATATAACGGCGCCCCGAAAGAAGAAAGAAAATTTTATCAGGTCGGTCACGTAAATAAGATATTAGTTGACGGAGTGGAAGTTGAAAGCACGGGACCTGTCGGACCGTTTAAATTTATAAAAACTATCGAGTCGTCCGAAATAGTAAGATTTACAAAGAAAACATTTACACTCAATGATGAGAAAGTTACGTTATTTTATCAAACCCCGACTTCAGGTGCTGATTTAATGAAACCGGGTTTGTATTATAAACTTGATAAAGGTTCAAATTTCTGGTCAAGACTTGATTTTGTTTCACTTATGCTTGCGTTATTTCTTGGCACATCTGCTTTGCCTCATATACTAATCAGATACTATACCGTGCCGAGTCAGAGGGCTGCAAGAAAATCCACAATAGTCGCAATCGGTGCTATCGGATTTTTCTATATTTTAACATTATATATGGGAACCGGTGCTATGATTAACGGCGGACTTGATGTTGAAAGTTCCAATATGTCAGCACCGTTGCTTGCTAAAACATTCGGTATTACTTTATTTTCCATTATTTCTGCTCTTGCATTTGCGACAATACTCGGTACTGTAAGCGGACTGATTGTTGCGGCTTCCGGGGCAGTGGCTCACGACCTGATGGATAAATTTTTTAAAATTAAAATGACCGAGAAAACTAAAGTTACTTACGGCAGACTCGCCGCGGTTGTTGTCGGAATTGTTGCCATAGTTCTCGGAATTTTATTTCAGAGCCAGAATGTAAGTTTTCTGGTAGGTCTTGCATTTGCAATTGCTGCCTCGGCAAATCTTCCTGCTATTCTGATGCTGCTGTTCTGGAAAAAAACCACTGCAAAGGGAATTGCATGGGCAATTGTAATTGGTATGCTGACTTCTTTGATTATTATTATGTTATCGCCGACAATGTATGAAATCATGGGATTGCCTCCCGATTCGGCTCCGATACCTCTGCAGAATCCGGGTATTATTTCAATCCCGCTCGGCTTTTTAACTTTGATAGCGGTTTCACTGGTTACGAAAAAGAAAAAATAATGTTTTTTGAAAACCTGATGCTTGCGTCACGCATTAGGAACACGGAATAAACGGAAGGACACGGAAAAACAAATATTATAAAAGTTTTTTAAGAAAATAATTTCTCTGCGTCTTAGCGTCTCTGCGAGAAATAAATGTTTATCCATATCGCAATCGGGACGCAGAATGCGCGGAAGAAAACAGTAAGACATAGATTAAAAAGTTTTTAGATAAAATAATTTCTCTGCGTCTTAGCGTCTCTGCAAGAAATAAATGTTCATCCATATCGCAACCCGGATGCAGAATTGAAAACAACAGGTAACAAAGTTAAATGAAAATCGGAATAATCACCGACATACACGAAGACATAACTTCTTTAAAAGAAGCATTTACGGTTCTTGAAAAGAATAATTGTGATGAAATAATATGCCTCGGTGATATTACCGGCTATGATAAAGTCTATAATTCACATATAAAAAATCCCGATGCCTCCGAATGTGTAAATGCAGTCCGTCAAAACTGTAAATATGCCGTTATCGGAAATCACGACCTCTATTCAATCCGGAAACTTCCCGTCAGTAATCCCGGTTTTGATTTTCCCGGGAACTGGTATTCGCTTGACATTAACGAACGAATACTTCTGGCAGAAGGAAAAGTATGGACTTATGAAAATGAAACCCCTTCTTTAAAGTTAACAAAGAAAGACAAAGAATATCTCGATTCGCTTCCTGAATATCTTATAATTGAATACGATAATATCAAAATATTATTTTCACATTCGGTTTATCCCGACTTAACGGGCTCACTTGTGTTCAGACCTCACAATCCGTGGAATCTTAAAGAGCATAAAGTTTTTAGTAAAAATCATAAATGTACATTAAGTTTTTCCGGACATATGCATCCTGCGGGTTTCGTTAGGGCTGATATTAATGATATAAAATTATTATCTTTCAGAAATTATAAAATGAAAACTATAAGGACGCATTATTTCTGTCCCTGTATTGCAGGCGGAAAAGGAAAAAACGGATTGCTCATTATTGACCTGAAAGAAATGACAATAGAAGCCGTTAGTTTATTTAAAAGTCCGTTCAGACGCTGGAGCATTGGAACCATAAAGAGTAAATAGTTCTTTTATTTTGAATTAATGGTTCGCAAACAAGAATATTTTTAATTTTAATTCTAAATTGAAATGATTGGTCACAACCATAAAATCAATATAAAAAAATTCTTCCTCACAATAATCCTTCCTACTCTAATAACAATCGGTTTATTTGTTTTTTTAATTTTCATATTTATCATTCCGTATTTTGAACAAACTATGCTCGACGGAAAAAAGGAAATGTTAAGAGAACTTGTTTATTCGTCAATAAGCATCGCATCGAAATATCAGCAGGAATCGGCGTCAGGTTTAATTACTGATGTGCAGGCGAAGGAAATGGCGATTTCGAGAATTGAATTTCTCCGTTACGGAACGGATGATAAAGATTATTTCTGGATAACGGATATGCATCCGAATATGATAATGCATCCTTACAGAAAAGAATTAAACAAACAGGATTTATCGGATTTTTCAGATCCGAACGGAAAGAAACTTTTTGTCGAAATGGTTAATTCCGTTAAACAAAAAGGCGAAGGATACGTGGATTACGAATGGCAATGGATGGACGATTCAACTCAGATTGTACCTAAAATCTCTTTTGTTAAGGAATTTCAGCCGTGGGAATGGATAATCGGAACGGGCATTTACATAGAAGACGTTAGAAAAGAAATCGCAGGTATAAAACAAAAATTAACGATTGTATCACTCGGAATATCCGTAATAATGATTTTTCTTTTAACCTTAATCGTACGCCAGAATCTGAAGGCGGAAGTAAAAAGAAATACAGCCGAAAAAGAACTTGAAATATCGCGTGAAAAATATAAGACACTCGTAGAATTATCAACTGAAGGAACGGGAATGTTCCTTGAGGGTGTCTGCGTATATTCGAACAAGAAACTTCAGGATATTATTAATTGCCCGCAGATTGAAAAAATGAATGATGACCTCCGTGAAATAATAAATCCAAAAAGAACAAATGATATCGAAAAGATACGTGAATTTTATAAAAGTGACTCAAACCATATCCGGTTCGAAACGCAGTTTATTACCGCTGATAAAAAGGTAATTGACGTACTGCTCTCGGTATCCAAAATCATACTGGGTGAAAAAAACGGTTTTATAATTGTAGTTAAGGAGTTAAACAGGGAAGAATTATCCGAAAAAGAAATTAATGACAGGGCAAGACAACTTCTTGACTTATCCGAAAAAAGTCAGTTGGGAATCTTTAAAGCGGGTGCAGAAAGAAACGGAAAATTATTTGAAGTGAATGAGCATACCCTGAAAATGTTCGGATTCAACACAAAAGAGGATTTAATGAACACTAATTTAACCGATTTAATCGAGGATGAAGACAGGCGAAAATTCATAAGAACACTTAATACAAAAAATTTTGTAATTGATTATCCCATAAGAATCCGCAGGCAAAACGGATTATTTTCCGTACTGTCCGTATCTGCTGTTGCTGAAAGGAACAGTTCGGGTAGAATCGAATATATCTCGGGAACATTGAAGGATATAACCGAACAAAATACAATTGACACATTAAAGGCAGATGTGCTTAATGATATACGGGCTTCAATGTCATTTCTTAATCAGGAAGTCAAAACGGGAATGCAGAGTATTTTATCCTGTGATATGAATACTCCGGTTTTGAAAGCAGTGAAGTTGATGTCCGACAATAATTCCGATGCTATAATCATTTCATCGCAGGTAAATAAATATGTCGGAATATTTACCGACTATGACCTGAGAACTCGTGTATTAACAGCCGAAAATAATACGGCAAAACCCGTTTATGAATTTATGAGTTCTCCCGTTATTTCCATAAATGAGAATGCGAGTATATCCGATGCACTGATACTGATGAATGAGAAAAACGTAAGCCATCTTGCGGTTAAAAACACCGGCAATGAAATATGCGGTATTGTATCCGAAAAGAATTTGTCAGGTATCAGGAAAAACACCTCTGAATTTCTGGTTGCAAATGCCCGGAAATCCGTCTCGGTTAAAGAATTGCAAAATGTATTTCAGCGTATTCCGTTTTATGTTAATGCTTTAATAGAAAGCGGGGCACGGACTTACAGTATTACGAATTCAATTTCGGGAATTGCAGATGCCATCACAGTTAATCTTTCCGGAATGATTATTACCGAGATAGGTCCTCCGCCGGTTCCGTTTGCTTTTATTGCATTGGGCAGCGAAGGCAGAAAAGAGCAGACTCTGGTAACTGACCAGGATAATGCAATTATTTATGCGGATGTTCCCGAAAACGAACGGAAAATGGTGTCTGAATATTTTCTTGGATTCGGAGAGCGGATGAGCGGCAGATTAAATGAGATTGGTTACCGGTATTGCGAAGGAAATATTATGGCAAAAAATCCGAAATGGTGTCAGCCGCTTTCTGAATGGAAAAAATATTTCTCGCAATGGATAACCAAATCAGAGCCGCAGGACCTTCTTGATACGGCAATATTTTTTGATTTAAGATGCATTTACGGGGATA
>JAFGII010000020.1 GCA_016929695.1 Ignavibacteria bacterium
CTGCCGACAACTGCAGAACCAACAGCACCTGTAGCAAAATCAGTTACGCTTTTCTGATTAAAGTTTGTTCTGGTTATTCCCGTTTTTTGTATTAAATCAGGTATTTTACTGTCGGCGGTAAGCCCCGTACCGTCTTCAATTTCACCTCCGTAACGGAATTTTTTATAAGCCCAGCTTATTAATAAAACACCTATTACGAGTGAAATTATATAGACAATCCAGGGACCTTTATCAGAGGCATCCATAACAATAAAAACTTCAAATAACGTAGCGAGAAACATTCCCGCTGCGAGTCCGAATATTCCCACTATCGCTCTGAACAGGTTGCTTCCCGGAGCTTTACCGTAACATATTGAACCGTCTTCACCGTCAACTATCACCTGATAAGTTCTGTTGTTGAAAACATATCTTACTATCCAGAGAGGATAATATATAAGTGTTGTATTCTGCCTCACAAGGTCATAATGTTCGAACGTAACCTCGTGAAGATTAATAACACCAGTTGCCTGTATTTTAAAATTTTTCAAAGCGTTGTCAGTGACCTCTTTTTCGGAAGAGATAACATTAAACAACATTCCGTCACTTTGTAATGCTTCAAAATCTACAGGTTTGATTTCATCACCCTGAAGATTAACTTTTTTTACACCGAGTTCCGCTATGTCACAGGCAGGTACAGTGACATCAAATGAATTCTGAATTTTAATTTCTTTGTCAATGTATTCCGTTCTCGTTCCGCTGCTGGATGATGTCGTTTTCTTTTCAACACCAAAGACCCATCCGACTACATCTGCTCTCACCCGCCAGTATGGTATATAAACAGGTAAAGCCTCATCAATTTTTGATAATTTACTTAGTCCCTTCGCCTTAGATACTCCTTTTTCCAGCCAGCGGAATGTTTTGTTGATAGCATCATCTCTTTTTATTTTCCTGGGTACATAGTATTTCAGTGCTCCTTCGGTACCTTTTGCGCGAAGCATCGTTCCGCAATATTTGCAGTTAAAAGTCCGTATACCGTCTTTTATGTCAAGTTCTCCTGAACAAGAAGGGCAGGTTATACCGCGGATTATTTTTTCTTTTTTTAATTTTATTGCTTGCTCTGTTGTTTCGTTCACGATTTTATTTTTTTATACTTTTTTTGCTATTGCAAATGCAATTATTATTAAAGGTATTGACGCAAGTATGTAAAAAAACATTTTCAATACAATACTGCCTGAAGCTACTTCACCGCCTGAATTAAATGAAGATACAGATATAATTATTGCAATAATACTGATTATTAAGTATAATGCAACACCTATACCAAACATAGCCCTGTAAGGTGTTTCACTTTTCTTTGGCCACAAGTTAGCATACACCTTACCGGAAGAAGATTCAACCAGGGCTGTAAATTCTGAACCGTTATACGTATAATTAAACTGAAAAAAAGGTATATGAACCAGACTTGCTTCCTTGATATTTGTCAGGTTGACACCGCTGTCCGTAAGCCATTTCTGCGCGGAAGTTAAATAAATATCAGGAGGCATAAATTCATTTTCATTGAATTCCTTCTTATGAAATACTTTCAAGTTACCCGCAGGAACCGAAATCTTTTTTATCTCTGATATTGAAGTAGAAGTTGCAGGTTGTAAATATATTCTGTCCCCGCTTATATCCAATGTCTTGAAATACCACATCGGGAAATAATAAAATGATACCTTGCTGACCTGAGCAAGTTTATCAAGGTCTTTTACCTGAAAATTACCTGCCATCCATCTTCTTAAATTACCTTCAGCAGTACTTTGATTGAAATTTGAATTGACAACATAGTGAGTTACGACCTTACTTTTGTCAACATATATTGCCGAATTGCAAAAAACACATTCAATAAACCTGTCATCTACTGATATTTGGTTTTCGCCTGCACATTGCGGGCAAATTATTGTTGATGATGTAATATTTTGCATTTTTATAATTTTGCTAATAAGTCTTTTTTCTTTGCTTCAAATTCTTCAGCTGTAATTAAACCTGCTTCTTTCATTTTACCAAGTTTTTCAATCGTGTTCATAATTTCATCCGCAGATAATTTCTGTTCGGGTTGCGTTCCGCTTTGCTGTTGAGGTTGCTGAGGTTGCTGTTGCTGCTGTGCCGTATTCTGGAATGCCTGACCCATTACATTCCCCATAACCATTCCCGCACCCATTCCTGCACCGAGACCTGCCATTCCGCCTGAGCCTTCGTTTTCTGCCGCTTTTTCAAGAGATTGTGCCGCTTTGTATTTTAAATATGCATCCAGATTTCCGACTGCACCCATACCGCTGCGTTCGTTGATTTTCTCCTGCACTTCTTCCGGAGGGACTATTCCCGCCAATATGAAATCGGATAATTCTATTCCCATTGAATTAAAGAAATCCACTACTGCCGCTTTAACTCCTGACTCAATCTGCGGGTAAAACTGGGGAAGATCGAAAATTGTCTTTATATTCTGACCGAGAACAGTATTCAGTCTTGATACAATACCGTCCCTTAAAAAGTCTTCAATGTCATTTGTTGTATATAATCCCTGTGTCGATACTATTTCAAGCATAAACTGTCTCGAGTCTTTGATTCTGATGGAAAATTTACCTGATGCTCTTAATTGTACAAAAGTTAATTCAGCATCCCTGAAATTAATCGGCGATTTTGTTCCCCATTTTAAATCAATGAATTTCTTAAGAGAAATAAAATAGATTTGCGCCTGAAACGGGGACTTTCCTCCGAATGGAAGGCTGATTAGTTTTGTTAAAAATGGAATGTTTTCGGTCGTTAACGTATGCCTTCCGGCTCTGAATTCGTCAAGAACCTTACCGTCTCTGTAAAAAAGTGCCGCTTGTGAATCCTGTACTATGAGCTGGGTTCCAAGCCTGTATGAAGATGAACCGTCCTGCGGCTCGCGATGAACCATCGTCTTTCCGGTTTCATCAAAAAATTGAACTACATCTATTAATGCCATAATATTTTTATTTTAAATTTTTATAATCTGTATTTTATTTTATGCTTCACTTCTTAACAGTGATTCTCTTTCATCAAATTTCAGAATCAGAGTATCGAGTGCTTTCCAGATATTTGATACCTGAACTGATACATTCTCTCCCGCCGTCGAGAGTTTTTCGAGTTCCGAAAACATAGAATTAACGGACACAACATCTTCGAGCAATGTCGCATCAAATTCATAAAGCATATTGAGTTTCTCATCCTTAATTTTTACTACATCAAATGCCCCTGTGTATCCCCTTGCCGCCGAACGGAATTTGGCAATTGCCGTTTCATTTTTTTTCTCTATTTTATCAATATCCTGCATTTCAAACAATTTTCCCGATTTTGTAAAATTCGCCACGACGTTAGAGATTACCGGTTTGTTTTGTTCGAGTTTTTGTGCAAGTTGATTCCTGATAATCGTATCCAGTTCTCTTGAATTATCTCTGTCAACGTATCCGTCATAACCGGGGATATGTCTTTTTATTTTTTCAAGCCAGGATTCCTTTGATTTTATTCCATCTAATTTTTCCTGTAATTTTCCCATATTTCTATAATTTAAGTTTTTTTTAAAAAATAATAATATATAATATATAATACAAATTCAAGATTAAATAAATTCAAACTTTTTAAACAATCATATTTATACTCTCTTATTACGAAGATTTTGTCTCGCCTTTTAAATAGAAAGCAAACTTAAAGTGAATCTTTCATTTGTTTCAGAATATTTAATGCTTCCAGCGGGGTTATATTATTTAAGTCAACTTTTTCAAGAATTTTCTTTAGTTTATCGTCTTCAGTAATCTCAAATAAACTTATCTGAAATTCATCTGATTTTTTTCTTGCGGTTTCTTTTCTTTCAAATGTATGTAAAATATCTTTCGCCCTCGTAGTTACTGAATCCGGTAATCCCGCCATCTGCGCCACCTGTATTCCGTAACTGTGGTCTGCGGTTCCCTCCGTAATTTTCCTAAGAAATATAACCTTGTCATTATATTCCCTGACTTCTACCCTGTAATTTTTGATTCTGTCATACATTTCAGCAAGGGAATTAAGTTCGTGATAGTGAGTGGCAAATAATGTTTTTGCCCTTACATTAGGGTTTTCGTGCAGGTATTCAGTTATTGCCCACGCTATTGAAATACCGTCGTAAGTGCTCGTTCCACGTCCGATTTCATCCAGCAATAGCAGTGATTTAGTCGTAGCATTATTTAATATATTCGCCGCTTCATTCATTTCAACCAGAAAAGTGCTTTCACCTTTTGCTATATTATCCGATGCACCCACTCTCGTGAATATTTTATCAACAATTCCTATTTTTGCCGATTCTGCCGGTACAAAACTTCCTATCTGCGAAAGCAAAACGATTAATCCGGTCTGTCTCAAATAACTTGATTTTCCGCTCATATTAGGACCGGTCAGAATTATTATCTGATTATCACCCGTATCAAGATATGTGTCATTTGCAATATACTTCTCGCCTGCGGGAAGCAGACGCTCAATAACGGGATGTCTTCCGTTTTTTATTTCCAGTACGTCCGATTCATTAATACCGGGTTTAACATAATGATATGTATCCGCCGCTTCCGCAAATCCGTTCAATACGTCAATCGTTGCAATTATATTAGCATTTTTCTGTATATCTTCAGTGAACTGCAATATAAATTCCCGCAATTCACCGAATATTTTATTCTCGAGTATGGCAATCCGCTCTTCTGCATTAAATATTTTTTCTTCATATACTTTAAGTTCTTCTGTAATATATCTTTCATTATTTACAAGTGTCTGTTTCCTTATATAATCCTGCGGAACTCTGTCGAGGTTTGCTTTCGTGACTTCAATGTAATATCCGAATACTTTGTTGTAATCTACTTTTAATGAATTGATGCCCGTTCTTTTTCTTTCCCTGCTCTGAAAATTTTCAATCCAGGTTTTCCCGTTCAGATGAATATCTTTTAGTTCATCAAGTTCCCTGCTGAAACCTTTGTTTATTATTCCGTATTTGTCATTGCCTTCAAGAAAATTCTCGTTCATGATTTTAGATATTTCACTGATTAAGTCCGGAATTTCTATAAGATTATTTTTCAAAATTTTGATTGCTTCCGATTCTAAAACCGAAAGTGATTTATTAAATTCAGTTACAATCTTAATTGAATTTTTCAACTGCATTATGTCTCTTGGAACCGCTTTACCTGTGGCAATTTTCGATAATAACCTTTCAAGGTCTGCAACAGATTTCAGACTTTCGGAAATATTTTTTCTCGTATTTTTATTTAAGAATAAATCCTCTACTGCCTCGAGTCTTTTCATAATATTCTCTTTCTTTTTCAGAGGTCTCGCAATCCATTTCTTCAATAAGCGTCCCCCCATTGCTGTGCGTGTTTTATCAAGAATCGAAATTAATGTCCCTTCCCTGCCGCCTTCGTTTATGGATGTTGTTATTTCAAGATTTCGTTTAGTGGCGGGGTCAAGTATTATATAATCGCTGTAATCATATTTAAAAATTTTTGTAATGTGCTTTAAGTTATTTTTCTGAGTTTCATTCAGATAATATACTATGCATCCCGCAGCAATTATCCCCTCCTGCATTTCCTCTATTCCAAATCCTTTAAGAGAATGTGTATTGAACTGTGAAGTTAACAGTTCCCTTGCATAATCAGGATTGAAAACCCAGTCGTCAATTTTTGTGAATATCAGTTTCGGATTTTCCTGATTTAATAAATCACCCGGATTATAATTCAGTATTTTGAATATTTTTTCCTTTTCGCGTTTAGATATTAATATTTCCAGAGGACTTATAATATCAATTTGCGATTTTAATTGACTGATATGAAATTCCGTAGTGGAAAATTCCCCCGTTGACACGTCGCAGAATGCAAATCCGCACCTCTCATCCCTTATATGCAATGCGAGAAGAAAATTATTGGATTTATGGTTTAAAAGTTTTTCCGAGAAATTTGCTCCCGGAGTTACGACCTCAATAACATCTCTTTTTACGATTCCCCTCGCAAATTTCGGATCTTCCAGTTGTTCGCATACGGCTACCCTGTAACCGGCTTTAACAAGTTTCGGTAAATAATTATCGAGAGCGTGATGAGGAAAACCCGCAAGAGGAACTTCTGATGCAGCGCCGTGTGCTCTTTTTGTCAGTGTTATTCCCAATACCTTTGATGTAATTAATGCGTCTTCTTCAAAAGTTTCAAAAAAATCGCCCATACGGAAAAGTAAAATCATATCGGGATATTTTTCCTTGATTTTCCTGTACTGGCGCATTAACGGGGTTTCCTGCTGCTTGCTCATCAGTAATGACCTATCTTGTCTTTCAATATTTTATTTAATAATTCCCTTGCTCTGAATAAATGTGCTTTGACAGTTCCAAGCGGTATATTCAGTTCTTCCGCTATTTCCTCGTAATCCTTTTCCTCTTTGTGTCTTAATATAATAACTCTTTTATATTTTACGGGTAAACTGTCAATTGCCTGCTCAATTATTTTCTTGCGTTGTTCATTCATTACACGTTTATCGGGTTTATGCTCTTCATCGGGTATCTCAAATCTCAAATCATCATCTTCTGAAGATATTTCTTTATCAATTGAAAAAGTAGTTAATTTCTTCTTCCTTAAATAGTCTATGCAGTTATTTGTTGCAATCTTATATAGCCACGTAGAAAATGCAAATTCCCTGTTGAATTTGTGAAGTGAATTAAATGCCTTTATAAATGCTTCCTGAGTCAAATCTTCAACATCTTCTTTATTGAATATCATTTTGTAAACCAAAGACTGAATTAAATTATAATACTTTTTCATAAGCCTTTCGTAGGAGTTCTGCTCGCCTGCAAGTGCACTCCTGATAAGCATTATATCCTCAGCCTTTGATGCCGTTATTTTTTCCTCTCTTTCTTTGTTATTCTGCATTATCCAAATTCTTAAATTTATTAATTTAAGGAATATGATAATAATTCTAAATGTAAAACAGATTGAACAAGAAAAACATCAAATCCTGCAGTATGAAGCTGTCTTAAACCAAAGATTACAAAAGTCCGACAATACTTTCTCATTTTAAAAATTTACTGCTTACTATGAAATATACCTTCTTTAGACATATATAATTAAATAATATAAATCTTAAATATTGTTTTTAACTTATTATTTTTTAATAAATGCTTTATTTTTTAATAATTATGAAAGTAAAAAAACATAAAGTAAAGATAATAACTCTCGGTTGTTCCAAAAACCTTGTAGATTCGGAACATCTGATGGCAATGATAAAACCTGAAGGAATTGAAATCGTTAATGAAAATGAACAAACGGATACTCTCATTATCAATACCTGTGGCTTTATAGATGCGGCTAAAGAAGAATCAATCCACGAAATACTATGTGCAGTAAAAGATAAAGAATCAGGAAAAATAAAAAACCTGTATATTGCAGGATGCCTGTCAGAAAGGTATAAAAAAGAACTTGAAAAGGAAATTCCTGAAGTTGATAAATATTTCGGCTCAACTGATAAAACTGAAACTACCAAGAAAATTCTGCAAACTCTCGGAATAAATTTTAAAAAAGAACTTACGGGGGAGAGACTTATCACTACACCACGGCACTTTGCATATCTGAAAATCAGCGAAGGATGTAATAACTCTTGTTCTTTTTGTGCTATTCCGATTATGAGAGGCAAACATAAATCAAGAAGGCTGCAAGAAATTTTAAGTGAAGTTAATATACTTGCTGTAAAAGGAGTAAAGGAAATTATTATTATCGGGCAAGATACTACTTCCTGGGGACTTGATATATACGGAAAAAGAAATTTATCAAAACTTCTTGAAGCTGTTTCTAAAATTAACGGAATTGAATGGATTCGATTAATGTATACTTATCCGTCAAGATTTCCTGAAGATGTAATTCAGACGATTAAAAATAACGAAAAAATCTGTAAATATATTGATATTCCAATCCAGCATATATCCGACAAAATTCTCAAATCAATGCAGAGAGGAATTACCCAAAAAGCCACAATAAATCTTCTGGGGAAAATGCGCACGCAAATTCCGGAAATATGTATCAGGAGTACTTTGATAACTGGATACCCGGGAGAAACAGATAAGGAATTCAGTGAAATGCTTGAATTTGTAAAAGATTTTAAATTTGACAGGCTCGGTGTTTTCACATACTCTCATGAAGAAAATACTGATGCATATTATTTTAAAGATTCCGTTCGGGAAAATGAAAAAGTCTTGAGACAAAAATTACTGCTGGAAGCACAAAGGTATAATTCCATTAAAGCAAATGCAAATTCTCTGGGAAAAGTTTTTAAGATAATTATCGACAGAAAAGAAAATAATTCATTTGTCGGAAGAACTTATAAGGATGCCCCGGAAATTGACCAGGAAGTAATAATTAATTATAATGATACAATTGAAACAGGTAATTTTTATAATATAAGAATATACGATTATGAAGATTTTGACCTTTTTGGTGATGTCGAATTGTATTGTAAATAAATTTATTATTAGATTATTTATTTAAAAATAAAATCAGTTATTGATATGAAGAAAATATTATTTACATTAACTCTATTCTTCCTGATGCTCATCCAGACAGGATTATACGCCCAAATCATAGAAAACAAAGATTTTTTATTTCAGGAACAGTATTTTTATTCTGAACCGCTTGTATTTTATGTAAGGGACAGTATGAAAGCAAGAGCTGATGTGTTTATTCAGATACCGCTGACAACACTGTCATTTAAGAAAAATCAGAGCACTCAAAAATTTGATGCAAAATATGATTTAACAATAAATATATATAATTCCTTCGGAGAAAATATTATCAGCAACACTTCGTCAGAAACAATTTCAAATACAGATGAACAGCAGAAATATCTTGCAGATAATCCCGAGTTCAGAATAAAATCTTATTTTTTAAAACCTGATAATTATAAACTTGAAACAACTCTCCGCGACCGCAATAATTATATGGAGTATAAAAGTGATAAAAAATTTTTTGTCCCTGATTTTTTTAACAGTGAAGTATCCATAAGTTCAATTATGTTTTTAACCGATTTTAAAAGTGATTCACTGGGAAAAAGAATTATTTTCCCTCTTGTAACAGGAAACATAGGTGAATTGAAGGATATATATATTTTCTATGAAATTTATAACAACTCTGAAAACACTTTCCCGTTATCAATCAATTATAAAATTCTGTCGGAAAATAACACAACATTAAAAGAAGGTAATTTCAGTTATGTACTTTCACCTGGAGTAAACCAGAGAGTTGATCGTCTTGCACCGACAGACTATTCCACCGGATTTTTCAGACTCGAATTTGCCAGTAATGCATATTCTACAATATTTACACAAAAGGATTTTGTTTATAAATGGAGTGATTTACCGATGAATATGAAAGACCTTGACAATGCAATAAATCAAATGGTATATATAGCAACCGATAACCAGATGGACAGCCTCAGGAAAGCCCCTACACAGGCTGAAAAAGAAAAAAGGTTCTTGCAGTTCTGGAAAAGTATCGATCCTTCTCCGAAAACATCAAAAAATGAGGTTATGAATGAGTATTACAACAGAATCAAAATTGCTACCGATAAATTCTCTACCAGTTATCAGGAAGGATGGAGAACGGATATGGGCATGGTGTTCGTAATCTTCGGAAATCCAAGCAGTATTGAGAGGCATCCATTTGATGAAAATTCAAAACCGTATGAAGTCTGGGAATATTTTGATATTAACAAACAATTTATTTTTGTTGATTACACCGGATTTGGCGATTACAGATTAATTACTCCTATCTGGGATAAAAGATTTAAAATCCGTTAATTATTAAAAAAGTGAATTTGATATTTCTTTAAATATTAAAGGGCTTTGTCTTTTTTTTTCATTAAGCTTAGTATTAAAAGAAAAGAGATGAGTATATGTATAATCGTATCTCTAATTTAATCTTTTTCTTTTATTCAGGTATTTTAGAAGTGAGATATCAAATGGTGTATCAGTTGTTATCAATTCGTAATCGACATTATTTTTTATGCATTCATTTTTATATTTCTCAATAAATTTTTCCATTGCTTCCTTATAATATTTTTGCACGGAATATGGCTGGGAGTACATCTCTTCCCCTGTTTCCATATCTACAAGTATCAATGAATTTCCTTCAAGAAATGATTTTTCAGCGGGGTCTAATATCTGAAATAAAATTACCTCATTTTTATTGTAGCGGAAATGTTTTATCGCATTTATAACTTTATTCTGGTCGTCAAGTAAATCACTTATCAGTATAACCAGCCCTCGCCTTTTAATTTTCTCGGCAATTGAATTAAGACTTTCTGCTGTACCTGTTTTCCCCTTGGGTTCAATGTTTGATAATTCTTTCAATATTTGCTTTAAATTACTCTGTGTCGAACGGGGTGGAAGAAATGTCCTGACCCTCGTGTCATAAGTAATCAGTGAAACCGCATCTCTCTGTATCATCATCAGGTAAGCAAGGGATGCTGCCATATATGAAGCATATTCAATTTTCGAAATAGAACTGCCGTGCGGTTTTAAATTTATATTCTTCCTTTTAAAAAGGTTAAATTTACTTTCTTTCACTTCTTCTCCGTTTGAAACGTAACTCATTGAACGGCTTATATCAAGTATAATATATGCTTTAAGATTTGTTTCTTCTTCAAACTGCTTTATATAATAACGACCTGTCCTTGCAAATACTTTCCAGTCAAGATATCTTAAATCATCCCCCTGAGTGTACTGGCGATGCTCCGTAAACTCAACGCTGAAACCGTGATACGGGGATTTATGCAGACCTGCCATAAATCCCTGCACCACAAATTTTGCCTTTAATTCGATATTAGATAACTTCGCAATTACCGACGGCTCTAAAAAACGTCTGTAATCGGTTTTACTCATTTATTATCCTGTGTCTCCGGAGGAGGCGCAGCATCCCTTTGTTCTTTTGGATGCTGAATTTTTGTCTCCTCTTTTTTCGGCTCGGTCTTTTCTTCTTTCTTTTCGTTTTCTGCCGCTTTCTTCTCGCTTTCCTCAATCATTTTTATTATGTCATCTCCTGACTCAAGTTTATCAATCATTACACGGGCTGACTCGCTTAATTTTTCCCCTTCAGCATCCTGCGGATATTTTTCAAGAAATTTTTTGTAAGCCGCTATTGCTTTATCTTTGTCCTTTAATGTCTCGTCGTATGTAAAGGCTACCATGAACAGTGCATTTTTGCCTTCTCTTGTATCCGGATATTTGTCATATAATTCAGTATATGTTTCTATCGCTTTTTGATAATCTTTTAATCCGAAATATAATCCGGCAATCTGATTATATACTTCAGTAACTTTTGTCGAATTCGGAAAATTATTTAAAAATTCCGAATAAAGGCTAATTGCCTCTTTCCGCAGATTGTCGTCATTTAACAATGATGAACTGTCAGACATTTGCTTTGCTTGATTGAATAATTCCTCTTCACTCAATCCGCTTGTTTTATCTCCGCAGCTTGATATTAATAGAGCCAGTAATGATAACGTAAAGAACGAATAGATTAATTTTTTCATAAGATTTTTTACTTATTTTAATTCAATAATTATGTTAATTTAGTGAAAATGTTCAATATTTTTAATGATAAAACTTAATCTTAACGAAAATTTTATTTCCCGTATCTGGGAAGATAAATCGTATTATTTCGGTTTAAAAACAATCGACGGTAAATCTGTTGTTGTCCTTGATACAGGAAAAAAAAATCGGGATGAAGGACCGGATTATAAGGATGCTCAAATTTATATTGATGATAAACTTTTTTCGGGTGATGTGGAAATTCATAAATCCCTTTCCGACTGGAAAAGCCATAAACATCAGAAAAAAAATAAATACAATCTTGTTATACTTCAAATCGTAATGTGGGACAGTGAAATGTCCGATTATGATATTCCCATAGCAAAAAAATCAAGGGAAATACCAACGGTAATACTTTCGAAATTTTTAACCAAATCCATTCATACTATCTGGCGGGAAATTATTAATACTCCTTCACCGCAATTCAAAATTCCCTGTAATCCCGGTAATTTGAATATCCCGCAGCACGAAAAAAATTTGCTGCTGGAAATTATGGGCAAGAAAAGACTGCATTACCGTATGGACAGGATTTCTTACAAACTGGATAATCTGACTTTTAAGGGTTTCAATCCGAGAAACAGCCTTACGTGGGAACAAATATTAAATGAATTTGTTTTTGAAGCATTGGGATTTTCTAAGAATAAAATCCCTTTTTTAAAACTTGCACAAAATATCGAATTAAAAAAAATCAGGGGGCTTAACCTTTCTGAGTTGCAGATTGATGCCGTTTTATACGGGACAGCAGGAATGCTGAACAATTTAAGGTTTAAGGATGATTATATATCGATACTAAAAAAACACCATACGGAATTAAAAGATGTGTTGAAATTAGAAACTATGGATATTTCCGAATGGAATTATTTCAGATTAAGACCGCAAAATTTTCCTCCTGTCAGAATTGCCTATGCATCTGCATTTTGTTCCGGTTTAATTAATGGAAATGTTTTTAAAACCATAACTCTTGCATTTGAAAAAAGCAAAAATCCGATAAAAGAATTAAGGAATATATTTTCGGATATTAAACCGTCCGAATACTGGAATGAGCATTATAACTTTGGAAAAACTTCGTCAAAAAGAAATTATCAAATCGGTAAAGACAGAATTGATGATATAATTATAAATGTTATATTACCTTTTTTACTTCTCTATTCAAAATATTTCGGTAAAAACCTGATGACCGAAAAAATATATGCTGAGTATACAAAATTAACGGGATATACAAAAAATGAAATCACGAAAGCAATGGAAAAACAACTTGGAATGAAAATTAAGAAAACAATCAGCGCTCAAGGTGCAATACATCTGCATAATTTCTGGTGCGTTAAAGGGAAATGCAATGAATGTAATATCGGAAATAAACTATTTGTTAAGGAAGAACCTCTTAATTATCTGAAAATAATATTATATTAGTTCAAAAATTAACCTATTATGAAAAAATTATTTGCTTTAATATTCTTGTTGTCTATAAACTGCAGTGCATATTCTCAAATTGAAAATGCTCCGCTGTCATATCCGATTTATGAGTTTATAAAAGAAATGACCGTTAAAAAAGTTATTTACGGTTATGACGATGGCAACAGCAATCTGTCGAGAGGTGAAATTATTGACTACCTCAGGGAAATCAGAAATAACCTGAATGAATTGAGCAGTACGGAAAAGAAACTGTTGAGCAAATATGAAATTGAATTCATTCCCGAGAAACAAAATGACGAAAATTCTCTTGTAATTTTCGACGGGAAAGGAAAATTCATAAATAAAATAAAAGAAGCATTCTCGGACAAATTCAAACAGGTTTATAAATTTGAAAAGGGAGATAATAATTTATATGTTAATTTTATCGGTAATGTATTCGCAGGTAAAGAATTGAAACCTTTTATTAAACACAACGCGGCAGTAATGGACGGAGGGCTAAGGATACGAGGTACTCTATTCGGTCATCTCGGATATTACCTTTCTTTCAGCAAAGGTGCAATTTTCGGACAGGGAGACATAGCTCAACTCATATATCCGGATTTGAAATACGATTTTAAATTTAATGAAAATACAGAAAAATTGAAGAACTATGATTTTACAAATGCTTATCTGAAATACGGATTAAAACCCGCAGATAATATGGATTTAACCATACAGCTGGGAAGAGAAAAAATTACTTACGGATTAGGTTACGGCAGCAGACTGTTTTTATCCGGTGAAACACCTGATATGGATTTTTTAAAATTAAATTTCAAATACGGAGTATTAAATTATTCTTATTTTCACGCATCAACCGTGGGAGACTTTAATATCGACAGGGATAAAAGATATACAAAGTATTTTGTTGCAAACAGGCTGATGATTGCTATAAAAGATGTTCTAAATTTTAGTCTGGCAGAATCGATTATTTATAACGGAAGAATAGATTTTGCATATTTAAATCCGGTTCTCTTTTATGCTTTTGCCGAAAAATCACTTCAGGACAGAGATAATAAGAATTTTAGTGTTGACCTCCAGACAAAATTTCTTAAAAACGCGGAATTCTCATTTTCCTCTTTGATTGATGATGATGAATTATTTGCTTTTATGTCAGGGAAAACTGACCATACAGAAAAAATCGGTTATCAGATAGGAGGATTTTTTTATGAACCGTTCGGACTGAAAAATTTATCACTCTCATTAGCATACACAAAAATACGTCCTTATGTGTATTCCCATTATGACGAAAAAAACGCATACACTGCTTACGGTGTTAATCTTGGTCACCGTATCGGACCTAATACAGATGAAATTTATTCATCCGCATCTTATAATATCAGCAACTGGGGAAGAATCGAAATGGAATACAGATTTATCAGGAAAGGTAATAATGTTTATGATGAATCCGGAAATCTTGTTAAAAATGTCGGCGGGGATATTTCCGTTCCCTTTAGAGACGGTATTGACGATGATTATGCTCCTTTTCTTGACGGTGTACGTGTAAATTCAAATGTTGTTGACATCGGGTTCAGATTTCAGATAATTCAGAATATTACTTTCTGGCTTAAATACATTTACAGAATAGATAATAATATTACAAAAAATTTAAAAAATGACGTAAGTTTCGCTTTCTTCAGGATGAATGTCGATTACTAACACAGTAATACATTTATATAGTTTATAAATTTTATAAAGTTATCCAATCAATCACTCATCCACCCATCCATACATTCAATCATCCAATCACCCAATCACTA
>JAFGII010000021.1 GCA_016929695.1 Ignavibacteria bacterium
AAGTAGTAAGTAGTAAGTAGTAAGTAGACAGGAGGAAGGAGACAGGAGGAAGGAGACAGGAGGAAGGAGTCAGTAGTCAGTAGTAAGTAGTAAGTAGACAGGAGGAAGGAGACAGGAGGCAGGAGACAGGAGGCAGGGGGCAGGAGGCAGGAGACAGGAGGCGGGGGGAAGGAGGCAGGAGTAAGTAGTAAGTAGTAAGTAGAAAGGAGGAAGGAGGCAGTAGTAAGTAGTAAGTAGTAAGTAGAAAGGAGGAAGGAGGCAGTAGTAAGTAGTAAGTAGTAAGTAGTAAGTAGTAAGTAGTAAGTAGTAAGTAGAAAGGAGGAAGGAGACTGGAGGCAGGAAGAATTCGGAAAGGGGATTACGAACAGGTGTCAGTGGATAAGGAAAATTGGGCAGTACGTATTACATTAAATCAAAAAATCAAAGAGAATTACAGAAATTGCATATATGAAATTTTAAATTATTGATAAAACAATAATATATATTTTAAAAATGCTCAAAAATATGCAAAAATTATGCAATTTTATCAGATTTACATTCAGTCCTTGAAAAGCGAATTTATTTTTTTGTTTATCAGAATACATATTTAAATTTCTTCTTTTTTAATAAACCATAAATAATTATGGTTATACAAAAATAACACTGATAAACCCGTAAGTCAATAGAAAAAAATAAAAAATTGAATTTCATATTCCGGTTATGATGTGTAGTTTTATGCGAATAAATTCAAATTTAATGAAAGAAAATAAGAATCACTGGTATGATGGTAAGTTTTATGATAAATTTATTGCACCAAATCAGGATAAATCATTCGATATTGTAAAAACCCTGATAGATAAATATTCGTCTGTATTAGATTTCGGCTGCGGAACAGGCAGACTGGGACTTCAACTTACTTCTCATTGTAAGATTATTGACGGAATTGATTTATCATACAGGAACATCGAAGTCGCGAAAACAAATTTAAAAAATACGGGAATTGTAAATGTAAGATATTTCCACACAAACATTGATACATTTTTAAAAAATGAAAACAGTAGATATGATTATGCAGTGTTATCGTATGTACTTCACGAAGTAAGACCTGTAAAAAGAACCGAAATACTGAAAAAAATTTCCGGAATATGTGAAAAAACAATCATTGTTGATTATCTTGTACCAAGACCTTGTGGTTTTACAAATATATTAAATGAATTTGTTGAGTTTTTTGCGGGTACAAGCCATTACAGAAATTTTAAATCTTATGTTAAAACCGGCGGTATTAAAGGATTAGCGGAAAAAAGCGGTTTGAAAATTATAAAAGAAATTGAAAATGAACCTGTTACCGCACATATAGCAATATTAACAAAATTATAAAATAATGAAATACTGGTTAATGAAATCGGAGCCGGGCGTATTTTCCATAGATGACCTGGCAAAAGTAAAAAATCAGACTACATACTGGGACGGGGTAAGGAATTATCAGGCAAGAAATTTTCTCAGGGATGAAATTAAGACAGGTGATAAAGTAATTTTTTATCACAGTAATTCGGAGCCTCCGGTAGCCGCAGGCATTTGTGAAGTTGTGAGAGAGGGTTACCCTGATTTTACCGCATTTGATTCGGAAAATATACACTTTGACCTGAAAAGTGATTTTGATAATCCAACGTGGTTTATGGTTGATATTAAACTAATCAGAATATTCAAACATCCTGTAGCATTATCGGAAATCAGAGCGAACAAAAAACTGGCGAATATGATACTGGTCAGGCGGGGGAACCGGCTGTCTGTAATGCCGGTAACGAAAGAAGAATTTGAGGAAATAGTGAGTATGGGAGACAAAAGGTGAGATATTGAAATTAGTCATGGAATATAGTCATAGAATTTTCTCATTAAAAGGATTTTTCAGATTATCAGATTGTCAGATTATCAGATTATCAGATTGAACGAACATTAAAAACTTTATAAACTTTAAGAACTTAATAAATTTAAAGAACTTTACGAACTTCCTGTAAGAACTTTGATTGTTGAATTTGAAATAATTAATAAGTAGTTTTGTAATAGTTCTTTGAATCAAGTTTATGGTTCTGAAATATGGATTAATAGGGAATCCGGTGAGATACCGGTACTGTCCACGCAACTGTAACGGAGAAGATTATCTTATAAAACCACTGTTCAGAAATAATTAACGGGAAGGTAGATAAGAATTGCTCCGGAGTCAGGAGACCTGCCATAAAATTTTTTTAATAATTATCATTTTCTTCGATGGAAAGAGAATGGCGATTAACAAAACTCCTGTTTTATTATTTGTCTTCTTCACGCATCGGAGATAAAGAAAGGAAACAGGAGTTTTTTTATGAGTAAGAATTTTTTTACATTTTTAATCTTTGCATTAATTTCGGGTTCTGCATTATCTCAGGAGTACAGGGACACAAGTTACATAATACCCGAAATTGAGGTAATTTCATTTTTCAATAACGTAAATGAACTAAACTCGCCTTCAAATTCAACATCTCTTCGCGGAAAGGAAATTGAAAAAATCAACGGAAGAAATGCCGGTGATGTACTGCAGACAATTCCCGGAATATTCGTTAAAAATTACGGCAGCGGAGGTTCGTTACAGACTATTTCAATGAACGGTCTTAATGCCGAGCATACTGTTGTGCTGTTGAACGGCTCGAAATTAAATTCAATACAAAATTCGCAGTTCGATTTATCTTTAATTACGAAAACAAATTTAAAATCCGTTGAGGTTCTTACAAACGGTTTCAGTTCCGTTTACGGCTCGGATGCAATAGGGGGGGTAGTGAATATTGTTACCGAAGATTTGCCGATTCCGGAGAAATTAAATCTGAAACTCAATTCATCTTACGGTTCATACAATACAAGAAACATCGGATTCAGTGCCGGCAATAAAATTAAAAACTTTTTATGGAGCATAGACTTCAGCGATGAAAGGTCTGACAATGATTTTAATTATTATTACAGTAACGGGACGACAAGAGACTTAAAGGCAAGGATTAATTCAAAATATTCAGTCGGGAATTACGTTGTTTCAGGTTTGTATAATCCGAGCGGCAGTTTGAGTTTTAAATTTTATACACAGTTTGTTAATTCTAAAAAGGATTTGCCCGGACCGGAAACGGGGACACCTCAGTTGCTGTCTAATCAGAAAGACAGAAACTGGAATAACATTCTGTCAATTAATTATTCGGGGAAATCATTTTCGTTAAGCAATGAAGTAAATTTTCAGAATAATCTTATGAATTACGAACTGATTCCGTTTACATTAAGTTACTACAGGAATTTACTTGTATCTAATCTTACAAGATTTAATTTTAATTTTAAAAAACATACATCGGTTATCGGAGCAGAGGCGAAATATGCGGCAGTAAACAGCAATGAACTTGAAAGCAATGCAAACAGGAAGCAATATTCGGTTTTCAGTTCAAACACTTTAAATTTCGGTAAAATCAAATTATTCCCGTCGCTGAGATATGACAGAATAACGGATATCAGCGATGATGTTCTGACATACAAAATAGGAATAAATTACAAACCATTCGAAAGTTACAATCTGCATCTGAGAGGAAATTACAGTAACAACTACAGTGCACCTGCATTTAATGCATTATACTGGAAAACAGGAGGTAGCAGAAATCTGAAACCGGAGAAATCAAGAAATATTGAACTTGGATTAATAACTTCCGGCAATTTACCTGTTAATTATATTTTAAGTTTTACTTATCTCAATATTAATGCGGATAACAGGATAATCTGGCTGCCCGGTAATAATTACATATGGAGCCCTGTTAATATTCTTGAAAGTGAGTCTGATATTTTTATTTCTTCGATAAGAATGAAATTCAATTTATCAAGGGATGCAGATTTGAATGCCGAATTATCTTATACACATAACAATTCGGTTAAGAAAAGTGCTGACTTTGAAAATGACCTTTCAGAAGGGAAACAAATTGTTTACATACCTTCGGAACAGATTAAATCCAATCTGGAATTCCGCTATAAATCATTCGGCATTAATATTTTTTATTCTCATATCGGAAAAAGATTTTCGGATGCAGAAAACCTGACGGCAATTTCTCCTTCATCGGTATTGGACGGAAATGTTTATTATGAATTTAAAATCCGTAATTTCAAAACAAGACTGAAAATGGAGATTAATAATATTACGGATACGGATTATCAATATATTCCCGGTTATCCGATGCCGTTAAGAAATTTCCTGATGAGCATTCAGATTGATTATTCGCTGTGATGTTACTGCATAAGACCTTAAAAGTTATTTTTATTTAACTGAATTAAAAATCATTCGTAAGAAAAATAAAGAGTCCTACTGAAAATATTATCAGAGACTTTTGTAGTCTTGAAGTCTATGATTAAATGTATTAAATTTGCTTATTAATTTATAATGAAGAGAAAAGTATTTATATTATTATTGTTCCTGACGGCAGGTTCTTTGTATTCACAGACATTACTGAAAGGATTAGTAACGGATGAAACGGGTAAACCTTTGCAGGGTGTTTTAATAATTGCAGAATCCGGTAACAGCGGAATCATTACAACTGAATCCGATGAAACGGGGAAATATACTCTGGAACTCCCCGGGAAAGGGAAATATAAATTAGAATTTACTCTAATCGGATATGACAGAACAGTAAAAGAAATTTCAACGGAAGAAAATATTCTGATATTGTATCCTGAAACGGTAAAGATGAAGATTACAGAAACCGTAAGCGATACGCTTTATAAACAGACAGAAAAGTATGATAATAAAGATAAAGAAGTAAGACAGGATTCACTGAAAAATATTAATGATAAAATTGTTAATGATTCGCTGAATATAAAAAATGAAACATACGAAACAGACGTAATTGATGTCGTATCCGAACTTCCCGAAATGACAACCGAGGGCGAGAAAAAAGTCTTCAACATTGAAAACTTACAATCAACAACGGGAGGAACGGCACTGGATGTCCTGAGAAAAATTCCAATGATAGATGTTGATATTAACGATAATGTAACCCTGCGCGGGACAAAAAATGTATTAATACTGATTGATAATAAGCAGATGAAGTTTGCAAGCCTCAGGCAGATTCCGGCGGAAACAATAAAGAAAGTTGAAATCATAACAAATCCCTCCGCCAAATATGAAGCAGAAGGAGTAACAGGCATAATAAATATTGTAATGAAGAAAGCAAAACCTGACGTATCGGGATATAACGGTAATATTTTTGCAGGTCTGAGGTCAAACAACGGATACTACGGTTTTGCGGGATTAAACGCTAAACTGAACAAATGGGCATTCTTCGGAAACGGCGGAGGCGGACTTTTTAAACTGGATACAAAGAACAATATAAGAACAGACTATTTTTCTCCTGTTTCCTATTTCACGGGTAACAGCGAGGGGAAGGGTGAAAACAAATACGGATTTTTTTCCGCAGGCATTGAATATGAAATCGGAAAAAATATAAATCTCGGATTTGATTCTTACGCCAATCTAACAAAATTCGAGAACTCGGGATTAACAAAAAATTTTAATTATGACGGCGGACATAATATTCTTTCGTCATCGGATTTTGATTTAAACTCAGACGGTAATTATGATAATTATTTCCTGAGTACATACTTTAACTCTGTTTTCGATGGATTAGGTAAAGAATTAAACCTCGATATTACTTATGTAAAGGGAAATGACAGATATGATTCGGAACAGGATTACAGATATTATGATATTCCCGGTGTGACAAATCCGAGATTATCCAATCAGTTGTCCGTTACAAACGAGAAAAATTATAATTTAAAAATTCAGGGTGATTACACACATCCGTTCAGCGGAGAGACAAGATTTGAAGCAGGATATAAAGGAATTTTCAGGGAGAACGATAATGACTTCAGATTTGATACACTAAATTTCAGTTCTCAACGCTATATTACCGATTTAAATCTCACCAACCGTTTCAAATTGTTTGAAAACATAAATGCCGTGTACGGAACATTCTCACAAAAGATAAGAGATTTCGGATTTAAAATGGGATTAAGGCTCGAGCATACGCTGACAAAAGGATATCTGGTTACAAATAATTCTGATTTCAGGAAAGATTATCTGAATTTATTTCCGACTTTAAGTTTGACACAGAAAATCGGGCTGCAGAATGAATTTCAGTTAAGTTACAGCAGGCGAATTATGAGACCTAACATCTACAGGTTAAATCCTTTTGTTAACAGGTCTAACACCAGGTTTATTTATTTCGGCAATCCCGAACTTAATCCCGAATTCACCGACTCGTATGAATTCGGCTACAGTTTTTTCAGCAATCCGGTAACTGTTAACACTTCATTTTTTTACAGGAGGTCTTATGATGTAATTTCGAATTACTCTTATCAGATTGATACCATAACAACAGCAACGACTTACAGAAATGCTTCGGGAGCAAAATCCTACGGGATTGATTTAATTATTAGTTCAAGATTTGTGGAATGGTGGAATATAAACGCGAATTTCAGTTTTTACAACACGAAATTTGAAGGTTCCGTCGTCAGCGATTATGCACAGGAGGAAGGTTCGGGCTGGAGAGGCAATATCAGGTCAACATTTAAAATTGGGAGTATATTTGATGTTGAAGTATATTATAATTATTCGGGAAGACGAATAAATGCAAACGGATTTAATGAGCCGATGCAAAATCTTGACATAGGAATTAAAAGGAGTTTTTTTAATAACAAATTGACTCTTACTTTAAGGGCTGAAGATATTTTTAAAACAAGAAAATGGGAAGGAGAAACCTCGGGAGTCGGATTCAGAAATTATATTTCAGGCGAGTGGGATTCAAGATTGATTAATCTGAGCATATCATACCGTTTCGGAAACACGGATAAATATTATTCTAAAAGTAAGAAAACGAAAGCAAACGAAAATGAAATTGAAGATGTGAAAGAGGGGAGGTAGTG
>JAFGII010000022.1 GCA_016929695.1 Ignavibacteria bacterium
TTCTTGGCGTCGTTGCGGTTGAATTTTTCACCGCAAAGGCGCAATGTTCGCAAAGAAAAGCTCATTGCATTTTACATTTCACATTTTACATTGAACATTTATTTTTGATTGTGCTGTTTTTTAAATTCCGTTTTGCATAATTTTGAATTTACAAAATTAAAAATTTTATGGACATATTAGAGTTACTTGCGAAATTCAAGGAAGAAATGGTAGAGGAGGCATTCAGCACTATTGAACCGGTCAGACTTCAGGGTTATACAAAAGCAGGGGAAGAGCGAACCAAGAAAAAACTTGCCAGACTTTGTGATGAAATAATTGTTTGCGTTAAAGATAAAACTTTAATTCCGATATTGAATTATACAGAGCAGATGGCTACGGAGAGATACACTTCGGGATATGATTTGCATCAGGTACAGACTGCGTTCAATGCACTTGAAGAAGCAATATGGACAAGGGTATTTGCGCATACTCCCCCTGAGAAGTTGAAAGAATCATTAGGACTTGTTACTACTGTAATAGGTGCAGGAAAAGATAATCTTGCAAGAACATACGTATCTCTTGCGACAAAAACAAAAACGACTTCACTGGATTTACAGGCATTATTTAAAGGCAGTGAAGGAATAAATGAAGTTTAGGATTTTTTTTATTAAAAAACTCACTTAAAACGGGTAATTGAATTACATTTTTTAAATGATTATAAATAAATATATTTGTGCTAAATTAACACGGAAAAGAAGGAAAAAGAGCGGAAAAATTGCCTGATATAACTGATAATCCTGAAAGGAATAAATACCCTTCACAGAATTAAACCTCAAATAAAAAATCAAAATTTTTTTTATTTATAAAAAGTTTTAAATTGCTATGAAAAGAAAAATATTAATAAGAGATTTAACATTAAGGGACGGACAGCAGTCATCATTTGCCACACGAATGACACAGAAAGAAATTGATGAAGTACTGCCTTTATATAAAGACGCGGATTTTTATGCAGCCGAAGTATGGGGCGGGGCGGTTCCGGATTCCATTATGCGTTTTCTGAACGAAGACCCCTGGGACAGGCTTGATAAATTCAAATCCGGATTTTCGAACAAGACAAAGTTGACCGCATTATCGAGAGGGAGGAACCTTTTCGGATACAATCCCTACCCTGATGACGTAATTGAAGGATTCAACCGTATTGCAGTGAAATCCGGGATTGACATAATGAGAATATTTGACGCCCTGAACGATTTAAATAATATGAAGTCAACAATTAAGTTTGTAAAGCAAAACGGCGGTATGGCGGATTGTGCCGTATGTTACACCGTTGACCCTTATTTCCCGTTCAAAGACAAGGTGAAAGGATTTTTCGGATTAAAGAAAATTCCGCCTAAAATTTTCACTGTGGATTATTTCGTTCAGAAATCAAAGGAACTTGAAAAACTCGGTGCTGATATTATCACGATAAAGGACATGGCAGGGTTAATTCCGCCCGATGTATCCGCTGAACTTACAAGGAAATTAAAGAAGGAAGTGAAAGTACCGATTGACCTTCATACGCATTGCACTCCGGGTTTCGGACTCGCATCCGTACTTAATTCCATTGTCAACGGTGCGGATATTGTAGATACCGTTATTATGAATTACGCGGGAGGTCCTGCGGCACCTGCATTTGAACTGATTCAAATTTTTTGCGAAAAAATGAAGATAGATACCGGTGTTAACCTTAATGCCGTGGGAGCCATCAACAAAAAACTTAAAGGCATAAGAGAAGAGTTGTCGGACTTCGATGAAATGAAAAAATTTCCGATTGAATTCGATATCTCAAATTACAGTCTTCCTGATAATATAAATAAATTATTTAACGGGGCTATTGAAGCATCGAAATCAAATAAACACAGTGAACTGCTTCATCGTTGCTGGGAAATTGAAAAATATTTTAATTTCCCCGAGCCCGATGAGAAAGTAAAAATGGCACAGATACCGGGCGGGATGTACACCAATATGCTTGCACAGTTAAAACAGGCGAATCTTTCGGATAAATTTAACAGAGTTCTTGAAGTCGTTCCGCAGGTTCGACTCGATTCAGGTCTGCCGCCGCTTGTAACTCCGACAAGCCAGATTGTCGGTGTTCAGGCTGTATATTGCGTAATTGATGAAGCAAAAGGCAAACCTTTCTATGATAATACTTCAACACAATATGTTAATCTCGTAAAAGGTGTTTACGGAAAAACCCCGTATCCGGTTAATCCCGCATTCAGGCAAAAGATTGCGGGCACGAAGAAAGAAACCCCTTACGATGTCAGCAAATACAAAAAACAGGATAATCCTTCATTACCCGAATTTGAAGACGTAAAACTTGCCAAGAACGAGAAAGAAGAACTTCTGCTGGAATTATTCCCGGCAGTTGCCGCGGGATTTCTGAAAAGGAAAAGAGAAGTGGAATACAAGAAAATGCTGGCTGAAATCGAGGTAGAAAAAGAAATCCGGATGAGAATGATAAGGGAAGAACAGGAAAAATACAATGCACTTTCGGAACAGGAGAAACAGGACATGCTTCTGGACGGTTTATACAACAACTGGTAAAAAATTCCAAAAAATAAAAATTATATAATTCAATCAGATGGCTTTAGAAGAAAAAATTCAGGAACTAAAAGACCTCAGGCAGAAAGCAAAACTTGGAGGCGGCGAGAAAAGAATCAAAGCACAGCACAGGAAAGGAAAACTTACGGCACGTGAAAGAATAGATTTGCTTCTTGATGAGGGAAGTTTTGAAGAGTTTGATATGTTTGTATCGCACAGGTGTATAGATTTCGGACTGGATGCTCAGTCATATTTATCCGACGGCGTCGTAACAGGATACGGAACGATAGACGGAAGACTTGTCTATGTATTTTCTCAGGATTTCACGGTATTCGGCGGCTCGCTTTCGGAAATGTATGCGGAGAAAATTTGCAAAGTTATGGATAAAGCAATGCAGGTAGGTGCGCCGATAGTAGGAATTAACGACAGCGGCGGTGCGAGAATTCAGGAAGGCGTTAAATCGCTCGGCGGATATGCGGAAATTTTCAAAAGGAATGTTCTTGCTTCGGGTGTCGTTCCTCAGATTTCAGCGGTGTTCGGACCGTGTGCGGGAGGTGCTGTTTATTCGCCCGCATTGACGGATTTCATCGTTATGGCGAAGAATTCAGGATATATGTTCATTACAGGTCCGAAAGTCGTTAAAACCGTTACGGGTGAAGTCGTTACAGAAGAAGAACTCGGAGGTGCTTATATTCACAGTAATAAATCGGGTGTTGTTCATTACGTTGCGGACGATGAAGAAGAAGGGATTTTAGTCATAAGGAAACTGCTAAGTTATATGCCGCAGAACAATCTCGAAGAGCCGCCTTTATATCCCAGCAGCGACCCTGTCGAAAGGATAGAAGAAACGCTGAATGAAATTGTACCGGATAACCCGAATAAACCTTATGATGTCCTTGATGTAATTGAAGCGGTGGTTGATAACGGCGAGTTCCTTGAAATTCAGGATAACTATGCACAGAATATCGTTATTGGTTTCTCAAAAATGAACGGTGCTCCTGTCGGTATAGTAGCAAATCAGCCGAATTACCTTGCAGGTGTTCTCGATATTAATGCATCAAGAAAAGCAGCAAGATTCGTGAGATTCTGCGATTGCTTTAATATTCCGATTATCACATTTGTTGATGTTCCCGGATACCTGCCCGGCACGGTTCAGGAATACGGCGGAATTATAATTCACGGTGCAAAACTTCTGTATGCCTATGCCGAAGCAACCGTTCCGAAAATTACAATTATTTTGAGAAAAGCATACGGCGGCGCTTATGACGTAATGGGCTCGAAGCATTTAAGAGGCGATATTAACTATGCCTGGCCCACTGCCGAGATTTCCGTTATGGGTCCGAAAGGCGCCATAGAAGTTCTGTATTATAAAGAAATTCTGGAAATTAAAGATGAAAAAGAAAAAATTGCATTTATAGCACAGAAGGAACAGGATTACAGGGAAAAATTTGCTACTCCTTACGAGGCGGCAAAATACGGATATATAGATGATGTAATTGAACCAAGAAATACGAGATTCAGAATTATCAGAGCATTGCAAATGCTTAATACGAAGAAGGATATTAATCCTCCAAAAAAACATTCTAATTTACCATTATAAAAAATAATAAAATGAGTTTATTAAACAGAATATTCGGAGATCTGGGTGAAGAAGAGGGAAAAAAAGAACAGTTATCAGATGCAAAATTAACGGAGAAATCCGGTTCAGATGATGAAATTGCGGTTGCTATTGCAACGGCAATTCACCTTTTTACACAGGAAGTTCACGACGACGAAAAATATGTCCTGACGATAAACAGAATCCAGAAGCCATATTCACCGTGGAGTTCAAAAATATACGGGCTGAGAGTCTGGCCAAAACTGCACAGGTCATTTTAAAAATAAAAAAAAAATTAACGGAAGATGAAAAATTATAAAATCAAAATAAACGAAAACACTTATGACGTTAATGTTTCAAGTTACGAAGGTAACAAGGTGAAACTCGATGTAAACGGAAAACAATATGAGGTTGAAGTTGATAAGAGTCTTGAACCTATTAAAACGCCTCAGATAGTAAGAACGAAATCCGAGCCCTCCACTGAAACACACAAAGCAACTGCAAAGACTTCGAGTCCCTCCGAAAAGAAAGGAGCGGGTGTAATCAAAGCACCACTACCGGGTACGATTATAAGCGTATTTGTGAATGTAGGAGACAAGGTAAATACAGGGCAGAAATTATTAACCTGGGAAGCAATGAAGATGGAAAATAATTTAACATCCGACAGGGAAGGTACAATAAAAGCGATAAAGGTTAAACCGGGCGATACGATACTTGAAGGGGATGTGCTTATAGAAATAGAATGATTTTTTAGTAGACAGGAGACAGGAGTCAGGAGACAGGAGTCAGGAGACAGGGGACAAAAGTCAGAAGTAAGTGGTAAGTAGTAATTAACAGCAGGAGGTTTAGGAGTGAGGAAGAAAAAAAGTTAGTTGCAGAAGTTTTTCTTACGTATTATCCTCATCCTGTGAGTTCTGCTCATTGGATGAGGAAATAAAAAAGGCTGTCCGGATACGGGCAGCCTTTTTAGTTGAATAAGGGTTATTATTATTTGATAAATAACATTTTCTTCGTATCGGTGAAATTACCTGAAGTAATTTTATAGAAATAGACACCCGATGTAAGGTTTGATGCATCGAATGTAACTTCGTAAGTTCCTGCGTTGAAATTGTCGTTAACAATTTCAGAAACTTCTTTTCCGAGTGTGTTATAAATTTTAATAACTACTCTATTGTTCTGCGGAATTGCAAAACTGATTTTAGTGCTCGGGTTGAAGGGATTAGGATAGTTTTGAGATAACTCAAATTTATCAGGTACTGTTGTTGTAATATTTTTCGTTTCGGTTGTAATATCCGAACCATTGTACCAGATATTTGTCGGTCCGTTACCGGCATAAATCACACCGGCACCTGCGGATGTTCCGTTGAACATATAACCGGTTACTGCGGGAGCCAGAACGCCTGTGCTCTGATTTACTCTCGAGACAACTGTTCGGGCACTAAATCCGCTTGCTACGTCAAATGTATTCATGTAAATTACTGTGTCAAATGAAGTTCCGGTAGATACATAAGCAACCCTGAATGAACCGCTTTGCTGGGGATTGCTCTGAATGTGTGAGCGGGTTTCACTGTTTGCCTGGTTGGATAATGTATTTCCTACAACCCACTGGTTCATAATTCCTGCGGGAGTATATGAATACAAAATGTTGTTATTGGAAGATTCCGTTGCAGTATAGGTAACAACCATAGCATTGGTTTTTCTGTTAACCGCCATTGACCCGTTGAATTCGGGGACTGATGTACTTGCAGGATTAAACTGCGACCATGCAACATTAGTTCCCCAGTCACCTAAAGCAATACGCCTGATTCTGAGATTTTCATTCGTGGTTGTCAAATTATTTGTCAGTAATACATAGAGTGTATCAGCATCAAAATTATAATCAATATCAAGTTCATAGTCATTATAGGATGAACGTGCCGTATCCCTGACCCACGTACTGCCCCAGTTAGGAGTGTAAGCCACAGGAACGAAACTTGTTGCTCCTGTTGATGCATCACAATTCGAGTATGCTATATACCAATAAGTTGAGCCCGGAGACCAGCTATAGCCGTCAGTGCAGATGACAGGACCTATATGTCCTCTGCCTGATACCGGAACATCAACTGTGGAAGGAGCAAATCCAGTGCCGTCAGGAAGCATATCTGCATAATATATTGTTCCCGCATAAGGTGTTGCACTAGGAGCAATTGAAACGACCATTCCGATTTTGAATCCGCCTGTAGTATCTGTCAGTGCAAAATCGAAACTGTAATAATAATATGCCGAGCCTGAATAAAGAGCGTTTATTAATGTCCAGCTGACTCCGCGATTTGTGGATTTATAAAAAAACAAAGTATCCTTATTTCCGTTTAAAAATCCTGCAAATAAATTACCGATTGTATCTGTTTCGAGCCTAATCATACGGTTATATGAATTCGGATTACCAACAGAGGATGTGCCTACGGTTCTCCCGAATATTCTGTTCTCTCCGTTTGCCCAGTCAGGTAAAGAATTAATTTCTTTTAATTTTTCACTGACCTGAACAGGAATAAAAACATCCCTGTTTTCAGGCATCGGTGGGGTAATTTTAACATTTGGGTGATTGGAATACTTTGTATTTAATTCATTTAAAAATGAATTAAAGAGTTCAGTATTTCCTGATTTTCTTGCAGCAGTCATATTCCTTAATAACTGTGCAAATTCGGAATTATCCTGAACATAAGTGTATTCGGGATTGGCTTCTCTTTCAATTTCCTCAAGAGTCTGAGAATTAAGAATAAAAGGAAGTAAAACTAAAACTAACAAGATTAAGATTTTTTTCATTATTTTTCCTTTCTTTATAATTTAAATTAATTTAAATATGTAAAATTTAATCGTTTGATACAATAGAAACTCGTTTCTTTTAAAAATTAAATTTTTGCATAAAAAGTTCCAAATGAAAAAGTAGTTAGGAGACGGGAGAATCAATTATACCATTAGTTTTTAAATTCTGCGTAAAATGGCAAAGAATTGGTTCCAACGCCGGAGCATTTGAACCAGAAGTGAGCCCTGCTCTCGTTACTACGCTCCAGCGTAGTAACGGTTATTGGTTCCGGCTTGACCGGGCAAAGAAAAAACAAACAATTTCTTAGACCACGAAACAAGTTAGGGATGAGAGCAAATGACAAATAACAAATAGCAAATTACAAAATTATTTTAAAATTGCTTAAAACTGTATAAATTAAATATAGATTAAGTTATATTTGTTTTATTTTTTATCTTAAAACTTTATATGAAAAAATTATTTTTTGTTTTACTTCTTATAATTCCTGTGTTCACGTATGCGCAGGTAGAGAGACCTGATTACAGCAAACTGCCTTCTGTCGTTATACCTCCTCCGCAGTATTTTATGCCGGGTGAAGAAACTGATGCTGTAGTAAAAACTATAAACGGCTTTGATAATTTCTATCTTGGAGTGGACTTTGGTGAGCCATACATTGTAACAAATCCTAACGACCCCTTAAATGCAGTATGTGCTTTTAACATTAACAATTTATATTATACTCTTGACGGATTCAACTGGACGAAAAATAATCCGAGTTTTTCAGGATACGGAGTTCTCGGTGACCCTGTATTAACCTATGACAGTCTTGGAAATGTTTATTATGTCACCCTGTATCAGAACGGTTCTACTTACGGACTGGCTCTGGTTAAATCAACAAATAAGGGCGTTAACTGGTCGCCGCCATACAGCGTTTATGGGACAACCGTCGGATTAGCAGATAAAGAATGGATTACCGCAGACCGGACGGCGGGTCCGTACAGTAACAGGTTATATGCCGCCTGGCGGCAGTTCGGTTCATCGGGTATGAGAATTACACGCAGTTCCAACGGCGGCGTGAACTGGGCAACTCCTACAACACTTGCAGGTGACCAGGGCGCTTATGTTGCAGTCGGACCGAACGGTTCGGTTCAGGGAGGAAGTGTTTATTTTGCGGCAACACTCGGTCATTATATAATATGTTACAGGTCAACTAACGGCGGTGAAACATTCGGCGCTTATGTACTTGCAACACCCTATATTTTCGGTCCCGGTACGGTGTGCTACGGCAGATATACCGTTAAGAATTGCATCAGGTGCGACTACATGCCCCGCATGGCAGCCGATAACAGTTATACTTCAACCAGAGGGAATGTTTATATTGTATATGCCGCTAATCCCAATTCAGGACCCGACAAGGCAAATGTATATTTAGTCCGTTCAACTGATTACGGTGCGACCTGGTCGGCACCTTTAAAAGTTAATGACGATAATACAGATACCGACCAGTGGATGCCCGCGATATCCGTTGATAACAACGGAAGAGTGATTGTTACGTGGTACGATTCAAGAATTGACCCGAATAATAATCTGATGACTGAAATGTACTCGGCTATTTCGACAAACGGAGGTGTTTCATTTCTTCCGAATGTTTCCGTATCGAACACCTCTTTTAATCCTAATAACATGGCAGTCGGTCAGGGTTCGGGTCAGGCAAATTATATAGGCGATTATATCGGAAACAATCCTGTAGGAGATAATACCGCATGGCACGTATGGATGGATGCAAGGGATAATAATCTCGGGAGTTATACCGGGTATTATCCTGATTTCGCAATGACGGTAAGCAATTCAAAATTATCTTTCGTTAATAATGACAGTGCAACAATAACGGTAAAAGTTCCGGCAATTAAAGGACCTTACAGCGAAAGAGTTAAATTTACTTATTCGGTGGATACACTTCCGCAGTCGGGTACTTTGCAGATTGGATTCCAGAACGGGAAAGATTCTATTACCTCTTTCCCGGATTCAGTTTTTCTGAAAATAAAAGCTGTCGGAAATGTAACTACGAGATTGTATAAAATTACATTAAGCGGTGCCGGTCTTAACGGTACACCCGTTCATAAAAGAATTATTGAACTTTATATGAACTTATCGGTTTTATCCGTCGGGACTAACAGGGAAAGCATTGTTGATTATAAAGTAAACGGAACGCAGTATAATACAAGGCAGGCATTTGTCGTTCCTAATTCAACCGTTGTGAATGTAGAAGCAATCAGTCCGAAAATCGTCGGCGGTACTAAATATGTGTTTTTAAACTGGTCTGATAATGGTGATACAACTCACAATGTTACGGTTAACGAAGACCTTTATTTAACCGCATTTTATAAAGTGCAGTATAAATTAATTGTGAATTCCTTTGTCGGTAATTCTTTCGGCAACAATACATTTACCGATTCTTCTTTATCTGCTGTTTTTGGAGTTAACTCAAAATTCTTTACTTATAATAACACGTTATATCAGTTCAGAGGATGGAACGGCGCAGGACCGGGTTCATATACATCTCCGGACAGTACGGGAAATGATACGGTAGTAAGTGTTAATATTTTCAGCGCGATTGTGGAAACAGCAAGATGGTCTCCTGCGGTCGGTATTACGCAAATAGGAACGGAAATCCCGGTTGAAAATAAACTATATCAGAATTATCCGAATCCGTTTAATCCTTCAACAAAAATTAATTATGACCTGAAAGAAAATACGTTCGTATCAATTAAAGTATATGATATGCTCGGCAGGGAAGTAAGTATATTACTGAATGAAATCCTGCCCGCAGGGAAATATCAGGCGGATTTCGATGCGGCACTGAAAAATCTTACAAGCGGAATTTATTATTACAGATACACGGCGGGGAGTTATACGGAAATAAGGAAGATGGCGTATATCAA
>JAFGII010000023.1 GCA_016929695.1 Ignavibacteria bacterium
AAATTATTGAAAAAAATCTCTGTGTTTGAAAATATAATTTTTTCAAAAGCAAATATATCCCTACTTTTTCAGTAAACCCTAATTAATGAGGAGATAAAATTTATGAGAAAATTTACTACCTTTTTTGCAGTTGCTCTGCTGTTAACGGCAGTAACAGTTTATTCACAAACTGATATTAACTCGGAATCAAAAACGGTTTACAGGGGTACTCAAAGTGATTTGCAGGGAGAACTAAACAATGTAAATAATAACGGTAAACAGGTACCTCAATATTTGCTTGACCAACTTGAAATAGCAAATAAAACCGAAAACCTTGCTGAAGAAGAAAGAATTATGAACATTATTAATTCAAATTACAGCAATGGTGTCCCGGCAAATTGTACTTACGGATTTATGCCGGGGGAAACGGAAATAGTTGGGAATAATAATCCGCCATATAATCCTGATTGGATGAGTTCCGATATACTTGTTTATGAAGGCAGTTCGATATCTCCCACCCGAAGGACTCTTGATTTAAAACTGGGTGAGGACGGAAATATGTATCTTGCTATGTGTATTAATGGTTCAGTCCATGGCATAAGATGTTATCGTTCAACTAACGCAGGATTAAACTGGTCATTGATAAGATCTCTTATAGGCGGTTCAACTCAGTGGTTTACCGGTTTATCTATGACGGTAGAAAGAAGACATGCATCCAATAATGATTCTATGAGAGTTTTTATTTTTTACACGTATTCAACAACAAATGTGAATAATGATAATGCATCACTAAGGTTATATTCGTTTTTGGGAAATGGTTCTGGTACTTCCACTCTTGTGACCATTGCTACCCCGGGCACAGGAAATGAATATCGCTGGCCTTCCGCTTTTAGTAACGGAGCATTTCAATCTACATCAACTGATATTGGGGTTATTATAGGAGAATATGAAAACGGCGGTTTTGACCCTGGTAATCTTGTTAATCTGAGATATTTTTATATGTCAAATTTCTCCTATTTGTTTACTGAATATACTAATACTTCGGGTAATGAAGACTACTGGCCTTCAGCAGCATATAAAGATGCAGTCGGAGTTGACAGTGTGTTTATAGCAGTTGAAAGAAGATGGGCTACCGGTGATAAACAAATCAGACTTTTTAAGATTCCGCTTGTAGTTCCTCCCTCAATTTGGTTCTGGGAAACCGTAACAACTAATACCTCATATTTTTACAGGGAGCCCTGTATTACTATACCCCAAAGATGTGAAAGATGTGATGAAATATTAATTACATATCTCAGATGTGCAACAACGACGGCAACTACCGGTTTATCAAGATATGCATTCTCAACAAATTATGGAGTTACTTTTACTAATGAGGCAACTCTCGGTAGCTCTTATTCCGTAAATTATACCTGGATAGCATCGGATACAAACCGTACAGGAAATAATTACTGCATTTCAGTTTTTGGAGATACGGACTCTCTGAATGTAAGAAGAGGCAGACCTAATACGATGGGTACAGTATATAGTGATATGACAAATCATAATTTAACCGGAACTGCTGTTCCTGTCTGTGCAATTTATAATGAATGGGGATACAATGTTAAACAAGGTGCTTTTTCATACTGGGCAACAGGACCTGCAAATGTCTATTATGACGGTGAAAATTTACCTACTAATATTAAAGAAGTTCCGAGTACTGTTAATTCATTCAGTTTATCCCAGAATTACCCAAACCCGTTTAATCCGGCAACAAATATTAATTTCAGCATCCCGGAAAACAGTTTTGTAAAAATTATCGTGTTCGATATACTTGGAAAAGAAGTTGCAACTCTTATTAACAGTGAAAAATCCGCAGGTGAATATCAAATCGTGTTTGATGCCTCCGGTCTGAATAGCGGGATTTATTTTTATAAGATAACAGCAGGTAATTTTACTGATATCAAGAAGATGATTCTTGTTAGATAATAATTCTGTAAATTTTTTCAAGCCGAATTTTTGTTGCTGAAATTCGGCTTTTTCTATTTATATTATATCTTGTTTTTTAAGTTTGATTAATTGTTTAACATCATAATTGATTGTCAGAATAAATAAAACCCCGAATTGATTTTATTATCTGTTCCAGTTTATCCGTTGTCCCCTCAAACGGATGTACCGCTCCGAATGTATGACCTGTATTTGCAATTAGTTCGAGTTTTGTTAAATTTTTATTGCTTAATGAATGCAGTTCTAACGCCTCTGAATAATCCACCGCAAGGTCTTCCTCACCGTGAATAATTAAATACGGTACCGTTAATTTCGAGACTGCCTTTTTAATATCAAGCCTTTCTCTGTTTTTTTCTAGGTCTTCAATCAATGTATAATCCATCCGCATATATTGTTTTGTTCTCGTATTCAGCACCTGAAAATATCCCCTTTCTTTCCATTCCTTCTTTCTTTCTTCCGGATATCTGTCAAATTCTGAAACGGATGCCAGTGTAATTAATTTCTTTATCCGTTTATCTTCCGCGGTTTTTAAAATGGCAATTCCCCCACCCCTTGAATGACCTGCAAGCACCAGATTTTCAAAATCATAATTATATTCAGTTCTGTTTTTTTCAAGATAATCTATAATACAGCCAAGGTCATCAAGTTCTCTTGAAAATGTATTTTTTGCAAATAAATCAAGTCTTGTAAAATACGTCATTTCTTCATCATTTTCACCTACTCCGTTATATGAAAAATTGAAACTAATTGCAAAAATGATATTTTCGGCAAATTTATTTAGCATATACGGAAAACATCCCCAGTTTTTAAATCCTTTAAATCCGTGAATAAATATGAGCAGAGGCAGTTTGTTTTCGTATTCGTTGTATCTTAAATCGGCTGTTAGATTATCATTAAACTTATTTTTTATTTTTAGTTTTTCTTTTACCATTATTTATTTTCAGAATTTATGATATAATTCTGCCTATTGTCAATGCCTGTATTTTTGCCTGTTGTTTCGGGAATAATTAACAAAATCAGATTTGAATTATTTTACTTTTGCCTTGAATTCTTCGTAAACTGTCTGATGTGCCTGGTCAATTTTCATAAGTTTGTCATAAACGGAACGGTCACCGTAGTATGAGAATAATTGTGCAATTTCCCGTGACTTGGCTTCAAAGAAATAATCTATATTATATGTTTTTACTTCTTTCTTTTTTACTGCTGCAATTTTTTCCAGTGCCTGTATTATAACATCAAATGCAGGTTTTTTCGAGGACTGTGAAAAAAACACTTCATCAACTCCTTTATTTTGGTATTCATAATATCCTATTCGGAAATCTTCCATTCTTGAATTGAGAAGTTCCTGTACTAGTTCAGCTCGTGACGGTCTCCCCGTCCCGCCCTCTGTCCATCCTCTTCTGTCTGTCATTGGTTTATTGCATATATCAAGTGCTTTTTGAAAGTATTTGTTGCCGCCCTTTGGAATATAAGAATCTTCGTTATATCCGAGAATAATATAAGCATAATAGTCAACCAGACTCAAAAACGAGTCAAATCTGACATCATTTTTAATAAACGGCATTGCACGGTTATAAGTAAATGAACATCGGTCATCAAGATATCTGAACATTGTAATATATGTAGGCGGAATGATATCAACCGTATCTTCCAGAAGCCACTGTCCACCGGCAAGAAGTTGTGCTTCGTAATTATCAAATCCATTTGTCCCGCGGAAATTAAACTGAAGCGTAAGTAAAATTTTGCACTCTTCTTTTATTAAATCATCGGCAAATTTATTTTTATTGAGATAATCCTCAACCTGCTGTTTAAAATCTCTTAGACGGTCCCTTGCCTCTGAAGGTAATGCCTCGAAATTTACAATTACTGTGGCGGCAAAATCCTGAGTCCGGACAGTTTCTGAAATCAACATTAATAATGAAATAATTAAAAATATTTTAAAGATTTTTCTCATTTTAATTATATGTATATACTTATAAAGTTTATTTCTTATTAAATTTTGAATTCTTATTTTAAATAATCAATTCAAATAAGTGATAAATATTATTTTGAAATACTTCATATTATTTATATTGTTTTTATCGGCAAATGTTTCAAATGCACAGTTTGAGAATACGGATGCGGGGGCGCGTGCTGCTGCTTTAAACGGATCATTTACATCAATTGCCGATAATTCCATTGCGGTTTTTTATAATCCGTCCGGTTTGGCACAATTAACGAACAGGGAAGTATCTTTTTATTATAGTCCTGCACCATACGGTCTATCCGAGCTTTCTATTGCATCATTTTCTTATGCCGAACCGACAAAAATAGGTACTTTCGGAGCCGGAGTTAAAACTTACGGTTTTGACTTGTACAGGGAAATCACGGGACTTGTCTCATATGGTAACAGTTTTAGAAATAAGATTTATTATGGTATAAACCTGAACTTTTACCATTTAAATATAAAAAATTATAATTCTGCTTCGTCATTCGGAGTTGATATAGGAACAATGGCATATTTAACAAGTTTTCTAAAATGGGGCTTTTTTGGTAAAAATCTGACAGGGTCAAAAATCGGTGAATCGAAAGAAAGAATAACACAGGTTTATAGAACCGGTTTTACAATTCAACCCAGAACCGATTTATTGTTTGCCCTTGAAATGGAAAAAGATGTTAAATATCCGTTTTCGTTCAGAGCAGGATTTGAATATACTATTATTGAATATATTGATATTCGTGCCGGTATAGGAAGTGAACCGACAAATTTCTCTGCCGGTGTTGGATTTAGTTACAGTTTATTCCAGATTGATTATGCAATTCAAAATCATCCTGACCTCGGTTTTACTCATCAGGGTGGTCTGACAATTAATTTTGGCGGTCTGAATGCTAAAAAATCCGCAAGAGAAAGACTGCGTGAAGTTTTTGGTAAGTAATATTTTATAATTTAAATTAAACACGTTCAAAAATGCAGTTTTTAGTAATAGGTGAACCCTGTGTCGACCTGATTCATAAATATGACGGCGAAGTTATTACCGGTTACGGCGGGATTTTATATTCCGTTATTTCTCTTGCTGTTCTTGCTAATCATGATGATATTGTAAAACCTGTTATGAATCTTGGCGGCGATGAACACGAAAATGTTATTAATATTTTGAAAGAATATTCTAATATTAACCTCGACGGTGTTTATAAAGTCGACCATCCGACAAGAAAAGTCAGTCTTTTTTATAATATGTATTATTCGGGACATTCGGCAAGGATGGAAACTTCAACAGCCCCCACTTATACACTTGAATATGAAAAAATCGAAAGATTTATCACTGAATCTGATGCAGTTTTAGTTAATATGATTTCAGGCATTGATATTACTTTGGATACTATGATAAAAATTAGGAAAAACTTTCAAAAATATATTCATATTGATATACACAATCTTGTAATGAGTACAAACAAAGACGGAACAAGGGAATATACAAACCTTCAGGAATGGCGTAAATGGTGTTCAAGTGCAGATATTATTCAAATGAATGAATTTGAAGTTAAATCAATGTCAAGAATCAAGAAAAATGAATACGGAGTGGTTGAGGAAATTTTAATACACCAGAAGAATAATGTTAAAGGTGTTATTATAACTAAGGGTAAACTAGGGGTTTCGGGATATGTAAAAAAAGAAAAGAGTTTTGGAAATCAGTTATTTTTTGACCTTGATAAATATGATGTAAGTGCAATAGAAAATCCAAAGTTTAAAGATTCTACAGGATGCGGGGACGTTTTTGCATCTGCTTTTACGATAGATTATTGTAGAAATAATGATTTTATAAAAAGTCTCTATTATGCAACAAGAATATCTTCTTATAAAACGTCTCTGGAGGGAATTGAGGAATTGTATAAACTCAGATAAATTTTAAAAACTTAATTTTATTTTGGCAAAAGTATTAATTACAGGAGCAAACGGTTTATTGGGACAGGCGGTTGTAACAATTTTTTCCAGAGAATCTGATTTTGAATTAATTCCTACTTCCGTTGAACCGGAACTTTTCATGGACAGGAATAATTCCTTCAACTATGAACAACTTGATATTACGGTAAAAGAAAATGTAAAAAAAATAGTAAAGAAGCACAATCCGGATATAATTGTTAACTGTGCTGCTTTTACGGATGTAGATAAATCCGAGTTTGAACGGGAATTGTGCTGGAAGTTAAATGTGGATGCGGTAAAAAATCTTATTATTGCATCAAGAATTTCGGATGCCAAAGTAATTCATATTTCTACTGATTATATATTTGACGGTAAAAACGGTCCGTATATGGAAGATGCAGTTCCAAATCCGATTTCTTTTTACGGCAGGTCGAAACTTGCCGGTGAAAATGCTTTGACTACAAGCGGAATAGATTTTGTTATTGTTAGAACTATAGTATTATACGGAGTTGGAATCAAAGTCAAACCTAATTTTGCTACCTGGCTTATTAATAAATTATCTGCAAAAAATCCGGTGAATATTGTTACAGACCAGATTGGTAATGCTACTATTTCTGATGACCTGGCGTATGGTATTCTGAAATGCGCCGAACTTGATGTTTATGGTATTTATAACATTGCCGGCAAAGATATCATTTCGCGTCTGGAATTTACGTATAATTTATGTGACGTATTTAATTTTGATAAATTGCTGATAAACCCAATTCTTACATCCGATTTAAAACAACCAGCACAACGCCCACTGAAATCAGGATTGATTACACTTAAAGCCGAAACAGAATTCGGATTTAAACCTATGGATTCAAAAGAAGGTCTGCAGCTTCTGAAGTATCAGATGGAAATGTAATATATTCTAAAAAAGATAATAAAAACTCGTTCGAGCCGGAACTAATATGTTTATAGATTTGAAAATTCCGTGTTATTCCGTGCTTATCTGTGTCCATCCATAAATCTAATGCGTAATGCTTGTTATCCGTTCCGTGTCCACGGGATTTTCCCGGGGGTTCAGCGATTTAATAAAGTTTGCTATTTTACGCATTATTTGAAACCTAATGGAATAATACTTGTAATCTGTGAGATTCTCCGCCGTGGCGTATTCTGCATATTTTGCATTCTAATAAATTTTGCCGTTTTACAAAAAATTTGAAAACTAATGAAATATTTCATGTTTACCGAATAAATCAGTGTGAATCATTTTAATCGCTAAGGGTTGAATTCCCCGCCGCTTGCGGCGAAATCATTCGAATATTTTGCTTATATTTGTAAATGTCAAAAAGCCAAT
>JAFGII010000024.1 GCA_016929695.1 Ignavibacteria bacterium
AATTTCTTGTAATAAAAACAAGTGAAAAATTGATACAACATATTGTTTAAACAATATGTTAAAAGATTTTTAAGGATTAACTAATTAGTTTTTTAAGGTAAGTAATATTAATGTGTGTTCGAAGATTTGCTAATGTGTTTTTTTGCTCCTTTTTATTTGTTCATTGTAAGGATAAACTCAGTTCCTTTGGCTCCTGAATTTATTTCTAAATTATCAACGAGTGATTTTATTATAAAGATACCCCTTCCGTGTTCTTTGTATAAATTGTCTGTATCGGTCGGGTCAGGGATATCGTTGAAATCAAATCCGCTGCCTTCGTCTTTTACGTAAATTTTTAAATAATCCTTCAGGTTTTCAATTTTAACGAAAATGGATTTATTAATATTTTCTTGATTACCGTGTACTATGCAGTTTATCAGTGCTTCCGAAACTGCTATTTGAAAATTGACAAATTTATCCTCCGGTATCTTCATTTCTTCATTCATATCGGTCAGTATTCTCTCGACGTCGTTTATTATTCTTCTGCGGCTTTCAAATTTATAACTTTTAACTTTCTTGTCTTTCATATAACGGATTTAAATTTTCCAGATTACTCTTAAATTTAAGTAGTTTGACTTATTTTTAATAGGATTATCGCTTGTCTCAAATGTATCCCTGCCGGCATTTAAAAATATTAGCGAACCGTTTGAAAACAGGAATGATATATTTAGAAAAGGTCCATGATTTTTATATGACCTCAGCAGGTTTTTTACGCCGTCTGTATATATATACTGGTCCTGCAGGAAATATCTGTATCCTCCTCCAACGGTGATTACTTCATAGTTATAGTTGAGACTCATATCAACCAGGCTTTCAACATAATAATTCGAAGGTTTAATGGAAAAATTTTCGTCGTTGTATTGTCCCTGCTCGTATATTCTTAAATTTCCGTCGAAATTTGCATAAATGTTACTTGTTATGTCGTAACGGGTTGTATCCCATATTTGCATTTGTCTGAATATGTAACTCTGAACCTGAGAAAGAACATCTTCGAATTTATATACCGTGTAATTTGCAAGTACCTGAAATGAATTTATTGTGTGCAGATTGCTGAATGGTTTGTACTCGCTCCTTGAAGTAAGTCTGTATATTTTGTTTGAATTATTATTGGCGCTTTTTTCTTTGAGGATGTAACTTAAAGTTGTCAGATTATACTCGAATGATGTCTTTAAATTGAAATTGTCTAAATTATTGTAAATGTGTGAAACCGAAGTATTGAAGTAAAGTTCATCCCTGTCATCGGAATTTTCCTTCGAGTCTGTATCGTATCTGAGCATTGTTGATGAACCTGAAAATTGAATTGTATGAAGATTTGTAACCGGCAGATAAAAATTCAGCATAACAGATGAAATTCTACTGGAACTGTTTTTGTTCTCCTCTGTTTTCTCTAGGTCGCGGATTTGCTGGGGTAGTAAATTTTCTGAATTTATAAGATTGTGAACCTCTGACCTTTCGGAAAATAATACTTTGAAATCAGTCAGAAATTTCCTGTATGCGAAATCAACTTTTGCACTCGCTTCAAACCTGTTTTCGTGTACTTTTGTGTCGTATATGTTTTCGTAAATAGCACTGCTGCCTTCGGGTTTGTATTTATATTCATTGTAATAACCCCTGCTTATAGCAGAACCCGATATATGTAACCTGAGATTTCTCAGAAATGTGTATTTTAAATCATCCTGTATGTATATAAGGTTTTCTTCTCTTGTCTGTGTGTTCAGGGAGATGTTGTACTGCTGAAGTATGCTTAGTGTGGCAGGCAGGAAAAAATCGTTTTTATGGTTATGTGCCTTGATAATTAGATTGTTCTCAGAGTTGTTTGCGAAATATCGGACTAGTGAAGTGTTGATTTCATAAATATGATTTTTCTTCTGTATCAGATTTTCATTCATTAAATTAATCCTGCCGGAAATAAGAAAATTACTGAGCGTTAATCTGTCAACTTCGGTGTTGAGATTCCCGCTTACCCCGGATGTACTTTCTCCGATTTGTTCATCGTTTTTTATGCCGATTTTTGTGTTAAGCCTTATGTTATCCGCAGGTTTGTAGTTAAAGTTTAGATAGTAATAAGAATTTTTGACTTTGTTTACTTCTATATTTTTATCGTCAGATAAAGACTTGCTTTGAAATCCCGCTCCGCCGGAAAATTTGGAATTAATTATATAGTCCGAATTAAAGTTAGTTGTTATGAAATCTCTTGCAAAATTTTCGTCAAGCTTTGTTACATCGGAGTTATATTCCGCTCTGAAAATGGAACTGAATTTTTTATAAGGAATGTTTGCATTTAATTTTGTAACGAGATTTGCCGAATTAATGTTGTTGATTAAATCGGTTGAAAAAAAATTATGTCGGTAACTCGTATCAGCGTCAGAAGTTGCATATTGAGCAGTGGAAGTATTTATGAAAAGCAGAAAAACAAAAGCGGACAGATATTTATTCAAATGCATCCTTATATACGAATTTTTTGGACTCTGAGTCCCTGTTTAAATCGCGAAAGAGATTTTCCAGATTCGAATATCCTTCGGTATTACTTAATTCATTTACGGGTTTGTCAATTATAATTGAACCGTTTTCAATAATGATAATTTTTGATGAAATTTTTTCTATCATATCAAGTAAATGCGAGCAGTACAGGACGGTTTTTCCCTTTCTTGCAAGTTCTTCCGTCATATCCTGAAAGAGTATTATACTGTTTGCATCAAGCCCGCTGAGTGGTTCGTCAAATAAAATAATATCCGGATTGTGAATTAAAGATGAAGTTATTAGAATTTTCTGCCTGTTGCCTTTGGAAATTTTTCCGATGGGGAGGTTAAGATAATTCTTGAAATCAAACAATTCGGCAAAGTATGAATATCTTCTCAAAATAATATTGGAATCGAGTTCGCGGATTTTTCCGACGAAATCAAAAAATTCAAGCGGAGTAAGAGAGTTGAACATGTTGGGGAGTTCCGGCACAAATCCGGTAATCCTCTTGACTTCAACGGGTTTTTCTTTTACGTCGATTCCGTTAACCCGTACTTTGCCGGAATCAAAATTGAGTGAACCCGATATTATTTTAACTGTTGTAGATTTTCCCGCACCGTTTGTCCCGATGTATCCGCAGATATCACCCTTGCTAATTTCAAATGAAACATTTTTCAATGCCTGAACCCCGTTTGGATAAGTCTTATTCAGATTTGAAACACTAATCATATATAAATTATGTTATCTTCCATAAATTAAATTAAATTGATTTATAAAGAAATGAAATTCAGAGCATTTGTTTTTCTTTTCGGTTGAACTAATGATTATTCTTGTCATTCCGGTTTAACCGGTCTTATAAATACTTGCTGATTAAATTGATTGGGAATTCATTTATGAGATTATGGGTGTATCAGGTAAATTATGGAGAATTTTTTAGGGAAAATTTTTCAAATTGAATTTTCTTTATTCATTGTATAAATTCCCATATAAAAGGTATTTATATACCCGGATTAAATATTTGATTTTAGTGCAGATAAAACGCTCAAATGGCGGAACTGGTAGACGCGCTGCATTCAGGGTGCAGTCTTAGGTTTTAAGGTGAGGGTTCGAGTCCCTCTTTGAGCACTAAAGAAATTAATATGACTAAAATTGAAAAAAATTTGGGAATTAAAAAAAACGGAGCCGGAGCAGGGAAATGGCAGTACTGTTGCTTATGATAATTTCGTTGCTGACGTAAAAGATAAAGTAAAACTTTCGGATGTTTTTCTTCGGCTTCTCTACCTAAGAGGGATTACCAACCATCTTGATATTCTGAAATTCTTTAAACCGCAGTTAAATAAATTGTACGACCCCTTTTTAATGAAGGATTGTGATGTTGCCTGTAACCGTATACTCCAGGTAATAAGGAATAAAGAAACTATAATGGTTACCAGCGATTATGATGTTGATGGTACCTGTGGTGCTTCTATGTTTTATCTCTTTATGAAAAATTTCGGAATTGATACGGAAGTGTATATACCTGACCGTGAGAATGAAGGGTACGGAATATCCGAAAGTGCCATTAAATACGCGAACGAAAAAGGTATTAAACTTATTGTGGCGATTGATTTTGGTATTACTGCGTCCGAGAAAATTGAATTTGCAAAAACTTACGGGATAGAATTCATTATCTGCGACCATCATCAACCGCCGGAAGTTATTCCGGATGCACTGGCGGTATTGGACCCGTTAAGAGCGGATTGCAGTTATCCGTTTAAGTTCCTCTGTGGTACAGGTGTCGCATTTAAACTGCTTCAGGCAGTCTCACGGAAAATTGGTAAACCGGATTTACCTTTTAACCTGCTTGATTTTGTTGCACTTGCAACTTCATCCGATATTGCACCTTTGAATGATGAAAACAGAATACTCGTGAGGTCGGGATTCGACCTTATGAATTCAAAACCGAGACCTTCAGTAAAAAAATTAATCGAAAATTTTAAGACTAACGGGTCGGAAATCAATACGACCACAGTTATATTTTCCATTGCACCGAGATTGAATGCTGTCGGAAGGATGGGTGATGCAAGACGGGCATTCGAATTTTTAACCTGCGAAGACGATACTAAACTTGAACAGTTGTCATCCGAACTTAATGATACCAACAGTGACAGGCGTGAAATGGACCAGGAAATTACAAAACAGGCAATTGAAATCTATGAAGAACAATATATGGAAAAATATCCATATTCGATTGTCCTGCATAAGGAAGATTGGCATCCGGGAGTTGTCGGTATTGTCGCGGCACGGCTTGTGGAAAAATATAATCTGCCGTCTGTAGTTCTGACAACAATTAACGATGTTGCTAAAGGCAGTGCCCGCAGCGTTGACGGATTCAATATATATGAAACACTTAAATCCTGTGAAGAATATATTATTCAGTTCGGTGGTCATTGCCATGCGGCAGGACTCGAAATACCGGTTGATAATATTGATAAATTCAGAGAGAAATTCAATATTTTGTCTTCTCAATATGTAAAAATAAAGGACTCTGCTCCCGTGATAAAAATTGATTCGGAAATAAAATTTTCGGATATTGATTTTGTATTTCTGAATGTATTGAATTATTTTGAACCGTACGGTCCGGGTAATCCCTTGCCGGTATTTATGACACGTGATGTGGAAATTGAAGGTCAGATAAGAACTTTAAAAAATTATGCGCACTTGTTCAGAGTAAGAGAAGTGAGCTCGGGAAAATCAGTTGATACTTTTTTTCCTTACTCAAATGCTTACCGCGATGAAATCAAAGATAAGGCATTGTGTGATATATGTTATTCGATTGATATAAATTACTGGAACAATGTGCCATATGCAAAATTAAAAATAAAAGATATTACGATTAAATAGATTTCAAAAATAATTTATATTATACTATGTCCGGACATTCAAAATGGGCGACCATTAAACGTAAAAAAGCCGCAACCGATGCGGCAAGAGGGAAGGTCTTTACCAGGATTATTAAGGAAATTACAATCGCGGCACGCGACGGCGGCGGTAATCCGGAAGGTAATCCGAGACTTAGACTCGCTATCCAGAATGCGAAAGCCAGTAATATGCCGCAGGATAATATTAACCGTGCAATAAAGAAAGGGACAGGTGAACTGGAAGGTGTAAGATATGAAGAAATTAATTACGAAGCGTATGCTCCGCACGGAGTAGCAGTTTTAATCGAATCTGTTACAGATAACAGGAACAGGACAGTCGCCGAACTCAGGCATCTGATTTCTAAATATAATGGGAGCCTGGGTGAGAACGGCTCGGTTGCTTGGATGTTTGAAAGAAAAGGCGTAATTCTCGTTCAGAAGGAAAACCTTACGGAAGACGAATTGATGGAGGTAATTCTTGAAGCGGGAGCCGATGACCTGAAAGATGAAACCGAATTTTTTGAAGTTATTACCGCAGTTGAAAATTTTGAAAAAGTCAGAAGGGCAATCGAAGAGAATAAATTTAAAATAGATACGGCTTCTCTGCAGTTCGTCGCAAAAAATACCATAACCCTCAATGAGAAAGGTGTTGAAGATGTTGTTAAATTTGTTGAAGCGGTTGAAGAACACGACGACGTTCAGAATGTATATTCTAATCTCGAATTTTAAATTCCTGTTATGATTATATTAGGGATAGATCCCGGCTCGATTGTAACTGGCGTCGGACTGATTGAGTTTGCCGGGAATTATCTGAAATTAATTGATTTTGATGCTTTTGAACTTAATACAAAAAAACCTGTCGTCGATAGATTGAAACTCCTTTATGATTTGTGCATAATAAAAATTAATAAATTCAGACCTGAACATCTTTCAATTGAAACAGCATTTTACAGCAAGAATATACAATCAACATTGAAACTCGGACAGGCAAGGGGAGTGGCAATTATATCGGCACTTAACAGCGGTCTTGAAATATTTGAATATTCACCGAGGGAAATTAAAAGGTCTGTTACGGGAAACGGGGCAGCTACAAAGCAGGATGTGAAGTATTATATCAGAAGAATGCTCAAATTTAAGGAAGAACCGAAATATATGGATTCATACGACGCTCTCGCTGCAGCAATTTGTCATTTTCATTCAATATCCGGGAATATTCTTTTATATAAGGGAGGAATGAAAAAAAACTCAAAAAAAATGTGGCTGAATTATGTTAATCAGAATCCCGGAAAAATTTTAAATAATTAGAAATTGATTACATCATTAAAAGGCAGAATATTAAAAAAAAGTCAGGGCAGTTTAATTCTTGAATGCTCAGGGGTGGGGTATCAGATTTTTATTTCAAAAAAACTTTCGGAAAATATTGCGGAAACGGGCGAGGAAGTATTCGTGTTAACCTACCTTGACGTGAAGGAAAATGCTATGACACTCTACGGCTTTTTCGATGAGAAGGAGCGGGAGATTTTCAAACTGCTGATTACAGTGAGCGGTATAAGTTCGAAATCGGCACATAACATTCTTCTTTATGTGGGATTTGAGGAAATTATCGCTCTGATTATGGGAAGAAAAACAAACTCGAATCTGAAAATTCCCGGTATCGGAGCTAAGAAAATGGAAATTATTTCAACTACTTTGAAAGATAAAATCCTGAAACTTCATACTGACGATATTTCTGATATTCAGTCTGTTCCTGAAATTGCGTCGGGTGAACAGACAAGACTTGAAGCATTAACGGCATTAATGACCCTGGGATATTCGAGAGGGGAAGCGGAAAGGTTAATCCGCGAAGTACTGAAATATAACAGGTCTTCGGAGTTATCAACGGAAGATTTAATTAAAAAGTCACTGGAGTTAACATCATGATAAACTATTAATTATGAAAAATAATTCTTTGGAAAAAATCTGGAAGGAAATAAGGTTAATTTTAAAAGCACATCCATGGCATGGTGTTCATAAAGGAAAGGATTTTCCTGATGTTGTTACAGCATATATAGAGATTGTACCGACCGATACTCTAAAGTTCGAACTTGACAAGCAGAGCGGATATCTGAAAATTGACAGACCGCAGTTGTATTCTAATGTATGTCCTACACCTTATGGATTCATCCCTCAGACATTTTGCGGTGACAGGGTCGGACAACTATGCTGTGAAAAGGCAGGTCGCAAAGGGATTAGAGGTGACGGTGACCCGCTTGATATTTGTGTGCTTACGGAAAAAGTTATTACTCATAATGATATTATTCTTAGCGCTGCTCCTGTCGGAGGATTAAGGATGATAGACGGGAATGAAGCAGACGATAAAATAATCGCCGTTATGTATAAAGATAATGTGTTCGGCGGATGGAACGATATATCCGACTGTCCGGATTCTCTTATCAACAGAATAAAACATTATTTCCTGACATATAAGCAGGCTCCGGGGGAAGAAAAACGAATCTGCGAAATCACACACGTGTATGGCAGAGAAGAAGCCTTCGATATAATCCGAAGAAGTTACGACGACTATCTCGAAAAATTCTCCGGAATGAACAATCTGTTAATGAACAAATTTTAAGTATTTTTTATTAAGCAATTCTAAACACCGAATACACTAATTCGCATCATCCGCGGTTGCTGCACTCGTAGCTGCTGATGGATAAATATATTTTTTTATTTACTTCTCTGTGAGAATTTAGTTCTATTATTTTTATTTTGGTTTTTCCGCTTGTTACTTGTCACTGTTTCCTTTGCGTCTTAGGGTTAAACAAATCTCTTCTTAAAAAAAAAGTTGTGCGGAAAACCGCACAACCTTTTATATTATATTCTCTTACGGTTCCTATTTTTTATCATCATCCATAACTTCAAAATCCGCATTCTCTACTTTGCCGTCATCCTGTTCTCCGCCAGCCTGTTGCTCAGGACCTGTTGATTGCTGCTGCTGAGGTCCTTCTGTCTTTGCCTGTGAATACATCTGTGATGATGCTTCGTTCCATGCTGCATTGTATCCTTCTATTGCGGATTTAATTTCATTCGCATTGTCACCTTTTGCTGCCTCTTTCAATCTGTCAATGGCGGCTTGTATTTTGGCTCTTGTCTCCTGATTAATCTTACCTTCAAATTCCTTTAACTGCTTTTCACCCTGGAATACCATCGAGTCTGCTTGATTCTTTAAATCAATCGATTCCTTGCGTTTCTTGTCTTCGGATTCATGCTCTTTTGCATCTCTCTTCATTTTCTCGATTTCCTGTTCTGTTAATCCTGAGGAATGTGTAATCCTGATGTCCTGAGACTTGTTTGTTCCTAAATCTTTAGCAAGTACGTGTAATATTCCGTTGGCGTCAATATCAAATGTAACTTCAATCTGCGGTACTCCCCTCGGTGCAGGTGGAATCCCCTCAAGATGGAATCTCCCGAGTGTCCTGTTATCCTGCGCCATCGGTCTCTCACCTTGTAAAACGTGTATCTCTACTGAGGGCTGGTTGTCTGATGCTGTTGAAAATACCTGCGATTTCTTCGTCGGAATTGTGGTATTTGCATCAATTAATCTGGTCATTACTCCGCCGAGTGTTTCGATTCCAAGTGATAACGGCGTAACATCAAGTAATAATACATCAGATACATCACCTGCAAGTACTCCGCCCTGAATCGCTGCTCCTACTGCTACGACCTCATCAGGATTTACTCCTTTGTGCGGCTCTTTTCCGAATACTTTCTTTACTGTCTCCTGAACGAACGGGATTCTGGTTGAACCGCCGACAAGTATTACTTCATCAATATCGCTCTTGGAGAATCCGGAATCAGATAGTGCTTTCTCGCAAGGTCCGACTGTTCTTTCTATTAAGTCTGAAATTAATGATTCGAATTTTGAACGTGTTATGGTTTCAAGCAAAAATTTCGGTCCTTCCGCAGTAGCAGTTATGTAAGGCAAATTTACTTCGGTTTGTGCACTCGAGGATAATGCCTTCTTGGCATTTTCCGCCGCTTCTTTTAATCTCTGCAATGCCATGGAATCTTTTCTTAAATCAATTCCTTCTTTCTTTTTGAATTCGTCCGCGAGATAATCTATCAGTCTTTGGTCAAAGTCGTCGCCTCCGAGATGTCCGTCTCCATTGGAAGACTTAACTTCAAATACGCCTTCACCTAATTCCAGTATGGATATGTCAAATGTACCGCCTCCTAAGTCATAAACTGCTACTTTATGATTCTTCTGTTTCTTATCAAGTCCGTATGCAAGTGCCGCTGCAGTCGGCTCGTTTATAATTCTTTTTACATCAAGTCCTGCAATTTTTCCCGCATCCTTTGTTGCTTGCCTCTGTGAATCGTTAAAATATGCCGGTACGGTGATGACTGCTTCCGTTACGGGCTGACCGAGATAATCTTCCGCCGTCTTTTTCATCTTTTGCAGTATCATTGCGGAAATTTCTGGAGGCGAATATACTCTTTTCTGATTTGTGCTTTTATCAAGAATCTCAACTCTGGCTACGTCATTTTCACCTCTTATAACCTTGTAAGGTACTTCCTTCATTTCTTCTGTAACTTCATCATAACGTCTGCCCATGAATCTCTTTATCGAATAAACAGTATTCTCGGGATTCGTGACTGCCTGCCTCTTTGCCGGCTCGCCTACAATCCTTTCGCCTGTTTTTGTGAATGCAACTACAGACGGAGTTGTTCTCGTTCCTTCCGAATTCTGAATTACAACCGGGTCATTTCCTTCCATCACGGAAACGCAAGAATTTGTCGTTCCTAAATCAATTCCTATGATTTTTCCCATTAAATTTTTTCCTTTCTGTTAAGTACTTACCCTGACAGAAATTTCTTACTGTCAGGGTAGTCCTGATTTTTTAATTTTTTAAATTTTCTGAATTCATATTATCAATTCTTTCCGGGTTTCTGCTCGGAAAGAATTATTACATTACTACTTTACTTTTATTTCTTTCACTACCGGCTTTGCTTCCTCAACCTTCGGTAAGGTCACGGTTAAAATTCCGTCTTTGAAATCAGCTTCGATTCCGTCAACTTTTATTTCATTGGTAACATTGAAACTTCTGCAAAATTCACCGTAGTAAATCTCATTCATAATCAGATTAGTATCTTCAGTTTTTTGTGTCTGTCTCTTTTCACCACTTATTGAAAGAACATTGTTCTCAAGTGAGATTTTTAAATCATCTTTGGAGATTCCGGGCATTTCCATATTAATGTAGAAATTGTCCCTGTCCTCAGTTATTCTTGTTCTCGGTGTGAAATTTGAAACATTCATTGAATCGTCTTTCAGTGAGAAAAACGGATGATCGAAGATTGATTTGAACGTATCGTTAACGTTCCATAAATCGTTTGCTTTTTTATACCTGACTAATGACATTTTTAATTCTCCTTATATTTAGTTTTTAAATTTTTTAATTATTTACTATATATATCGCAAATATCGTGCCAAACCATAATTTGTGACAAAATGTATGTATTATTGAAATATGTTTCAATATATTGTAATATATATCACAAATTTGTAAAAATTGTCATATCATTGGTGTTTTTATTAAAATTTATAGAAAGACATGAATTAATTTCAAGTTTCGTGTATTAGGTAATATATGATGATAATTAAATTATCAAGGAGGTTATAACGGAGGTTATATTGAACTTCATACTCAGCAATTTGGAAATTTTATAAATCAGATTTTTGGTTACAAAACCGGTGATGGTTTAAATTACGGAGTAGATGATGAGAATTATATGCCGGGATACGGTCTTGCCGAAAGGTGTAAAGTAGATTATAAAATCTACTGGTATGGTCAGGTTGATTTCTGGTTTGAGAAATTAACAACTCTGGATGATGATGAAAAAAATCTTTTTGCTGCATCTCCATTTAATTATGATCAATTTATAGATGAAGAACTTCTTTATATTGGTGGTTCTTCTGCAAATCTTTATTCGTATAGTATGGATGAAGTGACGTATTCACAGTTACCAAGTATAAAATATGTAATGGATAAAATAAGCGAATATAATACCTCGCATTCTACAAATATCAAATTTCTTATATCCGAATCCAATTGGATGGCACATAACAAAATGCGGAAAACAGATTGGGGGCATCAGCTAACTTTGCAGGAGCAGTAAATATTAACCCAATTTAATATCGCTTCAGATAAAATCCTTTAATTATTGATTATTTTTGTATTTACTTCTTAATAATAATAATCAAATTAGTGAAGATACTTATAAACGACGGAAAGGATTTTTCCGATGTAAAAATAATTGTTCTGCTGAAGTAACAGATATTAAGTTAAAATGTTAATAAAACATACGAAAAATTTGTAGTGTATATTATTGTTAAAGTTTTGGGAGTTTCTTCGTTTTCAAATCTGAGAGAGTTTCTGAAATACAAAACGGCAATGTAGCAGTATAATTTTAAACGGGGAAAACATAATGTTTATTTATACTTTAATTTCAGAAGTTTTTTAAATTTGAAAATTCCGGTTATGTCGGAAATGATGAGAATGGCTGTGATAATGAAAAGATTAAAAATAATCTGATAAAGCCCGGTCAGATTCAGAATATTGTTTAACAGCAATGATATTAAATATCCCGCACCGAATACGAAAACAATCATGGTAATCTTTTTCCAGTCATATTTTACTTCATATATTTTCTGTGAGAGATAATAAATAAATATGAACATAAAGAAATACGATATTAGCGTTGATATTGCCGCACCTTTGATATTCAGCAGCGGAATTAAAATAATATTGAGTATAAAATTCAGAATCGCACCGGAAAGAGTTACGAAAAAGAAATAAGAGGTTTTATCCTTAAAGAACGGTGCTACATTAAGATTTGAAAACAATCCCGAAAAGAAATAAGACAGCAGAATAAACGGTATTATAATTAATCCGCTCCAGTAATCCGCACCCAGAAGCGATAATCCGTTAATCTTGTAAGTAAAAACCGGCGGAATAAAAAATGCAAATCCGAGAAAGAGCAGCAATCCTGCAAAAAAATAATTTGTAAAAATACCGGAAATGATATTTTTATTTTCGGAATTATCCGATAAGTTCAGGAAGTAAGGAGTCCATGCAAATTTAAATGCCGCTACTATCAGGCCCATTCCCGATGCAAGTTTATAGTTGGCGCTGTAAATTCCTACAGTTGCATCATCGGTGAAATATTTCAGGAAGAACCTGTCGGAAACATCAATAAATAAAATGAATAAACCTACATATACAAACTTATTCCCGTAAATAATCAGTTCTTTTGCTTTTTTAAAAGAAAAATCGAAAATAAGATATTTTTTCGTAATGAACAGCGAAACTATTAATGTTACGGCGCAGGAGATTATGTATGCATAAAAAATTGATTCGATTCCCATCTTCATCCATACAATAAAAATTATATTGAAGCCGAGATTTACAAAAACAGAAATAAGATTCAGTACGAGATATTTTTTTGCCTGAAGTTCCGCCCGCAGAAGAAGCAGTGGAAACCTGTATATCGTATCGGCAAAAAGCACGAGCGCCAGAATTTTTATTAAGAAAGCTGAATCGGGATAACCTTCAAAATTAAAAATGCCGGAGATATTTTCTGCAAAAAGAAAAATGATGATTGATAAAACAAAAGACGTGCTTGAAAGCAGAATAAGCGTTGTCGAATATATTTTGCTTCTCAGTTCCGGAAATTTTTCGTCCGTGAAATATTTGATGAAAGCAGTTTCAATTCCGAAAAGGTAAAATATTGCAATCACGAGCCAGAAAGACTGCAGTATATTGAATACTCCGAGTTCCCCTGGCTTGAAATAATAGGTATAAAGCGGAATTAATAGGAACGAAAGAAATCTGTTAACGAATAAACCTATTCCGTAAGTGAATGTGTGTGAGAACAGTTCTTTTGAATGCGATTTCTGCATCTGCCTATATGATTTCTTTTTCTTTATAAATCGAAGTCAGCCTTTCATTAACCGCTTTATATGAATGTGTTCGCTCCAGCCATTCGATTCCTTTTTGTGAAATATCAATTAGCCGGTCGGGATTTCTTATTATATCTGCAATAACATCCCCGAGTTTTTTAATATTTGAATTAATGAAAGGATTGTCCCCGATGAATTTCAGATAATCGTCAGAAAATTCGCTTATTGTCGGAATACCCATTGCAAGATTTTCAATTGAATTTCTTCCGTAACCGGAACCTCCAGCAATACCCCCGACCTGGTCTATTGCAAGGTCGCAGTCTCTTTTTATTCTTAATACTTCATCGTGATTCATATTTTCAAGTAAAACAAATTCAAAATCATAATCCTTCTTTATCTTTTCAATTACTCCGATTATCTTATCCGTACCTTTATAAAACCTGTTTGTAGGGGAGTGAACTATTTTTAATTTTTTGTTGAAACATTTTTTTGCCGATGTGTTGCAGCATTCGAAAGGGAAATATGTGAAATGTATATCTGGATGCAATGACAGGTGGTCGAATTCAACCGTTAAATTCAAATCGCTTAATTCATCCATTTCCCTGAAAATGCCCCTTGTCCTTAAATCGCTTCCGAAATAACACGCAATGATTTTTTTTCCTTTCGATTTGAGTTCTTTCAGAAATCTGAAATCCCTGTATAAATCCATTCCTCCGTCGAAGTGATAAATATCGAATTTGTATAGCGAGTATTTATTAATCGCTTCTTCGATGACTATGCTGTTTTTAAAATCGCGGTACCAAAAATACATCTGCTCAAAAAATGAGAGTTCGCGGTAGTATTTTATTTTGTTTTTTTTGTCCTGAAGTTTTTCCGAAGGAAAAATAGCTGTGCTAATGTAATTCTGAACTTGTTTCTGAATCTCGGCATCCTGTGTTTTCTTTCTGTAAAAAGAAGAAAATTTTCCCGATGTTAATTTCAGATTTAAATTAATATCCCCTTCAAATCCTAAGCTTGGTTGGTACATCGTGACGAGTCTGGAATTACAGCCGTATTTCCTGTGCGTTTTAACAAATTCATAAGGCATTCCGGCGAAATTTTCCTGCGCAATATGAAGTATGGATTTATTGTTCATTAATTAACGATAGTATATTCCCGCTGAAAATCATCTCCTTTTCTGAATTGCTGTTATTCAGTGATTCGATAATAGGAATGAATGTGGCTGGCAGGCACAAATTATAATCACTACCGAAAATAACCTTTTCAGCGCCTGCAATCTTCACAACCCGCTCAACGAAATAAAATTCCCTTACCGATTCCGTTCCGAGAAATACATTTTTCAGATTTGATTCTTTAATTTCCTGAGCCGCATTTATGCAGAGATTGGGCTGGTCCCCGCCAAGATGGGCAAGAATAATTTTTAATTCGGGATATTTTTTTGCAGTTTCTATCGGGAATTTATAACTTGCCATTTCCTGCCATCTGCCGCAGTGTACTATAACGGGAATTTTATTGTCAATCGCAATTTGAAGATATTTCTTAAATGAATCATCTGTAATTCTTTTTTTCAGAAATGATGGATGTACTTTGAAAAACCTAATTAAATTTAAATTATTGTCAATAAAATTATCCAGATATTTATCATCGGGATTAATCCATGCACAGAAGTAAAATTTATAATCGTTCTGTTCATTTATCTGATTCAGCAGTTCTTCGTTTGTCGTATCGTTTGCCGGCATTGCAACAGCGGAATCAATATTATATTTTTTCATCATTCTCACGGCGTCTTTTACATCTGTCGAGTAATTAAGAAAAACCTCCGTCCATTTTCCGATATGTGTGTGACCGTCAATAATTTTCATTGCAGCAAATCTCCGATTTTAAATGTATTATTTATATCAATAAATTTACCGTTTTCATCCGATATATTCTCTGCAAGAATAATTCCTTTCCCGCAGGCGATTTCCATCCCGCACGAACCAGCTTTCAATATTATCCCCGTTTTATTAGTAACTGTTTCCGATGACCTTATACTCGATTTTAATAAAAAATATTTTTTATCCCTGAATAAAAAATTCGGTGAAGGGTAGGGGAGTGCGAGTGCCCTTACTAAATTGTGAATACTTTCAACGTCTTTCGTCCAGTCTATTTTTCTTTCTTCATCAGATATTTTTTTATGGGGCTCTATTCCCGGTGGAAACTGTTTGACGAATAAATTATTGTAATTATCCTTGTTTTCGTATAATCCGAACTTTCTTATCAGATTCAGATTATCATATAAAAATCTTCCCGCATACTCGCAGCATTTATAATACATTGTATTAACATCATCTGACTCTTCAATCGTCAGTGCAATTTCGGAAAGTATGTCGCCGGAATCAATCCCCTCGTCAATTCTGTGAAGGGTTATGATAATATGCTTATCTCCGTTCATTATCGCCCTCGAAATAGGAGCCCTACCTTTGTACTCCGGCAGTTTTCCGCAATGCAGATTCAGAATTCCGAGTTCGGGCAGTCCGAAAATATCTTCATTCAGGATTTCCATAAATCCGATGCATATCCCGAGATTGCATTCCGCTATATTATCCCTGTGCTCTGAAATTTTATCAACCTTAATCAAATTCAGATTGAACATTGAAGCGAGTTTTTCTGCCGGCTCGAAAAATGATTCTCTAAGTTTATCGTATTCTCTGTTTTTGTGAATGAAAACATATTCAGGCGGTATGTCCCTTGAACACAAGTGTGCTAAGCATTTCAAACCCATTACCCCGTGAGCCAGATAAAAATATTTTACGCCTGAAGCCATTTTTTGTACCATCTGTATGTTTTTATTATTCCCTCATCGAGATTTACTTTCGGAGTGTATCCCAGCAGTTCCGTTGCTTTCTCTATACTCGGTATCCGCAGTTCGACGTCAACATAATTTTTCGGTACATAAACAATTTTTGATTTCGTACGGGTAAGGACAACAATTTTTTCAGCAAGTGAACTTATTGTAACTGTCCCTTTCGGATTTCCAATGTTGAATATTTCCCCGACTGCATTTTTATTTGTTATTGCCAGCATTATGCCGTTCACCATATCGTCAATATAACACCACGACCTTATCTGGTCGCCGTCTCCGTGTATCTCAATCGTTTTGTTCTTCACCGCATTCTTAATAAATATCTGTATTGCGCCCTCACCGATTTGTCCCGGTCCGTAAATATTAAACGGTCTGATTGTCACGCACGGAAACCCTTTTTCCTTGTAATAACTGTACATCAGATGTTCGCCGCTGACCTTGCTTACGGAATATGTCCACCTCGCCTCGCCGACCGCCGCGAAACTCGTTTTTGATTTTTCGTTTGACTTGTATGCGTATGCCCCGAGCACCTCACTTGTGGATAAATTTATCACGCGCTCGAGATGTTTTGAATTTTTTTCAAGCGCCCGAAGAAAATTAAACGTTCCGAGTATATTAACCTCCATCGTCTTTACGGGATTGTGAATCACAGTATCAACTCCCGCAATTGCGGCGAGATGAAGCGCAATATTCGGCTTGAAATCATCGCATAGCTCCTTCATAATTTCATAATCGAGAATATTCCCTTTCACAGAAATAACGTTCTTCGGATTCAGTTTCTTATACCTGAGCGAGTCCCGTGAAAATGTATCGTATATCAGAATCTTATTATCTTTTGATAACATCGAAGCGAGTGTACTGCCTATGAATCCCGCACCGCCCGTAATGAAAATTCTTTTGCCTTTTATTTTCTTCATGATTTATAATTTTTTTGAGAATGATTTCCTCAGGAAACCATCCGCTTTGAATTTCTTCTTAAAATTAAACAATCCTTCGATTAATTTCCCTCCGACATCGGATGTTCCGATATCATATAATCTGTAATTATTATTCTTTGCCCATTCAATTGTTTTAAATAATAGATAATCCGCAACCCTGTATTTCTTGAAATTCTCGTCTGTAGCAAGATAAAAATTCAATATGACGTCGTTTTTAATTATAAATAAAACGCATATCCCGCACATCACATTCTCGACTTCGGCACTGAAGAATATAATCCTGCCACTGAGATTTCTTTTTAGATATATCAGTTCTTCTTTTGAATGAGTAGGCTTAATGTTTTTCGTTAATCTGTTCTGCAGAAGTATGTCATAAAATCGTTCGTACTTATTTGAATCAATAGGATTATCAATTATGCTGATGGTTACATTTTTCGCTGAATTTCTTATTGTTCTTTTTAAGGGATTTGATAATTTAATATATTCAAAAAATTGTAACTTGATTATATTCGTAATTGAATCCTTTGTGATTTTAAAACCGTTTTCGAGTAATGAGTATTCGTATTCCTCATTGAAATCTGAATTGTATAAATTGGGCGGATTGTTCAGAGTGCAGAATGTAAATCCGTTATCTTTAAGATAATCGGAAAAAATATTTATGGCTTCTGTGTAATTGATTACCGAAAGTTTTTCTTTCCAGAGGAAACCGCCGAAACTTGTACCGCGACACGATACGAATATTTTTTCTTTTCCCGATAATATTTCGCACCCGGTAATTATACCGAGATTTCTGCTCTTTTTCTTTGACTTTATGATTAAATTATGCCAAACAATGTTTTTACTGAACTCGTCGTTGTATTTAAGAAAAACAGGGTCAAAGAAAAGATTGTAGTTCGAAGATAGAATGTTGTTCCATTCTTTATCCGTGTAAATATCCGATTTCTGAATATATATGTTACCTGTATAATTCATATCCCGGTCTCTTCATTATTAATTTAAACTTATCCGGCATAAAAGAATATGTACTGTCATAGTCGGTTCTGTTGATTTCTTCACGCTCCACGATTATACTGTGTTTCCCGGACTCAAGTGAATCCAGAGATTGTTTGACATAATCCGCTCCGTTCTTCTTTGTCTCTAGCAGTCTGTATGTATATTCTTTATTCTCCCACCCGATGTTAAGCCCTCTGAAATAAAAACTGAACTGCGGATTTGCTCTGAAATTTGCAGCGACGTAAACTATGTCTTTCTTCCCGGATTCATCAATGTCTTTTTTTACATCTGTCAGTTCAAACGTATTTTCCCACCACGGGATATCGAGCATGTGAACTGTATTCAGACTTAAAAAGAATACAATTATAAATGCAGTTAGAAATCCTTTTATGCTGAATTGCTTGTTGTAAAAATATGAAATTAAAAGCAGTATCAAAAATACAACTGATAATATTATTATGAATATAAAAGTTTCGTTTACTATATATTCTTTGAGCTGGTTTCTGAAATTTAACGTCAGTGACCAGAACACATTAAAAAATATCAGCAAAAGCACTATAATCTTTTCCTTTAAATCCGATTTGTCAATATCTTCAGTATAGGACGGAATTAATATCGCAGCCTGTGAAAGAATCAGAAGTGTATATACCTCGAGTTTTGTTTTGAAAATTGTAATTATTACGAATCCTGTGAAGAACCATATCCACAGGAATATTTTATTTACGGATAATTTTCTGAAATTTAAAAAGTCTTTGAAAAATGCGGGAATGAGCAATATGCTGAATGGAATTATTGACAGCATGTAGTGAATATGATATAAAGGACCCGATGCCTTTATATTGCCTTCCACACCCGTTACCGCCCTTTCGAAAATGTGATAGAAGAAAAATGAGTTAATAAAATCCTGCCCGTATTTTAGATACATGTAGATATGCCAGGGCAATGCTGTTAGAATTCCTATTGTAACAAAAATTACGAAATCGGAAAATTTATAATTGATTCTTTTCCTGAGCAGAATAAGTGTTATTAAAATAACAATTGGAATGAAAGTTCCTACGAGAATTTTTATCATCAGACATGCACCGAAGATTATTCCGAGAATAATATTGTAGGAAAATTTTCTGTTCTCCAGATGTTTTATAAAAATATAAAATGCGAGAAGTATAATGAAGTTGTAGGGAATATCGAACTGGAATCGCTTGGAAAAGACGCTGAAAATTATATTACTTGTGAATATCATCGCCGCAAGATAACCCGCCGCAAGTGATTTTACCCGTTCACCTATTTTAATCAGAAGATAAACCGAAAGCAAACCCGATATGAAAGGTATAATTTTAAGTGCCCAGGTGCTTAATCCAAAAACAAGTGTGACCAGATATCCTGTCCATATCAGCAGGGGAGGATGAGCACCGGAATATAAACCTTTGAGCGAGTAAGAATTAATTGAATGTGAAGTCTGGTCGATAAAATCCTGATGGATATGTATTGAAGCTACCCTTACTGCATACATTCCTTCATCCCACGGCTGCATATCGGTGGTAAATAATGCAGGCAGTTTTAAAATGCAAAGGATTATAATTATTAGCGGGAATATTATTCTAAAATTCCTTTTGTCATTCAGAAAATCAAAAAACTTTGAAAGATAATCTTTTTCGATGGCTTTTTATATCTTTAATTATTTTGAATTAAAAATTATAACCTAATGAAAATGTATTTCCCGTACCGAAAGAGTTAGAATATGGGATGAACCCGTAATCAATGGTAAGACCTTTATATCTGAATCCGAGTCCGGCGGAAAGACTTTTATTTTCGTAGTTGGTCATGTAACCCGCTCTCAGAAAAATAAAGTCCTTATATCCCGCCTCTATTCCCGTGTGTATGTGAAATTTTCCTCCGTCGAGCACTTTAAATCCTTCTGCGGCGAAAATGAAATTAAAATCTTTAAGGGGATAAAAATAACCTCCGCCGAATCTGACCAGAGTAGGTAATTTCGTGCTGACGTCTTTTAATTCGTTCACGGAACCGATATTGGCAACAACGAAAGATAATGCGAGATTTTCTTTCCGGTATAAAGTACCGAAGTCAAATCCGACGCCTGACGCTTCATCAATATAAATTTTTTCATATAGGAGTTTGGAAGTAATCCCGACCGAAAAATTTTCATATATCTGGTATGCGGCGGAAAAATTGAGTGATAAATTTTGTGAATTAAATTTTTCCAGTGGAGCACCCGGTACCAGTCTTACCTCTATATCGTCAACACCTGTTCTTATTAAACCGATACCTACTCCGAATTTACCGAAAATAAATTTTGACCCGACAAATGACGCCTTGTAGTCTATCATTGATATATTATGCGATAAAGTGACATTACTCTTGCCTCTGTTTACAAGTGCCGGATTATATAACATGGAAACCGCATCATCAGATATTGAAGAATATGCTTCTCCCATAGCCATTGACTTGGCACCTGTGCCGGTTTTTAGAAAAGATAATCCCGTATTTGCGGAACCGTCATTCTGTGCGGATGAATCAGTTGCAAAAAGAATTATCGTTATCAATAATATGATTATTGTTCTGTACATTATTTAAAATTATAATTAACACAAGAAAAAATGGTTTTTTTAATACTCAATACTGCGCTCCGGCGTAGTGTTGGTGAAAATCTTCCTCTAATCATTTTAAATTAAAATTAATTCCAAGATTGTGAAATGGCTGCTTCGTATATGGTTCTAACTGGAACGAATAATCTATCCCGAGCATTATATTTTTTGTAAATACTTTTTTGAATCCCACGCCAATGCCCGGTTTAAGCGAGCCGCTGAAATCCTCCTCATTAAGCCCGATTCTGTCAAGTCCTGCCCGTATTTTCAACTGCTCGGTAAGTTTTATTTCTGTACCTGCTTTTACATAATAATATCTTTTCTTATACTCGGAATTTGAGGTTAATGTTACTTCAGGTTCCGGTACGAACATAGTCTCGAATTCAAGGGAAACTATTCCAAAATTCTTCGGCAGCAGATATGAGGCACCAAGATTAAAAAGTATCGGAAATTTATCAGTTGTGGTTTTCCCGTTTGAACCGTAAATAGCATTTGTTTCCCATTTGTATTTCGCTGAAATGTCTCTGATAGTGGCTCCGAAAGTTAATTCCGGCATTGCCTTGTATATTGCTCCTATATCAAAAGCAATTGAATTTGTTGTTACTTCATCGAAAAGTTTTGTGTAATATAATTTAAATCCGATTCCAAGTGCGAGTTTTTCATCAAGTAGAAATCCCGTTCCGAGATAAAACTGATTCTCAAAAGTGGAAAAATCACCTATTTTGTTGGCATCATTATCGCGTCCGTCGATGTCCGTAACACCTGCATTTATCCAGGAAAGTGAAATTCCGGCGCTGCCTTGTTCCATTGTAATTTTCTTTGCTATTCCGATAAAATTCAGTTTCCTGTCAAGTGACATGAGAGTATATCCGAGATTCAGATTGGCATCTTCCTGAAAACAGGATATCGCAGGATTATAATATCCCGAATAATCACCGTAAATATCGGAAACCATTGCATTCCCTTTCGCAAGCCCTCTGGCACCAAATCCGAGTCTTGCAAAACTTCCTGCGTAACTGCCGGATTGCGCATATATCCCGCTTACCGAGATTAATGTTAATATTATGATTATTATCCTTTTCAATTTCTTTATACTTTATTCTTAATTCTTAATTGAATACCTATTCTTAATTTTCTTTGCGTCCTTTGCGCCGTTGCGGTTCATTTTTTTAAATTCATAATTCATAATTATTGAAGTACCAGTATCTTTCCCCACACATACTTATCATCATCTACAGCAATTCTGTAAAAATAAACACCGTTGGCTACAATTATTCCGTTATCATTCTTTCCGTCCCATATTGTAAAAAGTTCATCGGGAGAATTTCTCGTTGCATTCTGAATTACAGTTCTCACAGGATTCATTCCGAAATCGAAAATCTTGATTGTAACCTGTGAAGCAGGTTTACCGGTTTTAAAGAAAATCCTGACCACTTCAGTCGAAGGTGCGAACGGATTCGGAGCGGCATAAGATTTAGTTTCTGAAGATAAATCTATTTCCTTAATCGCCCTGAAAATTTTCCATTTAGCGCTCCACGGATTGCCTGTTTCAATTGTTCGGATTAAACCGTCTGCACTTCCGAAATACACTGTGTCGGTACTGTAATTTCCCGAATAAAAACTACTCGTACGAACCACATCCTTGGAAACTTCATCATAAATGAGAGGTGTCTTTACCCAGTCGAAAAAAACACCGAATTCGGAACGCAGTAATCCGTCATCAGTAAGACCGTAAACATATTTATCATAAGAGGAAATGCCGTTTGGAGAAGGTCCGCTGAGAGTGTATGCCCAGGTAAATCCGCCGTCTGTGGTATACGACAATGCATTTGCTTCATTCGGATTTTCCGCTCTTCTTGTTGCCGCCCAGAGAATCGTTTTATTCGAATATTTCTGAATATGGAAATTCACGACGAAATTTCCCGCAACGCGGTTATTTCCAAAACCCGAATTCAAATAGTTGTATTTCCTCCAGCTGACGCCCCAGTCGGTAGAACGGTTGATTCCGTTCGCACTTCCGACGAATAAAGTTGAATCGTTCAGTGCTTCGACCGTAAAAACTCTGTGATTCAGATTCTGTCTTACGTCGAGAGCGAAATTATAACCCGTGCCTCCGATGTATATACTGTCGAGATTGTCGGGAGGTAATAATACTCTCTGCCAGGTTGTTCCGTAATCAGTGGATTTACGCAGTCCGCCCGCAAAAGATGTAATCCATATTACATATTCATTCAAATTATCTTTGTTACGTGTAACGGCTATATCGTAACTTAAATTCTGTTGGGGAACCACAACGGGCAAAGCGGGTATATTGTTGCTTCCGTAAACTATGACTGTATCATTCAATCCGTCAAGTGGCTGACCGAATGCGTTCCAGGAATGTCCGTAATCGGTTGAGACTTTTACACCCGTGCCTACTGCAACATTCTCGCTGTTCACTTCCTGTGTTGTTGCAGTGGTAACTACAACTAAGTTGCTCAGTACAATAAGCCCTGAAACATCATCTTCCCCGAACGGCTGAAGTCCGTAATAATACTGAAAAGAGTTAAAATTATCCAGTGTCCGCATTATTCCCGTTCCCGTTGCAAACCATACTGTATCTCCCTTAAATATAATATCCGTGATAAAATTGCTTATCGGGTATTTTGATGTAATAGGTGTAACAACTGTAGCATTTGGAGAATAGGGAAATTGATTTGATTTTCCCTTCCATTCGAATTTGTAGTCTTTCAGACGATAATCATTCAGTTCGAGAATATTCTGCGGAAATAAATTACCTGCTGTTAATATTGTTAATATTATTATTAATCTGATTTTCATAATTCAATTTAAGGATTTGGTCTGACGAATTTTATACTGTCGGCAACAACAATACTCTGAGCATTTGAATTATCCGTTGCCTGAAAGAGATATTTGAAATATCCGTATGAAGAATCCCCACCGGACGGTAAAACAATATTAGAGTATGAGTATATATTATTTCCGGCATTTGACATTGGAACTCTTCCCATATATAATCCGTTCGGTCTGTAAGCATCGAAATATACTTCATTAATATCGCACTCGCCGTTCGTATCAATTACTGTTGCTTTTATAGTTAAATCAAATTGTCCCGTTACAGGTCTCACGACGCTGTCGGGTAAATCCGTATTTGTAATCACCGGCGGAAAATTCTGTGTATTTATCACAAAAAAAGCGGAATTAATCTGATTGCTGATTAAATCATCCGTGTTGAGTGCATATACCGTAAAGGTGTATTGACCTACCAGTAAACAGGTAATAGAGGTGAACTTCACATTGCAGGAATAACGGCCATCTCCCGCAACTGAGTCAGGTTGTATGCCGTCATCCTTCATTACAAAAAAGAGTTGACCGTTATTATCAGGATAGAAAACTTTGCAGGCAACTTCTTGAATACTGCTGCCTCCGTTTGATGAAACAAAAACAGAAACATTTAAATCAATATCAGGATTAAATGATGTTGTTAAAACAGAATCTTTTGACTTATACAAATCCGAAATCATTGGCGAGATATATGACGGGTCAATTACGTTGTCCGATTCCTTCTCGCAGGACAAAAATATAACACCTGTAATCAGCATCAAAAAGACATCTGTAAATTTTAAATTTATATATTTTATCAATTTTTATAAAAATTATAATCTAAAAATATATAAGAAAAATGCCCTATAATAAAGGTAAATTTTTGAATATTTCTTATTAAATCAAATTCCTTTCTGAAATTCCTTGCATTCTTCTCAGCAGGTCAGTCTTCCGGAGTGTTACTCTATTATTTTTCTCTTTTACGAATAACTTCTATAACTGCCCTTTGCTTTTTCTACTTCTATTACTTATTTCTATGACTAACTTCTGTTTCTTTGCTTCCTTGCGGCTTTGCGGTTATTTTTTCTTCTATGAATGTGTTCTGCTTTTCCTCAGCAAATGCATATGAAAATCTTTATCTGGACGCTATGTGTGGGAAAGAAAAAAATACAGCGCATTTTTTTAATAAAGAAAAACGGCTCACAGGGCGTGAGCCGTTTTTGATTGTGTTAGTAAAGAAAGGGAGGGATTTTTGATATATTCTTATTTTTTAGAATTTTTATTTCTGTTTTTGATTTAATTCTCATTTTAAAATACTCTACTCTCTAAAATATATAAAGAAATTATTCTTTAATCAATAATATAAATAATATACATTTTTTAAAAACCTGCCCTTTAATGTTGAAATAGTTTTACCCGAATTCCGGATTTGCAATATTTGCTTTCTTAATCATTTAGTTTATTATCTTAAGAATCCTTGGTGCTGAAAAGTAACCCTTTGCTCTAAAAAATCATCCTCCCATTTCACTACTTCTTAAGGCAAAAAACTTCTCTTGCGGATGAACCATTCAAGTGCAAGGAGGAAAACAATAGAGATTAAATAAAGCCAGCTGTAATTAAGATAAATATTTTTAAAGGACTGTGTCTCGGAAATGCGTGTCTCAGCCTGATGCTCGAGTTCTGTAATGATATCTGAAATGCCTGCATCCGTGAAATCTTGTCCGTCTGTATTTTCTGCAAGACGCTTTAGGAAATTTTCATCGGGTTTGGTTGTCAGGAATTCGCTGCGGTTGATGTCCACTGTGAAACGCTCCTGAGCGCTTATGAAGGGTGAGTTGTAAAGATATGCATCTATGTAGTAATCGCCTTTTTCTGTGAGTACTTCGCTTGCACTGTATTCCCGCTCGCCTGTTTTTCCGGTTTTGAGCGTGCGGTCGAATTTGTCATTATATATCCTCAAATTCAGTGAATCTTCCCCTCCGGTATATGAAGGATTTAACCGTACCGTAATATTGATTTTTTCGTAAGGTGAAAATTCGTTTTGAGAGAGTTCAATCGAGATTTTCTTGTTCTTCTCGTAATCGCTGATGGTTGTCACAGTCCCGGTTAGAATATCTTTTAAAGCATTATCGTAATCGTAATCGCCGGGATTCAGCCGCCATCTGTATATTCCGTATGCGCAAAATGCTGCAGAGGTCTGTGTACCCGTGCTCATAATGTAAAATACCGGGTCGGAATTTATGTTAACAAGATATATATTCGATTGTGGCTTCATCGCAAAAACTCCGCGCGGATAAAATACGGCAGGGAAGTCATCAATATTTTTTATTCCTGAAAATTTTTTCCCCGTTTCTTCGTTTAGCAAAATGCTTTTCAGCGGCGTTTCGGTTTCTAAAGGAGTCGTATTTTCAATTGTGAAAGGAAGTGAGTTCTCAAGTTGCTTTAGTTTTGCGTAATCTGTGTTTGCTCCTGCGAAGAAAAATACAGGCAGTCTGTAACGCTCAATTTCTTCTTTTATCGTATAAACTATTTCGGGATTCGAATGCTCCGTCGGATAGCCGGATATTATCACGCAGGAAATTTCTTTTAAATCGGGCTTTCCTCCCTCGTAAAATTCGCTGCCCGTTTTCTGCGTAAAAAATTGCGGCTTGAAGTTGCTGATTTTTTTGATTTGATGTTTCAAAAATGCATAGTCGGATGACGGTCCCGCCGATATTACCGCAATGTTGAAACTGTTCGGAATGTAACGTATGTAAAATATGCGGTGGTTGTTGATGTCTGTGATTTCACCTGCTTCAGTCTGTACTTCAAGTTGGTATTTTTTTATACCTTCGGTGAAGGAAGTGATTTCGAATTTTATTTCGTAGTCAATACTGTTTGAATTTAATTCTATTTCGGCGTTGTCCTTCGCAATGCCGTCTTCGGATAAATTCAGTTTGACTTTCTTCGTTATTCCGTAAGATTTTATTCTGACTATCACTGGGGTTTTCGATTCTATATATGAATTTTTGTTGTAAAGTACGTCCGCTATTGCTATGTCTTTTTTCTGCGTTGTATCCCCCGTGCGGATGTAATTGAAATAGTAACCGAATGCTTTCGGATTCAGCGAGATGTCATTGCCTTTGTTTGCAATGCCGTCTGAAATGAATGTTATGCCGGAAATGTTTTCTTTTACCGTTCGGTCGCGAAGTTCTGAAAGTGTCCTGCTGAAATCTGTATAGTTGTTGTCGGTCTCTGTGAATTCTATCTGTTCGCCCGCATTGTGTACTTTTATTAAGCCGTTTGAGAAAAGATAGTAACGGAATTCTATGCCATTCCCGGTTCTGGAATATAATTTGTCTGCAATTTCGTTCAGGATTGAATCTCTGCCGTCGAGTGTCAGAGATTTTGAGTTGTCAATTAGAAAAATATTTACGGGAGCAGATTTTTGCTCACTTAAAAATGAAAAAACTGGAAATAACAGTAAGAATAGTATTAAAAAAACCGATATGCTGCGGAGTGTGATTAGAAGTTTTTTCCTGCCCTTTGGTATATCTGCGCGTCTGTATAATAAATATGCAATTAATACTGCAGCGGGTATGATGATTAATAAATATAATATGCTGTAATCGGTTTTTATCATTTTTTCTCTTTCCTCATCTCAATCAATCAACTTACCAATCAATCAACAAATTAAAACTTTATGTCTACGTATATGCTTTTCTTTAGCTCTTCAATCCATTTATTGAGCTCGACTGTCTCTTTTTCAAATTCTGCAAATCTCCTTATTTTATCGTAATCGGTCTCGAGTGTCATTATATGGGCAGGATTTATACTTATGAGTTTTACAATTTCATATCCGTAATTTTCATCGTCCCCGATTCGTACAGGGTCGGTTATTTCGTTTGGCGATAATTTGTCAAGTGCGTCAATTATATTGCTGTCCAGCCGTTCTTTTGCTATGAATCCCAGATATCCGTCCTTATCTTTTGTCGATTCTTCCTGAGAATATTTTTTGGCGGCTTCTTCGAATGTTATTTCAAACGAAAGAATCTTTTCTTTTATGTCTTTCAGCAACGCTATTGTCTGGAAATCATTTGATTCGAGTTTCGGAAACGGAATTAGTATATGTGAACTCCTGCGCTGGTCGCCTCTTTTGTCCGTTAATTTAATGATGTGATATCCGTACTGAGTTTCCACAATCTGTGATATATCGCCGGGTTCGTTCAGTGAAAATAATTCATCTTCAAATTCTTTTACAAATATTCCCTTTTTTGCGTATCCCAGATCTCCGTTTTGTGCGGCAGATTGCTCGTCACTTGAATTGCGCTTCGCAAGTTCACCGAAATCTATGCCCTGTTTGATGCTGTCCATTATCAGTAATGCTTTTTCGTAGGCGAGTTTCTTCTCGTCTTCGGTTACGTTCCTCATTATAAATATGTGCGAAATTTCATATTCGTCGCTCGCCATCGGAAGTGAATCACCGTATGTTCTGTAAAAATCGCGTACTTCACGTTCGGTAACTTTTACTCCTCCCGGAAATTTCTTCCGTTTCATCCTTTCGGATTTCATTTTGTTCGAAAGGTCTTCTCTGAGTAATAATCTGATTTTACCGAGCGACATTCCGTATATTTCTTCTATACGCTCTTCGCTTCCGTACTGCTCTAATAATGACTTTAACCTGTAGTCAAGTTCTTTGCTTATTTCTTCCGGCTTTATTTCTATGCTGTCCTGCTCTGCTTTTGCTATTATGATTTTCTCGTTTATTAACTGCTGAAATAACTGGTTTATCATTGCGGGATTCAATTGTGCCATCTGGTTTTGACGCATATATAACTGTACCTGATACTGAAGGTCTGATTCAAGTATTATCTGATTTCCTACTATCGCAATTATCCTGTCGCCTTCCTGCTGGGAATATGAAATTTTTGAAATAGCAATTAAGCCCGCTGCTAAAATTAATATTGCTGTAAAAAATTTTTTATTTTTCATTTATGTGTTTTTTATTCGGATTCTTCTTCCGGTTCGGTCTTTATATCCTTCATTGACTTTTCAAGGATGTCTTTGTTTATTGTAATTTCGTATTTCTTCTTCAGTTCATTTATGTATTCGTTTTCAGCCTCTTTGAATTTACTCGTGTTCAGTATGTTCGATATTTCCGTTCTCGATTCTTCTAATGTTTTTACTTTCTCTTCGTTGTCTTTTATTGTCGTGAATAAGGAAAGGTTGTTGTCGTAGTATTCCTTTATATCTTCATCGGTTATTTTTATCGAAGGAGTGATTTCTTCCTGGTCAATTTTGTATACTATTAAACCGTTTTCGAATTCGGTCAGCATTTTGATGTATCCCGGGTCGGACTCTATGTTCTCGTCTTCTGCTATTTTTACGATTATGTCGTTTGAACCGGTTTCCTTAATTGCCGCCTTGATGTTTTCTTCCGTCGGCATTAAATATCCGTAGTCGCGGTTGCTTTTTATGAATTCTATGAATTGGTTTAATGTGACTTTTCCTGCTTCTGATGTCGCAAGTACTTTTTCCATATCTGAGTCGCTGAATACTGAGTCGAGTTTCGTTCTGCTGAATGATATTGTTGTGTCGAGACTCTGTTCAAGAAATTCCAGCCCGTCGTTATTTATGCTGAAATTATATCTTGTCCTCGCTTCGATTACATATTCCTTTAGTTTGTTTTTGAACTGCTGTCCGCGTTTTAGTTCGTTTTTTAGTTCTTCCGCTTCTTCCGTAACGTCTTTCAGCGGCAGTATGTCAAATACTTTTATTATGTGCCAGCCCGCAGGGCTTCTTACCGGTCCGGATATTTGATTTATTTCTGATGCAAATATCAGACTGTCAAGTGATTTTATTAAATAATTTCTTTTGACGTATCCGAATAATCCGCCGTTCTTTCCGGTAGCCACATCATCTGATACTTCTTTCGCAAGTTCAGCGAAATCCTCTCCGTTTTTTAATCTTGCAAGTATTTCCTCCGCTTTCTGTACTGTTCTTAGGGAATCAGTAATTTTTCCTGTCGAGTCAAACTGGTCTCTTATAAATATGTGACCTGCTTTTACTGACCCTGTCCTCTCTTTCTTGTCGGTTAATTTTATTATGTGCAGTCCGAACATTGTCCTGACTGGCTCGGTGTTGACTTCACCGATGCTCATTTCATATACTTTATCTTCAAATTCCGGTACCATTGCCCCTGATGTGAAGTAATATAAATCACCGTTGTTCATGTATGCACTCGGGTCGTCGGATGATTCCAGTGCGATTTTCCCGAAGTCCTCCCCTGTCTTTACCCGCTTAAGAATCTGATAAAACCTTTCGTATGCCTTTAATGAATCTTCCGGTGTGGGCTTTTCGGGCAGTTGTATCAATATGTGTGATGCCCTTACTTCATATTTACGGCGTTCTACTGCCTTGTCTATGTAGGGCATTAGAATTTTCTTGTCGGTAAAATACGATATTATGAAAGTTTTTCTGAAGTATTCTGTTTCGTTTTTTAAATCCTGCTGTTCAAGTAACCTTCTGTCCCTGCCGTCTTTCACTTTTAATTTGAATTTTATCAGTAAATCAAGATAATCCTGCTTGTCGTTCAAATCAATTGTTTCCGGTGTTTTTCCCTCGGGAAGGGCTCTTAAAAAATGCTCTTCGAATTCCTTCTGTGTGATGTTTTCACCGGCAACTTTTGCCAGTATTTCATCCTGACTTCTGACGGCTGAATAACCGGCTGTGAATATTAATATTGTCAGAAAAATAATTTTTGTGATTTTCATAATCTAATTGTTTTTATTGAAAAGAAGCCCTTCAGGGACTGAATCCTAAAGGGCTTTCGTTATATCGCAAAATCGGTATTTATAATTTTGTAAATGATTTTTCTACGACGTCATTGTGTATTACAACGGGATATTTTAATTTCAGATTATCTATGAATGCATTATCCAGTTCCTTCGCTTTTTGTTGCTGTAATTCGTTTGATATTTCGCCTCTGACGTCTTCAAATGCTTTCGTTACGGTCGAATCACCTATCTGCATCGTGTATTTGCTGATGTTCTCGCTGTAAAATTTCTGTAAGTCCTCTTCCGTTAGTTTTATCTTGCTGTTAATCTCTTCCTGCTCGATTTTGAATTTCAATAGACCGTTTTCGTATTCTAAAATTTGTGCGGTGTATTCGGGTGATTCGTCGTAATCCTCTTCTATCGCTACGTAGTTGAATAAAATCGGTTGTGAACCGTTTTCTATTAATTCTTCAATCGCTCTGTAAACGGGTGTCCTGCCGCTGAATGTTGCGGAGGTTTTTAAATATTGAATTATGTCGCCGGCTTTTATTTCGCCGTTTTCAAATGTTGCAATTACTTTCGACATATCCTCAATTGTAAATATGCTGTCAAGATTTAATGACCCGAATGTTTGTGTCGAATCCAGTCTGCCGGTGAAAAATGTAATTGCATCCGGCATTAATTCAAATTTGTATTTTTCTTTTATTTTGTCTGTGTATTCTTTTAATGCTTTAACGTATCCTTCGGTTCTCATGAATTCGCTCTTGAGTGATTCCTGCATTTTTTCAAATTCGGGAAATTCCTTTATTTCCGTTAGTTTCAGTATGTGCCACCCCATTTGTGACCTTACTAAACCTGTGTGCTCGCCGATTTTTAATTCGGATAATGCACTGTCTATTGCTGGAGGTACTTGCCTCTTGTTGAAATGCCCTATGTCTCCGCCTCGCTGGGATGATCGGATGTCGTCGGATACTTCCTTTGCTACCGATTCGAATTCCTCGCCGTTTTTCAGTCTCTCAAGTGTTTTTAGTGCTTTCTCCAGTACTTCCATTGAGTCAATCGCAGCACCTAAACTGTCGCGTTTTTCCTGAAATAATATGTGTGATGCTCTTACTGATTCAACACTCTTGCGTTTATCGGTTACTTTTATGATGTGTAATCCAAATTGAGTTCTCACGGGTGTCTTCGTGTAATTTCCGACTCCAAGACTGTAAACGGCATCTTCAAATTCCGTTACCGTCATTCCGCCTGTAATGTATCCGAGTTCGCCGCCGTTATTTACTACTGAACCGTCTTCGGAAAATTGTTTTGCTACGTTTGAAAATTCTTCTTTGTCCGATAATTTGCTTATTATGGAGTCTATCTTCAGATATGCCCTGAGTGAATCTTCGGGTTTGACATCCTTTGGAGGTAAATTTACAAGTATATGCGATACTTTGTATTCATACTTCTTCCTGTCGTAAAGTTTCTCTATCTGAGGATATACTACTTCCTTGTTTATCAGGAATAAATATATGTTCTTTTTGAATTCCTGAAGGTCGTTCTTTATGTCGGGAAGTGTGTCTAAACCCCTGTCTCTCGCATCTTTGACTTTTAACCTGTAGTTTATGTATTGCTTCAGTAAAGCGTTCTTTTCTTCAAAGCTCTTGGCTTTTAAGGAATCGGGGTTCGGAGTTGTCTTTAATATCTGTTCCTCGAATTCGTATAGATATATGTCTTCATCCCCGAGTTCCGCTATTACGGACTTGTCTTTTTTGGAACATCCCGCTGCAAGCAATACAAAAAATACAAGCAGAAAAATTTTTGCTATTGAAGCCGAATATTTTCTTTTCATAAGGTTTTTTAAAATTTTTTAAACATTAATTTTAATAAAATCATTATTCAATAACAAGTCAATGAAATCGATTTTTGTGCCCATCTAATTCCCCGATTTTTTTGTATTTAGTCGTAGAATTTAACCGTAGAATACTTACCTTCAACCGCATAAACTCATCAAATCTCCGTCCCCTGAACTTCGAATCCTCATCCGATGAACTTGTTCATCGGATGAGGATTTTGTCTCTCGCTATTTTACTGCCTTCTATGACTGCTCCCTGCTTTACTTCTATGACTAACTTCTGTTACTTTATTAGTGCCATTCTCCTTATCTCACTGTATGTATTTGCTTCCAGCCTGTAAAAATATATTCCACTCGATAATCCCGCTCCGGAAAATGAAGTTTCATAATATCCCGCATTCAAATATCCGTTGTGCAGTGTCTGGATTTCTCTTCCTGAAATATCAAATACTTTTAATTTGACCTGACCTGATTTCGGAATGGCAAATTCGATTTTCGTTACCGGATTAAACGGATTCGGATAGTTCTGCTGAAGTTCATACTTGTTTGGCACCGAAGTTCCTATCGGATTTATCGAAACATTTACAGTATCCCATATTGCTATCTGATTCATGAAATTATTCATTGTTACCTGAAAATTCGGATTCGGACCGTTGTATGAACCTGCTCCCGAACCCATCCACCTGTTGAAATAATATGTCTTGTTATTGAACTGAACCGTCGTTGGTGATATGGAAACGTTTACAACGCTGCCCGTATCGTGAAACTGATTGCCGTTCGCAATCGTTACAAGTGAACCGATTCCGCTCGGATTCGTTGATACCTGAAGTTTAAACTGTATTTTATAATTTGCAACGTATTCGCCTGTAGTAGAATTTACTGTTATGACGTGCGTCGTGTCGCCGCTGTCGCTCCAGTTCTGGAATATATACCTGTATTGAGTGTATGTCTGCGGTGATATTGCACTCAAAGTTTGAGTTGAACCGAGTGTCCAGTCAAATATTACGGGACTTCCGTAAGTTGTTCCGTTGACTTTGAATGTGGCTGCCGCACGATTTGCTCTGATTGTTACGTAGTTTTTGTTAACTAGATATGTAACGGATGTTTTGTGATATTTGTTTGATGCATCTGTCGCTGTCAGTATAACCTGATATATGCCTTCTGTTGCTGATGCGGTGGAATTTACCTGAACAAGCATCGAATCGCTTAAGTTTGTCAGTATGTTGCCGTTTGGGAATGTTACTGTTATGTTCGGATTTGCGGGAACGACTTCCGATGTGAATGTTAATGCCGTATTATATGACGGTAACTTTACGGGAATTCTTACCCTGAATTGCCCTGAACCGCTCTGTCCGGAAGGAACGGATTTGTATGCGGGATAGGGGAGAAGTGTGAAATTCTTCGTCTTCTTTGCCGCATTTAAAATTTCTTTGTTGGATGCTTGTACGAATGCCAGTAATGATATCTCATTGAGATTCCATAAAGTGTCATTTTTGTATTTGTATTCGTAAACTTTTAATGTCCCCGGTGTTAATGTAACCGGCAAACCGGCTCCCGTTGGATACATTTTCCTCATTACCCAGTGGAAATCCATTTCGCCGTTCGTACCGGGAGGATATGGATAGTGAATGCTGTCTTCAATTATTGCTACGTGTAAATATGCGCTCGGATTTGATAATAATGTTTCAGTATATAAATATACTCTGACAAGGACACTGTCGTTCGCTATTGCACTGTCCGTTATTATTAAAGTTACGGGACTGTATAAATTAACTCTCTGGTCGTAATACGCCTGAAATGTTGACGCTGAATAAGGTGAATTTAAAGTTATTATTCCGTCGAATCTTCCCTGCGGAATGGAATTCACCCCGTAATAATTTCGTCTTGTCGTATTGTCAGTCTGATTGTATAGGTACATCGGGTCGTTTCCCGGTGCAGGCCAACTCATATGATAACCGATTGCGTTTATACGCTCAAGGTCTGCTGATTGCAGAAATGCGGTTAATATCGGATTATTCGATGCACATGGTCCGCACGTCGTACTTGTGAAAAATTCAATTAACATCATTCTGTCGTTTGCAAATGATGATAACGCTAAAATTAAAATAAAAATAGTTAATAATATTTTCTTCATAATTAATTTAATTAATTTGCAGAAAATACTAAACATATTCATTAAAAGAAACAAAAAATAAAACTTCAATTTCATTGTTCCGAAGAATCTCCCGTGTTCGCCTCTCGGGTAATTTTCAATTCTAATAATAACTCGTAATTTACTCATCCTATGAACTTCTTCATCGGTTGAGTCTGAATTTCAAAAATCTGTGTAAATCTGTCTAATCACTGTAATCCGGTGCGCCGAATGAATTATGATGGTAAAAATTCTTTACCATTTTACGCAGAATTTGAAAACTAACGGTCTTATTGTATTTTGCCTCGGATCGGATTGAACGTTATTTCAAAATAAATTAAATTGTATAAAAATATATTTGCATCACTATGAAATTTCTCAACATTGTATTTTTGATATCTTTGTTTTGTATCACATCCGTACATCCCCAGATGTTCTCTCCCGATGAAAGAAAAATCCTCGGAATGCAGGACAGCCGTACACTCGGCGAAAATAACGAAGTGCTGAATTACCTGAACAGCGAAAATGAAGCACTCGTAAAAAGAACATTAATTGCTCTTACCAATATTCAGGATACAGCAACCTGCGATGAAATCGGAGAACTGCTTCTGAAAAATCCTTCTGCGGAAATCAGAAAATTATCTGCATTTTCACTCGGACAGATTCCGTCCGAAACATCGGAAATATATCTCTTAAAATCTCTGTTGACGGAATCAAATGATGATATCCTGTCGGAAGTAATAACTTCACTTGGTAAAGCAGGCAGTTCTTCCTCGCTCGATGAAGTACTGAAATTCAATAACGAAAATGAAGAAATAAAAAAAGCAAAAGCAATGGCGGTGTTTTTTTATTCGATGAGAAATATAAAAACTCAAAGCGGTGTGGATTTTTTGAAATCTCTGATTAACGGGAATTCCGCACCCGGAACACGTAAAGCGGTTGCGTATGCATTTTACCGCTTCAGGGATAGGGATTTAATGAAAAGCGCCGTTAATGAAATCGAATCGCTTGCAAAATCAGATGATGAGCATACGAGAATGTGGGCGTTCTCTGCTCTCGGAAAGATTGCCGGTCCGCAATTTTTTGAAACACTCCTGGATTCATACGAAACAGAAAATATCTGGAATGTAAAAGTAAATATCCTGAACTCCATCCCGGATTATATTAAAAATGATGTATCACTGCTTAATGACAGATTAACCGGAATTCTCCTTAATGCAAAAGACGATGAAAACATAAACGTAAGAATTACCGCTCTGAAAGTTATCGGTGCCGTGTTCTCTTCGGCTGAAAAAAATCAAAAGGAAAAAATCAGAAATAAACTTGTTTCTTGTTTCGATAAAAGTATATCCGCAGACTGGAGGGAAATAGGGGAGTGCTTCCTTATTTATGGAATGATTTTCAAAGACGAATCTGAAGAACTCTTGTTCGAAAATTTTAAAGACACCGGCAGCAGAAACCTGAAACCCTATATTATAAGGGCTTTCGGGTATTTTGAAAACGGGGTGGTTTATAAAAAAGTCAGGGAAATCGTTTCTGCTCAAGTTCAGGCTTATACAAAACAAATGGGCTATGAATCAGGCAGAATGGTTCAGGATAGATACCTTGCGGAATTGTATCTCGCTTTCGTTGAAACAATCGGCGAACTCGCTTCAAAAGTTAATGATGATGAGAGAAATCTTATACGCCTTATGCTCTCCGAATTCCTGTCGTCTAAAAATCCTGCTATCGTTGATGTTTGTCTCAATATGCTTGATAAAGATATATTCGCGAAATACCGCGATGAAACCGCATTGCTGATAATGTATGATTTTAAGGAACTCTCGTATCCGGAAGATAAAGAGGTGATGAAACTCTTTATTAACCGGTTCGGATTATTGAAATATTCTGATGCTGTTGGCTTGCTGGAAAAGTATATTGCATTTGGTGATGACGAACTCGCTTCTTATTCAGTAAGGGCGCTTAAGGAGATTACCGGCAAAGATTATTCATTCGAAAAATCATTGAAAACTTTCTACGACTGGGATTATGTCGAAAGTCTGGCTGGTAAAAAAAATATTCTAATCGAAACTGAAAAAGGAGATATTAAAGTAGAATTGTTTCCCGAATATACTCCGTTCACGGTGAGGAATCTTATTTCACTAATCGAAAAGGATTTTTATGAAGGGTTATTTTTCCACAGAGTCGTTCCGAATTTTGTTATTCAGGGAGGCGACCCGCTCGGTAATGGCTGGGGAGGACTTGATTATACAATCCGTACGGAAATTTTTCCGTCGAATTTTGAAACGGGTTATGTTGGAATTGCATCGGAAGGAAAAGATACCGAAGGATGCCAGTTTTTCATTATGCACTCGCCTCACTATCATCTCGACGGGAGATATACTCTCTGCGGAAAAGTAACCGAGGGAATGGATGTCGTTAATCAAATTTATATTTATGATAAAATTTTGTCTGTGAGTATATTATATGATAATTGAATGAGAGGTATATATAAAAAGACAGCGAAGCGTATTTTGGGTGGGCGCTTCGCTTAACTAAGTCTTAAGTTTTATTTGTAATCTATCGTCTGTATTTATATCTGCAAATACTGTGCCATGAAAAATTTGAAAATCGATTTTTATAAAAAATCGTTGTAAGTAATTGATAATATAAGATATATTTTTATTTTTATTATTTTATTGCGTAAAATTGCCTCTTGATTTTGTCTCAAAATGAGACAATTTTGTCTCAAAATGAGACAAAATTAGGTAAAATAATGTTTTTTCAATACCGCTAATTCTAACAAAATACTTTAATTTTCTTGTATAATTCTTATAAATATAAACATTTCCGCCTCCCAAATCCGGCATATCTGAATAATATTATTCTTCCAATCCTGCTTTCCGTATTTTGACATTTTTAACACCGAAAACGAAACCCCCGAAGCACATTTTTTCCTTACTACTTTTTTCAAAATATTGTTTCCCTTCTATTACATAACCCGGTCAAACAGGAATCCTGTCTGCTGACTACGCTCCGGCGTAGTTACCAAAATTCTTTTTTAATTTACTCATCCGATGAACTTGTTCATCGGATGAGTCTGAATTCCAAAAATCTGTGTAAATCTGTCTAATCTGTGTCATCAGCGTGCTGAATGCGTTGTGATGGTCAAAATTCTATGACGGTTTCCGCAGAATTTAAGAACTAAAGGATTAATTGTTTAGTGTTCTTGGGTTTTCTTTCGTGCACTAAGTGGTAAAATAATTTCAATCCGTTTGTTTTTAACTATTGAATAAACGTTGCGTCCGTAGCGCCTTATTGGTAAATTATCCCTTCTATGACTAACTTCTACGACCAACTTCTGCTTAAATTTGCGGTTATTATTTTTATTGCACATCGAATATGCTTTGCGTCTTATTCTCCTTTGCGCATTCGCGTGAACTTCACTCCGTTAGTATTCTTAATTTATAACCCGGTCGAGCCGGAACCAAAGTTTTTTTAAACCTTAATAAAATCTGCGAAAATCTGTCTAATCTGCGTTATCAGTGTGCTGAATGCGTTGTGATGGTCGAAATTCTATACCGGTTTCCGCAGAATTTAAGAACTAAAGGATTAATTGTTTAGTGTTCTTGGGTTTTCTTTCGTGCACTAAGGTGCGTCACGAAGCGTTCAGGTGCAAGTCAGTGAAAATCTGACATAACTAATTTGTCATTCAGTTATAAGTGACAAAGACAATCTG
>JAFGII010000025.1 GCA_016929695.1 Ignavibacteria bacterium
GTATGCTCTGATACCTGTTCGCCGTTAAATATTTCATCTATTTTATATTCTTAATTCTTAATTTTTAATTCTTAATTGAATTGCGCCTTTGCGGTTAATATATTTAAGTATGAGTTCTACTGCTTAAGTTATATAATTAAAAACATCATATATAAATCTATTGAATTAAATGAATTTGTTAAAATTTTGTCGTGTACATAGGTCACTTGCTGCATTGAATTTTATACCTTGCAATTATAAATATTTGTAATTATAATAAAATAATTTTTTAAACTTCTTTTTAAAGTAATGGAGGAAATTTATGAAAAAATCAATCACAATTTTGTTTTTTGTTCTTCTGGTATTTGTTCAAATATCAGATGCTCAGTATTATTACAACCGCGCATTCAGTTTTTCAGGCGTGGCAGGGGATTATGTTGCTACAGAGCCCGGAAGTGGACTAAGTATTACGGGAAGTTTTACAGTTGAGTGCTGGGTTAAACCGGTCAATGTTGCTTCTCCGTCTTATCAGATTATCGTCCAGAAAAGATTGGGAAGTACTTCTTCAGGATATACTATGTATCTTAGTACCGGAAAGGTTGCTGTCAGAACAAACAGTACATCGCGACTGACGGGTACTACTGTCATTCCGGATAATGCATGGAGTCACATTGCCGCAACATACAACTCATCAACAAATGTATTTACTGTTTATGTGAATGGAGTTGCGGACGGAACCGTTACAACAGCAGGTGCCGCACCTAATGCTGATACGGATTCGCTCAGAATGGCTAACGGTTTTAACAGTCCGTATAACGGATTGATTGACGAAGTGAGAGTCTGGAACGTGGCGAGGACTCAAGCCGAGATTCAGTCAACTATGAGAATGCCTCTGGGTGAAAAAGCAGAATATTATCAGGGATTAGTTGCCAGTTGGAGAGCAAACGCTTATTCGGCAGGTTCGGGAATTGAAGAAATTAACGGATATACCGCTCATTTGAGGGGACCCGCTACCTACGCAGACCTGCGAACTTATCCCAACTCACATCTTGCTTTTAATACGGGTGTGAAATTTCCGGGTATTGCAGGACACTATATCGCCGCACCTAATACTGCTGCTTTTAATATTACAGGGAGTTTTACTCTGGAATGCTGGGTGAATCCCGTTAATGTTGTTACTCCGTCATTTCAGATATTAATTCAGAAAAGAAATGGCTCGGCTTCCGCAGGTTATACATTGTATTTGAGTAATGGTAAGGTGTGTGTAAGGACTAATTCCTCTACACGGCTGACAGGCACAACGGTTATACCAAACGGAGTGTGGTCGCATGTTGCGGCTACGTATAATTCTTCCACTAATGTTTTTACTGTTTATGTTAACGGAAATCCCGACGGAACCGTTACTACTGCCGGTGCAGCTCCTAATGCCGATACGGATTCGCTTCGGCTCGGTGTGGGATTCAACAGCCCTTACGCAGGTCTGATGGATGAAGCGAGGATTTCAGATTATGAAAAGACTCCTCAGGAAATTCAAAAAGGAATGTTTGTTTCGATTGATGGACTTAATGAACCGAATCCAAGTAACACAAATATTGCTTACAGTTTTGAAGGTTCGCTTAAGGGTTATGACGGCGCCACGAGAGGTAAGTTCTTCGGTGATGTCCAGTTTACACGGGTATTCAATAATTTTACGGAATTTCCCGCACCTGCGAACAGGTATTATACAGGAAATTTTGCAAACGGATACAGGATGAAATACGCAGGTCTTACTTTTGGGGCGGCTCCGATTACGATTACTGATTCGTTTTATTTTGGTCAGTCGCTTTCGATTTCCGATGTTAACGTATTTGCAGCGATTCATCATTCTTATGCTAATGATGTAAGCATCAGTTTGAAAAATCCTGCAGGAACAACTACACGGGTCTTGTACCCGGGAGGAAGTCCTGATGTAGGAATGCATATGATTACAATTTTTGATGACCAGGCGGACAGCAGTATCGGTAATACAATACGTGCTCCGTTCAGCCCGAGAGTTAAACCTACGAATGCTTTGTCTGTTTTCAACGGTCAGAATTCAGTCGGATGGTGGAAATTGATTATTACTGATATTTACCCTGGCGCCGATAACGGAAAACTTGTCGGATGGGGAATCCAGTTTAATAATCAGACATTGACGGGTATTGGAAATGAAAATAATATTACTACACCGTTCATTTATGAACTGAATCAGAATTATCCTAATCCCTTCAATCCTACGACTACAATTAATTTCTCTGTAGCGAAGGAGTCTTTTGTGAAAATAAATGTATATGATATTCTTGGTCGTGAAGTTATGGTGCTCGTTAATGAACAGATGAATGCCGGTAAATATTCAGTAACGCTGAATGCGGCAAGACTGTCTTCCGGTGTCTATTTCTATAGAATCGAAGCAGGCAACTTTATTGATGTTAAGAAAATGACTGTCCTGAAATAAAAAATCATTCAACATATTCATATAAAAAAAGCCCGGCATCCACCCGGGCTTTTTATAAATCCATTTTATTTTTAATCTCAAATTTTCAATTTCTTTGTGCCTTAGCGGTTATGTTTTTCTTTCTTAATTTTTAATTCAAAATTCATAATTGAACTCGTACCCCGTAGAGGACTCGAACCTCTAAAGACAGAACCGGAATCTGCCGGTTTATCCATTAGCCTAACGGGGCTCTACTTTTAATTTAAGTATTTGATTCGTTTTCTTAAATGAAAATCGTTATGACTGAAAATTGAACATTGGAAAGTGTTTTGTGTTGAAGATGGAAAATGATTTGTATATTTTTATTTAACACTTTCGGGGTGTAGATCAGTTGGTTAGATCGCTTGACTGGGGGTCAAGAGGCCGGTGGTTCGAGTCCACTCATCCCGACCATACTCAATGTTAAATGTTAAATGAATATAAACACTTAACATTTTTTTATTCCTGCTCACCGTCTCTCCCTTTTTCAATCTTTTATCTTATAATCTTAAAATCTTCAATCTTATAATCTTCTAATCTTCAATCTGATAATCTTATAATCCTATAAATCTACCTGTTCCGGAGAGTCTCCCGAAGGGGACTCTCGGAATAATAATTCATCTTCAATCTTAAAA
>JAFGII010000026.1 GCA_016929695.1 Ignavibacteria bacterium
AATGTAAAAAATTATCCGATGAAAAGATTCGGTGAATCTTCCGATGTTAAATCTTTGCTCAAATTTTTATTTAATGAAAATTCCTATATTACAGGTCATAATTTCGTTGTGGACGGAGGAAAGATTTTATGAAAAATAATAATAATTTCAGAAAAGCATTAAAAGCATATTATAATAATAAATTCCTCGGCTCGCCCGCGGCTCGGACAATTAGACTGCTGTCCGAGTATCAGGAACCACTGGATAGGTTAAGAAAAAATCAGATTGATGATACTATCGTTATTTTTGGCTCCGCGAGAATTAAATCACCGCGCGAAGCCAAAAGGGATTTGACAATTTTGAAAAGAGAATTGAAACTCGCTGTTCACGAACCTAAAAAGAAAAGAATTCAAGAGAAAATTTCAGATGCGGAAATTAATCTGAAAAATTCTAAATATTATGCCGATACTGAGGAATTGTCCTATATGTTGACGAAATGGTCTAAATCACTGAATAATGGAAATAAATTTGTCGTTAGTTCAGGCGGCGGTCCGGGTATCATGGAAGCGGCTAATAAAGGTGCAAGAAAGGCAGATGGATTTTCAATCGGATTTAATATTTCCCTCCCGTTTGAACAGTATCCGAATAGATATATTACTCCTGATTTGAATTTTGAATTTCATTACTTCTTTATGAGAAAATTCTGGTTCGTTTACCTCGCTAAAGCAGTCGTCGTCATGCCCGGCGGTTTCGGTACACTCGATGAACTGATGGAAGTGCTTACCCTCGTCCAGACTAATAAATTGAGAAAAAAAATGGCTATCGTAATCTATGGAAAAGAATTTTGGGACGGGATTATTAATTTTGAAGCACTCGCGGAAAATAACGTTATTTCTAAATCTGATATAAAACTCTTCCGGTTTGAAAATACACCGGAAGGGGCTTTTGAATATCTTAAAAAATCTTTGAAAAATTATATTAAATAAATTATGATTGTCAGTATGACAGGCTTCGGCCGCGCCGAAGGAGTCTTTAATAATAAAAAATATTCTGTCGAGTTGAGGTCGCTGAATAACCGTTACCTCGAAATTCAGATTAAAAGTCCCAAATATCTTATCGCTAAGGATTTCGAAATTAAAGATATTATAAGAGAAAAAATATCGCGCGGAAAAATTTATGTTATTATTTCTCTCGATAATGAAATTGAACAGGAGTTCTTGTCCCTGCTTACGCCGGATGCTCTGAAGTCTTATCTTCAGGTTCTCAAAAATATTCGTAAGAATATCGGCTCCTCTGAAAAAATTAAAATTGACCATATCCTTAAACTCGCTGAATCGGTTTCATCTGAAATGATTCCCGGCGTGGATGATACGGAATTTTCGTTTATTAAATCTTTGCTGCATGAAAGCCTTGGTGACCTCCTGATTATGAAACAAAATGAAGGGAAATTCCTCGAAAAAGATATCCTTAAAAGAATTGATTTGATTGAATCTGCTTATTCTGGATTCGAGGAGTTTGCTAAAGTGAAAATTCAAAAGGAAAGAGATAAAATTAAAACTCTGGTGAATGAAATTGTTTCTGACCAGAATAATATTAATGAAAATAGAATAGAACTCGAAATCGCACTGCTCGCGGAAAAACTCGATATTACGGAGGAATGTACAAGACTTCAAAGCCATATTAAATATTTCAGGAATTTTATTTCTTCCGATGAATTCTCCGGTCGAAGACTGAATTTTATTCTCCAGGAAATGAATAGGGAAGTTAATACTGTCGCTTCGAAATCTAATGACGCCGTTATTTCTCAGACTTCCGCCGTTATTAAAGAAGAATTGGAAAAAATTAGAGAACAGGTTCAAAATATAGAATAAATTATGCTTTTTGTGGTCTCAGCGCCCTCGGGCTCGGGTAAAACAACTATCGTGAATGAAATTTTGAAAAATAATGAAGATATTATTTTCTCTGTCTCCGCCGCTACGAGAAAAATTCGTTCGGGTGAAATTCACGGTAAGGATTATTTTTTTATGACTGTCGGGGAATTTAAGAAAAAAATTGAAAATAATGAGTTCATCGAGTATGAAAAAATCTTCGACGGTAATTATTACGGAACTTTGAAAAAGTTTGTTGATGATTGTGTCAATCAGGGAAAGGATGTTTTGCTCGACCTCGATGTGCTCGGCGCTCTGTCGGTTAAAAAATACTATGGAAATCAGGCTGTCTTGATTTTTATTAAACCGCCCGCTCGGGATGTGGTTAAACAAAGATTGCTCAAAAGAAAAACCGAATCTCCGGAACAAATTGAAAAAAGACTTTCAAGGTTCGATATTGAAATGGCAAAAATAAAAGAATTTAATTATATTATACTAAATGATAATCTTCAGGATGCAATTGATGAGTTGCAGAAAATAATTAACAAATATAAAAATAAAAATTAGGAGAATTAACTAATGAATTTAAAAACTGTCGATATCGCGGAATTTGAAAAATTCGCGGATAATATCTATGAAGCGGTTGCTGTTACCTCTAAAAGAGCAAGACAAATTAATAGTGAATGGGAAATAGAAATGAATCAGAGACTTGCGCCGATTACGGCAAAGGAAACTGAAGATGATACTATTATGAATCAGGATAAAATGGATATCTCTCTGGAATTTGAGAAAAGAAAAAAACCTACCCTGCAGGCAATAGAAGAGGAATTGAAAAATGAAATCACTTTCAGATATAGGGATGAAGGATAAGAAAATCCTCATCGGTATTACCGGAGGTATTTCTTCCTATAAAATTTGTAATCTGGTCAGACTGTTTGTTAAAGCAGGGGCTGATGTCAAAGTCGTTATGACACCGTCAGCCGTGAAATTTGTTTCGCCCCTGACTCTGTCTGTTTTATCGAAAAATGATGTCGTTATTAATACTTTCCCCGATATTCATGACTATTCCAAAGCGGAAAAATCCGCTCTGAGTACCTGGCATGTTAATTACGGTTTGTGGGCGGATGTCTTCGTTATCGCTCCCGCTACCGCGAATTCTATCGCTAAAATTGAAGCGGGTATTTGCGATAATTTTCTGCTCTGTACGGTTTTCGCAGCAAGATGCCCGGTCGTGCTCGTACCCTCTATGGATGAAGATATGTTTAATCATAGAATTACTCAGAGGAATATTGAAAGCCTGAAAAAAAATGATTTTATCGTTATTAATCCCGTTTATGGCGAACTTGCAAGCGGTTTAATCGGTATGGGTAAAATGCCTGAACCGGAAACTGTCTTTTCTTTTGTGAAAAATCATTTCTTTACTGCTCGGGATTTTTTAGGAAAAAAAATTCTGGTTACTGCTGGTCCTACAAGAGAACCGGTTGACGCCGTTAGATTTATCTCTAATTATTCTTCGGGGAAAATGGGATTCGAAATCGCTGAGGCGGCTTTTAAAAGAGGTGCAGATGTTACTCTTATAACCGGTCCTGTAACTCTCAAAGAATCTGAGGGAATTAAACGGTACGATGTTAAAACTGCGGACGAGATGTTTATCGAAGTTAAAAAACATTTCAGGAAACAGGACGTTATCGTTATGGCTTCCGCTGTTAGCGATTTTAAACCGCTTGATAAATCGGATAAGAAAATTAAAAAAGACAAAAAAGAAAATTTTAAAGTTGAATTTGTAAAAAATCCCGATATCCTGAAATTTCTGGGCGATAATAAAAAGAAATTTAAACTCGTCGGCTTTGCTCTCGAAACCGATGATGAATTAATAAATGCACGGAAGAAATTTAAAATTAAAAATCTCGATTTAATCGTTCTGAATAACCCGCTCGATGAAGGGGCGGGCTTTGAAATTGATACTAATGTTGTTACTTTCTTGGATATGAAAGGATATGAAAAATTGCCGCTTATGTCAAAATCTGAAGTCGCTGACAGAATTTTATCTAAAATTAATGAAATAAACTGACTCAGGTTGACTGCAAAAATTTTAAATTCCGCCTCTTGTCGTTCCCGCGCAGGCGGGAATACATTTCGTAATAGTGCATTCAAAACTCTGCTAACTGAAAATTATTCCCTATGACTAAAGAATTATCAAAAATTATCGAAGATAGTATTAATCACCTGAAATTTGTGAAAGAATATAGACCGGGCAAACTGAATTTTAATTTACCGGATTTAAAAATCGAAGTTCCAGAAAAACCCGTAGTCGCCGACAAACCTAAACACGTTACTAAGGTTGTTTCAAAATCCGAATTGTTCCGGGAAGACTGGATGGATGCGGAATCAATGCCGGATTTGGAAAATTTGATAAAAAATTGTTCTAAATGTGCGCTTTCTAAATCAAGAAATAATTTTGTCTTCGGCTCAGGAAATCTGGATGCCGATATTGTTGTCGTCGGAGAAGCACCGGGCTCTGAAGAAGATTTGCAGGGTAAACCCTTCGTCGGTAGAGCGGGAAAATTATTGACCGATATTCTCGCCGCTGTGGATTTGAATAGAGAAGATGTCTTTATTTGTAATATACTTAAATGCCGGCCTCCCGGTAATAGAAACCCCCAGCCCGATGAAATTCTGAAATGCCGGCACTATCTCGATAAACAGTTGTGCCTGATTCATCCTAAAATTATTCTCGCTCTCGGTGCATTTGCAGCCCAGACTCTCCTGGATACTAAAGAACCGCTCGGAAAACTTAGAGGGCAAATTTTTGATTATTCTGTTGACGGAAACTTGATTAAAGTTATTGTTACTTACCATCCCGCCGCTCTGTTGAGAAATCCGAACTGGAAAAGACCTGCTTGGGAAGATATGAAATTGTTTCAAAAGTTTTATTCTGAATTAAAATAGTAATTAATAATGGCTAAGAATTATAAATATAGAAAAGTTAACGAAGAACTCTTGAATGAAGAGCATGACTTCGGGGCGGGTCTGGTCCCTCCTTCTGCTCCCGAATTGGAAAATACATTGCTTGGTGCTATTCTGATTGATAATGAAGTTCTCAATGATGTTCTGCAGTTAATTTCTCATAAACATTTCTATAAAAAACAAAATAGCGAAATTTTTAGGGCTATTGAAAATCTTAACCTGAAAAATGAACCCGTTGATGCGAATACTTTGATTGAAGAATTGAAAAAAATGAATTCACTTAATACCGTGGGCGGTAGGGAATATATTATTGAAATTGCATCGGAAGCCTCTTCCTCCGCTAATGTCAGCCGGTATGCGAGAATTATTCTTGAAAAATATATTTTGAGAAATCTTATTAATCTGTCGGGAAAAATTATTGAAAAATCTCTCGACCCGACTGTCAATACATTCAATCTGCTCGATACTTCTGAAAATGAATTGCTTCAGGTCTCGGAATTCCTTTCCAAGAAAAAAGTTATTTCCGTTGCGGAAGAAATGGATGCTTTCTTTGAAGAATTGGGCTCGAGAAAATCTAATAGAAGACTTATTACTGGTGTGCCTACCGGTTTTACTCTGCTTGATGATTATACCTCGGGCTTTCAAAGTTCCGAGTTGATTATTATCGCAGGAAGACCGTCCCACGGTAAAACGGCTTTCGCTTTGAATATAGCAAGAAATGCCGCCGTCCAGAAAGAAAAAAAAGTTGCGATTTTTTCTATCGAAATGTCGTATAAAGAATTGCTCCTTAGATTGCTGTCTTCTGAAACGGGTGTTAATGCCAGAGATTTGAAAACCGGAAGAGTCTCTCCGTCAGATTGGAAAATTGTTCAGAAAAATTATCATAAATTGAAAACAGATATTTTTATTGATGATTCAAGTGAATTGTCTATTCTGGAATTGAGAGCCAAAGCAAGAAGACTTCATTATGAACATAAACTCGATATGATAATTGTTGATTATCTCCAACTCGTTAAAGGTCAGGATAATCCCGAAAGAAGAGACCTCGAAGTCGCTTATGTGTCCAGAGGTCTGAAAGCCCTGGCTAAAGACCTTAATATACCTGTCGTAGCCTGCGCTCAACTGAATAGAGGTGTTGAATCAAGAAGCGGAGAACGAAAACCGCAACTGGCGGATTTGAGAGAATCCGGCTCTATCGAACAGGATGCAGATGTCGTTATTTTTGTGCATAGACCGGGTATGTCTAAGAAAAAAGATGTAACGGATGACCCTGATGAATTGAAAAAAATTGATATTATTATAGGTAAACAAAGAAATGGTCCTGTCGGTGACTTCGACCTTATTTTTGAACCTGATTTTACAAGATTTACTAATAAAATTCCGCCTCCCGTTATTCCGGAAATGCCGGGCGATTATGACTATAAACCTCAGGAGTCTAAATTTTAATTTATGAATAGAAGGAATTTTTTAAAATCCTCCATTTTTTTGTCAGCGGCGCTGGTTGTCCCGAAATTTAATTTTTTTCCCGAAAATAATAGATTATTAGATGAAATTGAACTCGTTAGAGCAAAACTTGACTATTATGAGAATATCTGTAAGGATTTGACTCTTTCTGATTTGATTTCTTTTGTCGGGAATGATTTTCTTGGGGCTCCTTATGAAGGGGGTTCCCTCGATTTTAATGTTGATGTTGAAGAACTGGTTATCAGAATTTCTTCTTTCGATTGTGTCACTTTTGTCGAAAATGTGTTGAATTTTTCACGGCTGCTGTTTATGAATAAAACTACAACTGATGACTTTATTAGCGAATTGACGAAGATAAGGTATAGAAACGGTGTTATTACAGATTATACTTCGAGACTTCACTATTTTAGTGACTGGATTTTTGATAATGAAAAAAAAGGAATTGTTAAGGACATTACTCAGGATATTGGAGGTATTGTTTATGATAAGGAAATAAATTTTATGACTAATCATTTAGATTCCTATAAACAGTTAAAAAATAATAAGTCCCTTGTTAAAAAAATGTATGAAATTGAGGATAATATCAGTCTGAGGAAAAAGTATTATCTGAAAAGATACGGATTGAAACAAAATCAGTCTAAAATTCAAACAGGTGATATTTTAGCGCTAACAACGGATATTGCGGGTCTCGATGTCTCGCATACAGGTCTCGCTTTGAATGATAATGGAAGGATTCTTTTCCTCCACGCCTCGCAAAAAGCAGGTAAGGTCATTGTTTCAAATGAAGGCCTTTTGGGCTATATTAATTCTATTAAAAAATGTACGGGCGTTATGGTCGCACGCCCCGTTTAAAATTTTTGTCGCTTTGGGTCTGATTTACCGTGGCTCGCTGAATAAGTTTTTGTTAAATAAATAAGTTAGATGTCCCGCCGCTTACGGCGGAGAGGTTCGTTTATGAGTATTTTCTGGATTAATTATATTCTGATTTGCATTATTTATTATCTAATCGGTGCTGTCCCTTTCGCTTATCTGATTGTTAAATTCGGATTTAATAAAGATGTTACAGAAGAGGGCTCGGGGAATGTGGGTACTCTCAATAGTTTCGAAATTACCGGCTCGAAATCTGTCGGCGTTTATGTATTTATTCTCGACGTCCTTAAAGGTGTTGTCCCGTCCTTGTTGATGGTTTTTCTCTTTAAATTGCCGCTGCTTTATGCCGCACTGCCTCTAATCTTACTCGTTGCGGGGCATAATTTTTCCGTCTGGCTTAAATTTAAAGGGGGTAGGGGATTGGCAACTTCTGTGGGTATTGCTCTTGTTGTTAATTTCTTTATGGTGCTGATTTGGTGCGTAACTTATTATATTTTCTATAGGTTGTCTAAAAAAAATATTCATATCGGAAATGTAGCCGCCACTGCTCTTATGCCGGTTTTTGCAATTCTGCCCGGCGAATTCTTCCTTAAATTTAATTACGGCTACTCGCAATCTCCCGAATTCGTTAGCATCTTCTTTGCTTTCTGGGGTGCTATTAGCCTCCTTATACTGCTTAAACATATCGAACCTGTGCTCTCACTCATAAAACAGAGAGAAAAAAATAATTCCCCGTAATGAAAATTCTTATTTGCCCTGATTCTTTTAAAGGTACATTGACGGCAATTGAAGTCGCTGAAATTGTCGGTAAGGTTTTGTTAAAATATGATTTTGATGTTACCCTGAAACCAATTGCCGACGGTGGGGAAGGTACTATTGATATTATTCAATATTCGCTCGGCGGCACGAGAAATTATCTCGAAGTTCACAACCCCCTCGGAAATATAATCGAAACATATTATTTAACTGTCGGTGATTCAGCATATATCGAATTTGCTAAATCCTCAGGATTGATGCTGCTCAGTCCCGCTCAACTTAACCCTTTCACGGCTACAAGTTATGGCTTCGGTGAATTAATTAAAGATGCAATCGTAAATGGTTATAAAAATATAATCTTAACTCTCGGCGGCTCCGCTACCAATGACGCCGGTTTAGGTATGCTACAGGCTCTCGGCTCCGTATTCTTTGACTATGATGGAAATGATTTGTCAAACTTGGGTAAATCATTCCTAAATGCCGCATCTTTGTACCAAATTTTTGATTTTGATATCCAAAATTTGAAAAATCTTATCAAAAATATCAATTTCCAATCCCTCTCCGACGTAACCAACCCATTATTGGGGGCAAATGGTGCCACTTATATTTACGCCAAACAAAAAGGCGCCTCCCCCAATGATATCGAAAAACTCGAATCCGCCTTAACCCATTTCTCCAATTTAACCCTCTCTAAGTTATCTAAAAATATGAATTTTCCCGCCGCCGCCGCCGCAGGCGGCGTCGGCGCCTCCGCAGCCGTTTTTCTTAACGCATCAGTAAAATCCGGCATAAATGAAATAATCAGAATTCTAAATCTTGACTATTATATAAAAAATTCCGATATCGTCATCACAGGCGAAGGCTCAATGGATTTCCAGACCGCCTTCGGCAAAGCCCCGTTCGGAATAGCAAAAATCGCAAAAAAATACAAAAAAACAGTAATCGGCATAACAGGAAAAACTGGAAATAATGCCGAGGAACTTTTAAATAAAGGATTCGATTGTATATTAAGCAGTTACGAAAATAAAGAACTTGATTTAAATATTTTGAAAAAATTTGCAAAACAGAATCTTGAAATATTATCAATTACACTGTCAGATATTATTTTAAAAGGAAAAATTAAAAATAAAATCATTTTCATTAACAAATGAGACCTAATATAGTAATAACACATATGATTCCAGAAAAAGGAGTCAATATGCTAAGAAAAAAATTCGATGTGGAATACCATACAAACACAGATATACTTAGTAAAAAGCAGATAATATCACTGGTAAAAGATAAAGACGTTTTTCTTTCCTTATTAACTGATAAGATTGATAAAGAAGTAATTGATTCTTGCCCGAATTTAAAGATGATATCAAATTATGCAGTAGGTTATAATAATATAGATGTTAAATATGCTACAAAGAAAAATATAATCGTAACTAATACTCCACGCACTCTTGATGAAACCACGTCGGATTTTGTATTTGCCCTCATACTCGCTGTATCAAGAAGAATAGTTGAATCAGATAAATTTATGAGAAGCGGTAAATTTAAAGGCTGGAATGCAATGGATTTTATAGGTTTTGATGTATTTAATTCAACACTGGGTATTATCGGAATGGGAAGTATAGGAAAAGAAGTTGCTTTAAGAGGTTATCACGGTTTTAATATGAAAATATTATATTCTGACAGGTCAGTAAAGCCGGATATGATAAGTGTAAAAGCCAGACACGTAAATCTTCATACACTTTTAAAGGAATCAGATTTTGTTACTTTAAATATTCCTTTATCACAAGAGACATATCATCTGATTGGTGAAGAAGAATTGAGAATAATGAAAAAAACAGCGTATCTTATCAATACTGCAAGAGGTGAAGTTGTTGATGAAAAGGCTCTTTATAAAGCACTTAAGGAAAAATGGATTGCAGGAGCCGCTATCGATGTTTATGAAGAAGAACCAAAATTTACTCACGGACTGGAAAAACTTAATAATATTATAATGACTCCGCACATCGCTAGTGCATCGCTGCAAACAAGAGAACTAATGTCCGCAAAAGCTGCTAAAAACATTATTGATGTTTTCGATGGAAGAATTCCGGAGGGTTTAGTTAATAAAGAAATATTGTCGGATTTCAATGTAAAGTCCAAATTATTATTATTGTAAATAAATGAATTATTTTAATTTAAAAACTACTATTGAAGAATTAGTAGATTTATTTCCGGGAGCGATTCCGCTTTTAAGTAAATATGGAATAAGGTGTTTAATATGCGGAGAACCTTCATGGGGGACCCTCGAAGAAACTGCAAATGAGAAAGGCATTTCAGCTAAAGAATTAGAAAATATCATTACTGATATTAACAGACAATATGAAATATATAAGGGTGAGAATCCATTTTGTGGGAAACTATGAAAAAAGCTTTCTGAAACAACAATCTTGAAATCTTAAATACTTTCAGTAATTTATTTTCTCATAAATTTCTCGTCATCGAGAGTAAAGGTCAAAGAAATTCTATGAGTATTCCCTAAATCTTCGTCACCGTTAAATTTCTGGAAAGAATAATCTATATTAATTTTTGGTAATTTAACGCCTGCTCCTAATGTTAAATTTCCAATTTCATTATATCCTGTCCTTATGCTGAAAAGATTTTTAAAAGTATATTCCAGTCCGGCATGCAGGTCGAATGATACAGGACCCAAATTGAAATTTGATGCAGTTTTTCTGTTCTCAAAACGTACATCGAAATCAACAGCTGGAGTAATTATACCGCTTAAAAAATCGAATGAATAAGCGGAACCGATTTTTGCAGTTGGTGTTATTACTTCCTTTTTTCCGGTTGACCACGAAAGATAAGTTGAAGTTACATCCATTAAATTTGCACCCAGCATAAACCTTTTTGTAATGGCATAAGATACTCCGACATCAAATCCGATTCCCCAGGCAGATTCTTCGGCTATATTTCTACGAATAACCTTAAGGTTTGCGCCATAAGCAAATTTTTCTGTATATCTTTTCGCATATGTGAGAAATAATGCATAATCCGTAGTACTGAATTTTGTTATTTTTTCAGGGTCTAATCTTTCTCCGGGATCAAGGATTCCATTCCCGTTTAAGTCTATTAATGCATTTCTGGTATCGGCTATATCATCGATGCCCATTCTTATAAGACTTAAGCCGAGAGAAGCATCTTTCCCGAATGGGATTCCGATAGAGCCATAATCATAATTCACTAAATTTCCGTATCTTTCATCATGCATTAAAGAGAACTGAGGATAATTTATGCTGGATAATAATGACGGGTTCCAGTAACCTGCAGTAACATCATTTGCGAGTGCTACGTAAGCACCTCCCATCCCTAATGGTCTTCCTCCTACACCTATTGCGAGAAATTCGCCTGCATATTTATTTCCGCTTCCCTGACCATATGATATATCTGTGCATATTAAAATTAATCCTGTAATTAATATAATAAAAAATATCTTATCTGTTTTCATTGCATTATATAAAATTATTCAATAATTATTAATATATATGTTTAAATCAATACTAAAATTATTATATAAATTCACTATTAAATTTCCTCTATTTCCATCGGAATTTTATCATCAAGCGGCTGTATTTCTTTTATAAATTTATTGCTTTCATCATTAAAAAAATCAAAAAAGTTTTCTTCCTTAATTATATGTGGCATTCTTGTGTGAATGTTTTTCATAAAACGGTTTGGCTCAGTAGTAATAATTGAAACCATTAATTTATTATTTATGACTGAATAAACTGAAGAAAAAAAGAATAAACCGGAATTTTCTAATATAATTTTAAGGGGTATTTTCCTATTATTTACTGTTCTCCATTCATAAAAAGCAGTTGCCGGAACAAGACATCTATTGATTTTAAAAAGGTTTTCCCAGTATGGTTTTTTTCTTATAGTCTCAATTCTTGAATTAAAAATAAGAGGGAAAGTTTTTTCGTCCTTGAATCTGATTCCCCAGCTTGCTTCAGTAATCCTGAATTTGTCATTTTCTTTTAATATAGCAATTATCCTGTCAGTTGGTGCTATGTTCTCATTTTTTACATCTTCAAATTCTTCAAGGATAAATTCTCCATTTGAATTTTTGTCCAATTTTTTAAAGATGGAAATACCGCTTTCTTTATTTTCAAATCTTGAACACATTTAACCAAATATATAAAAAAAGAAATCAAATAGATAATACATTTTGCTCTTATAATAACTTTTTACATTAATAGATTAATTTATTAAGGCATTAAATTTTTATAAAAAAATTGGAATTTAATGAATTGTATAACTTTTTAATCATTTATATATTACATTCTTTAAAATTTATATGAGATTAACAAACTTTTTTATTCCGACATTAAAAGAAGATCCTGCCGACGCAGTAGTGCCGTCGCATAAACTGATGTTGAGAGCAGGAATGATCAGACAGTTAACATCGGGAGTGTATTCATATTTACCTTTGGGATTGATTGTCTTCAGAAAAATTGAAAGGATTATTAGAGAAGAGATGAACGCAATAGGAGGTAATGAATTTCTTTTACCGGCATTATCACCGTCTTCTTTATGGGCTGAAACAAACAGACTTGATGCTTTCGGTGATATTATGTTCCGTATCAAAAACAGGGATTTAGTTCTTGCCCCTACTCACGAAGAGATTTTTACCGATATCGCAAAACCAAACCTGATTTCATATAAAGACCTTCCAAAGATGTGGTATCAGATACAGGTCAAATTTAGAAATGAAGCGAGACCGAAATCAGGAGTACTGAGAGGCAGACAATTTACTATGAAAGATGCTTATTCATTTGATGCAAGCTGGGAAGGTCTTGATAAATCTTATGAATTACAGGATTCTGCTTACAGAAAAATATTTTCACGTTGCGGATTGAAATTTTTTTCGGTATCAGCTTCTAGCGGAGCTATGGGCGGAAATCAGTCAGAGGAATTTATGGTGGAATCTGTTGCAGGTGAGGATATTATTGTTCTTAGTGAAGACAACTCTTATTTTTCAAATATTGAAGTTGCTGTCTCTTACAAAGAACCGGTTAAGAGGAAAAACACAGATTTATCTATAGAAGAAATATATACTCCTAATATAAAATCAATCGAGGAATTATCTGAATTTTTAAATATTAAAGATAAATCAAGACTTGCAAAGTCCAGAGTTTTTGTCAAACCTGCCGAAAGTAAAGATGCAATAGACGAATATATCTTAGCTCTCGTATGCGGAGATGATGAAGTTAATGTAAGTAAATTACAAAGTATTTTTGGTGCTAACATAAGACCCGGTCATCCGGAAGAACTGAAATTCATTACCGGTGCGGAAGCAGGGTCAATTGGACCGGTTGGATTAAGTAATAAAAATGTAAAGATTATTGCTGATAACAGACTTAAAGATGCAGATGAATTAATAAGCGGAGCAAATAAAGATGATTATCACATTAAAAATATTGATATCAAAAGAGACGTTTCTTCTATAGAATACTTTGATATACGTATCGTTAAAGAAGGAGAAGAAACTATTGACAGAAAATCAAAGTTAAAAGTTACAAAAGCAATTGAAGTCGGACATATTTTTAAATTAGGGACAAAATATTCGGAATCTTTAGGGGCGAAATATTTAGATAAGGATGGAAAAGAGAACCCGATAATAATGGGAAGTTACGGTATCGGAGTGGAGCGAATTGCTGCTGCATATATCGAACAAAACTATGATGAAAATGGAATTATTTGGGAAGGAGAAATATCTCCATTCAAAATAATAGTTATATATTTAAATACCGAAAATAAAGATATTAAATTAACGGCAGATAACTTGTATGAGAAATTATCAAATTCCGGATATGAGGTTTTATACGATGATAGAGAAGAAGTCAGACCTGGCTTTAAATTTAACGACGCAGATCTAATAGGAATACCTTATCAGATAATAATCGGAGAGAAAAATTATAAAAATGGGAAGTATGAAATTAAAATCAGAAGTACGGGCAAAAGAATATTGATTGATTCCAGTAAAATTTTCGATGAAATATCTGAAATAGTTAAATGAGACATCCCGAAATAGAGAAAATATTCTCCTTGGAATATATCCTTGCTTCAAAATCACCGAGAAGAATTTCTCTCTTAAAACAAATCGGAATAAATTTCAAGTCTGTTGACAGTAATGTTAATGAGTTTGAATCGAATTATCACTGTCCTGTCTCAATTGTAAAACACAATTCAAAATTAAAAGCTTATGCTATCAGGGACAGATTTAAAAACAGAATTATAATTGCAGCAGATACAGTCGTATATATAAACAAATTAGTATTGCACAAACCAGCTAATAAGAAAGAGGCTTTCAGATATCTAAAAATACTCAGCAATAAATTTCATACGGTTTACACCGGGATTTATTTGATTAATAATTTAAATAATAAAGAGATTTTTGATTATGAAAAAACAAAAGTGAAATTCAGAAAACTGAGCGATAATGAAATAAGATATTATATTAAATATTATAATCCGACTGATAAAGCAGGGGCTTATGGAATTCAGGAAGATTTTGGTTGTTTATTTATTGAAAAGGTAGTAGGGGATTATTACAACGTTGTGGGATTACCGTTAACAAAATTATATTTGAATTTATTAAGAATTTGAATTTGTTTTCCAAGTATAGAAGAAAAATATTATTCTCAGTTGTTTTTGGGGCACTTGTATATCTGGCTATTAGTTTTTATGCTGATTTTGGGAAATTAATTGATGCATTTTCAAAGTTTAATTGGTACTGGTTGCCTGTAATACTAATTTTTTCTTTTACAAATTATATATTCAGATTTATTAAATGGCAGTATTATCTGAAAGAATTAGACATTCATTTATCAACAAAAAGAAGTTTTATAATATTTTTAGCTTCTTTCGTAATGGCTGTTACACCGGGCAAGATGGGCGAAGTATTAAAATCTTATCTGTTAAAAGATGAAATCGGAATTGAAATCAGTAAATCATTACCGATTGTTTTAGCTGAACGAATAACAGATTTTATTTCGATGGTATTATTAGCAATAGTCGGAGCATACGTATTTAATTACGGACAGGAAATAATAATTATTATAGGAATAATATTTATTGGAATTGTTGTAGTTCTCAGTTTCAGGGATGTATCTATTAAAATTATCAATTTAATCAGCAAAATAAAATTTTTAAAGAAATATGCATGTAATTTTTTAACTGCTTATGAAAGTGCTTATATACTGATAAAATTTAAACCCTTAATTATTGCTACTGTTATAAGTGTTTTTGCATGGTTCTGTGAATGTATCGGATTCTATATTGTTCTGAAAGGATTTGTGGATACAACGACGATTGATGTAAATATTTTAGTATCTACTTTTGTATATGCTTTTTCTACTCTGATTGGTGCAATTGCGATGATGCCGGGGGGTCTGGGTGCCACGGAAGCATCATTAACAGGATTACTTGTATTACTGAATATTCCAAAGGACATTTCAGCTGCTTCTACAATAATAATCAGAGTAGCAACATTATGGTTCGCGGTGATAATAGGCATAATATTTTTGCTAATTTATGAACATACTAACTCATCTATAGATCTTAAAGATTTGTAAATCAGTACTAATTTTTGCAAATAAATCAAAAGAAAAGTCAGTCCTCTTTGACTAATATAATTAATACTTACAATACATTCGAACCAGTTGACTCATATTAAAATGTAACCGTAGTAGTAGTTTTTTTTCTTTTCTTTTTTGCTTCTTTTTTCTTTTCTTTTTTAAATTTTGTTAACATTGTTAATATCTTAAAATTATTTTTTATTTTACAGCCAATTTAAATATTGCTTTTATTTTTTTGTCTATTGCATAACGTAAATTATAAGGATTTAATC
>JAFGII010000027.1 GCA_016929695.1 Ignavibacteria bacterium
ATAGAAAGCATGAGGGCGTATCAGATACACGGATTACACGGAGTAAACTGAAATAACACGAAAGATAAAAGATATTAACCGCAACGACGCAAAGGACGCAAAGGAATTATGAATAAAAAATATAAACGCAAAGACGCGATTATACTAAAATAAAAAACTTTTTAAAACATTTTTTATAAACTAAAATTATCAAATACTATGGAAGAAAACAAAGTAACATCAATGCCAAGGATTGCCGAAAAGGCGCCTGAATTCAAGGCAGTAACAACACAGGGCGAAATTAATTTCCCCGAAGATTACAAAGGCAGCTGGGTGATATTATTCAGCCACCCCGCAGATTTTACTCCGGTATGTACATCGGAATTTATGACATTTGCAACTATGGAAGACCAGTTCGCAAAAGCAAACTGCAAACTTGTAGGACTTTCAGTTGACGGTCTCTATAGTCACATTGCATGGCTCAGAACCATTAAGGAAAAGATTGAATACAAAGGAATGAAAGACGTTGAAGTAAAGTTCCCTTTGATTGAAGACATCACGATGGAAGTAGCAACAAAATACGGAATGATTCAGCCGGGTGAAAGCAATACAAAAGCAGTACGCGCAGTATTCATAATAGACCCGAAAGGAATTATCCGCACGATTATATATTATCCGCTTAGTCTCGGAAGAAACTTTGATGAACTCTACCGCGCATTAATCGCACTTCAGACTGCCGATGAATTCGGAATAGCGACACCCGCTGACTGGAGACCGGGTGATGAAGTTATAGTTCCCACAGCAGGTTCCTGCGGCACTGCAAAAGAACGTATGGAAAGCAAAGATATGAAATGCTATGACTGGTTCTTCTGCACAAAACCGCTTAAAAAAGAAGAAATCGAGAAGAAAATTCTCAAGAAGTAATCAGAGAAATTTATTGATTGAAACAGAATCCCCTTACAGTTTTTTCTGTAAGGGGATTTTTTTTGAAATCTACTTCCTTAAACAAAACACGCTATACCCGGAACCAAATGTTACATATTTCTTCCGCCGCGGCGGACGGAGAAGCGATTCAATTTAGAATAAAAAATTAAGAATTAAGAATAGGATGTTTCTTGCATTGAATTTCGAAAATATATAGTAAAAAATAATCGATATACCTATTTTATGATATCAACTGATGTTACCGGAATTATTAACTTATAAAAGGAAAATGTTAAAGAATAAATCAAAGAAACAACACTCATTAGTTTTTCGAATATTTAGAGTCTTTTTAATAGTAACAGGCATTTTATTTCTTTTGGTAATTTCACTGGTCGTATGGATTTACTTATCGTTATCTTCCGGTCCAGACCCAATGGAAATTAACAGTTATCATCCTTTCCGTTCTGAAAAGGCAAAAGAACAATATCTTGCCTTTGAAAATAAAATGGCTGAAAAGTGGCCGGTTAATTCTGAAGAACGATTCGTCCGGACATCATTCGGAACTACATTTATGAGAATCAGCGGTCCTGCTGACGCTCAGCCTGTAGTTTTACTGCCCGGAGGCGGAAGCAATTCACTGATATGGAGTTCTAATATAAAAGCATTATCGCAGAATTATAGAACCTATGCTTTGGATAATATTTATGATTATGGGAAAAGCATATACATTCGTGAGATAAGCAGCGGGAAGGATTTTGCCGACTGGTTAAACGAGTTGTTTGATACTCTCCGTTTCAACAATGATGTCCGGATGATAGGGTATTCATTTGGCGGTTGGGTCACAAGTCAGTACGCGATCTATCACCCTGAAAGACTTAATCGAGTTATCCTTATCGCTCCTGCTTATACCATTTTGCCTTTACCCAGTGCATATATATTACGAATGATAACTACATTAATTCCAGTTCGTCATTTTAAAAAAAATATCATATATTGGTGCTGGTCGGACCTTGCTAAAATGGGTGACAGCGGAAAGCAACTCGTCGAAGACCGAATAGATTATTATAATATTGCATTGAACAGCTTTAAATTCAAGCAACCGGTAAATCCGACTGTCCTTACTGATTTGGAACTTCAAAAATTAGAAATGCCCGTACTCTTTTTAGTCGGCGAACACGAGACTGCATATAATGCAAAAGATGCTATCAGCCGTCTTAACACGGCAAATGCAAAGATTAAAACTGACCTTATTACTGACACAGGTCATGATATAATGTTTACACATACTGATACAGTAAATCGAAAGATTCTTGATTTTCTGAAGTAAAAAATTACCGGAGAAAAGTAGATACAAAAGATAAATTTCGTATTAAAAATATTTTGAATTACCTCAATGAAAAATTATTATAACAATATATCTGATTTAATCGGAAATACCCCGATGCTGAAACTCAGCAGAATCGCAAAGGGACTCAAAGCAGACATTTACGCAAAAATCGAATATATGAATCCCGGCGGAAGCGTTAAGGACAGAATTGCAAAATATATGGTTGAAAAAGCCGAGCGCGAAGGGAAAATAAAACCCGGAGATACGATTCTCGAAAACTCTTCAGGTAATACTGCGACAGGGCTTTCAATAGTATGCAATGAAAAAGGATATAAACTTAAATTAGTAGTGCGGGATACAATGAGCACGGAAAAACGCAGAATGCTTGAAATTCTCGGTGCTGAAATTATTACGGCAGATACATCATTACCGCCTGAGAATCCAAATTCATACAATAAACTCGCAGAGAATATCGCAAAAAATGATAAATCGGTTTACTACCTCGACCAGCATAACAATCTTGATAATAATGAAGCCCACTATATGACAACAGGTCCCGAAATTTGGGAACAGCTGGAAGGAAAAATTGATTACTTTATCGGCGGGATTGGTACGGGCGGTACAGTTACGGGCGCGGGAAAATTTCTCAAGGAAAAGAATCCAGATATAAAAGTCATCGGAGTTGACCCTTTCGGTTCCGTGTTCTATGATTATTTTAAAGAAAAAAAAATAATCAAACCTTACGAATATAAAATCGAAGGACTCGGCGACGAATTTTTAATCGGTACTGCACAACTTCATCTTCTCGACGATATGATGCAGGTGAAGGACAGCGATTCAATCGAATGGGCAAAGAAAATTGCTGCCGAAGAAGGACTGATAGCAGGCGGCTCGAGCGGAGCCAACGTATGGGCAGCAGTCAAACTTGCAAAGGAAATTGACAGGGAAGCAAATATTGTTACACTTGTTTGTGATTCGGGCTATAAATATATCAGTACTATTTTCGACGATGACTGGGCCAAGAAAAATATTAAATGAAACAAAATTTAACCAAAACGTATCTGAAACACGGAACACACTGAAATGACACTGAAAAACACGGATAATATATTATTCAATTACTCCTCAAATTCTGCGTAAACCGGCAAACTTCTTAGAACGCTGAACACGCGGAACTGCGGAATCTCGCTGATACAAGTATTACGTATCAGAAACGCTGATAGACACGGATGGACACGGAACATACTCAATGTAAAATGGTAAATGTTAAATGTTAAATTACAATATTTTGGTTCAGGCTTGATTTGGTTATTATTCCATTAGTTTTTAAATTCTGTGCAAAATGACAAAGAATTGGTTCCAACGCCGGAGCATTGGAACCAGAAGTGAGCCCTGCTTTCGTTACTACGCTCCAGCGTAGTAACGGTTATTGGCCCCGGTTTGACCGGCTTGTGAATTAAGAATAAAAAGCAAGATAAAGGTAAGTATTAAGAATTTGGCACGCAGATGACGCTGATTAGGCAGATTAACGCAGAAAAATTAGTGACAAGTATGAAGTGAAAAAAAATATTTTCAACACTAACGGCACAAAACTTTACATAAAAAAAACTAAAAATAATTAGTACATATAAATTTTTTTATTGAGGACCTTGTATGTGAAAGTGTTATTTTGGTTCCGGCTATGCCGGGTCATGATTCAGAATATAAATACAATAATTTTTAAAACTTAAAGAGTATGAAAGAAAAATAAAAAACATTTAATCAGTAACATGAGCCAATATCACAATCCGAAAGTTAATTTATGTTATTTTTGTAAATCCAAGGAATTCGTACAGCATTCAAATGCAAAGTACTGGTCTGTCGTTGAACTGAATTTCTTTGAATGCAAAAACTGCGGACTGATATTTACGAATCCCATGCCGACTCTGGAGACAATAATAAAAGGAAATAATGCGCTTAACTTCGTGATGAAATCGAGGGGAACACTTTCGCAGTACCGGGGCGGAAAGGAATTCACTTTCTATCTTAATAAAATCAAAAACAAGGGTGTCCTTCTTGATGCGGGATGCGCCGAAGGGTTTTTTCTGAAAGGAATCGAAGATAACTCTGACTGGAAAGCCGAAGGTGTTGATGTTATTAAATCGGCAGTTGATTTCGCGAATAAAAAACTTAATATCAAAGCATATTTCGGTACACTCGATTCGCTTGAAAATTGCATTGTCAGGTATGATTTTGTAAGAATGAATAACATCATAGAGCACGTTCAGAATCCCGTTACCTTTCTGAAAAAAACAAATGAAATTTTAAAACACGGCGGACTCGTGCTTTGCTCAACACCGAACGGCGTTCAGGACGGTTCGGTTCTGAAAGTTGCCAACAGGCAGAATATAATCCTTAATCTGCTTGAAAATCATTTTTTTTATTACAAACCGAAAACATTGAAAGCAATTTTCGAATTCAGCGGATTTGAAATTGTTAAGGCTTACTGCGACGGGATTAAACATTCTTTGAAAGATTTTGGACTTCTCCCCTTTTCGAAAATCACAGATACAAATGAAAAATATAACCTTAACGATTACGAAAATAAAACCAATGAAGAATTTAAGGTTTTGGAAGAAGAAATAAAATCAATCAAGAGTCACCCTTCACTGAAAACTTCAAGAATAAAATTCAATTTATTCATCAACCGTATCTCAAAAATCAAAATCCCTTCTTCCATTCCAGTCGGACATCAGCAGACTATCATCGCCAAAAAAAATAAAGATATTTAAAATAGTCTCTTCCAAAATTCTTTGCCATTTTACACAGAATTAGAGAAGTAAAGAATTAATTGTTAAAGTACTTTGCGTACGCTGCGCCTTCATGGTTATTTTTTCTGTTTTAATTCTTTAATCATAATTTTAAGTTTGGCATTTCTCAAATATTATATGAAGCAAAGAATAAAATCTTGAATTTTATTTTTTTTAAACATAGTTTGTTATATTTAAACAAACAAAGAAGCAATGACCGGTAGCGTGCAATCCCAAATTGAAAGAATAATCTTCATAAGTAACAATACGGCAATTCCAGATTTTGAATATTACTCACCGGACGAGATGCATAAAATCGTTGATAACGCTTTTAATGAAGACAATCCCATACAATTGCTTAATCCCGATATTCAGGTTTACAATCAAATTCCGTTACTGAATTCGATTATTCATCTGGCAAAACATATTGAAGAAAAAGGTGAAATCAGGTTAACTCAAAAAGGAAATTTACCTTTGAATATTGCGAGGGAAATTCACGAAAGGAATTATATGAATATTAAAATTAATACGGATTATTATTATAAAATTTACTCCGAAACCGATTCTTTAGTTGTGCACTTATCAAGAATTTTATTGCAATTATCGGGAATGACGCGGAAAAAATATAATAAATTAAGTCTTACAAAAGCGGGTGCAAAATTAATCACTAATATTAATGAAGTGTTCAGGGTAATAATTTCGGCTTATTGCTATAAATTAAACTGGGGTTATTTAAATTTTTTCCCCGAGGATTCTATTAATAGTAACGGATTCGGCTTTTCACTTATACTCTTTGACAAATATGGCGACGTTGGGCGTCCCGTGAGTTTTTATTCCAAAAAATATTTCAGGGCATTCCCTTTTTTGCGTGAGAATTATCCCGTACACCCGGAATTCCCCGATTTATTCACACCGGAAAAATCTTATGAGACAAAAACATTTTACAATTTTTTCAATTATTTCGGATTTATTATTATTGATATAGATGATGAGAGTTATAAAATAAGGAATGTTAAAAAATCACTGATTTTTAATAAACTTATAAAATGTAATCCTCCTCAAAGATTATTTTAATTTGTTGAATAATAAAAATTTTCAATGGCTGTTTTAATTATTTTGATAAGTTTGTTTCTCGGGACAATGGCTGCAACGATTATTATATCTCTTATTCCCGGTCTGGCAGTATTCATTTTGGAAAAATTCAGGATTTATAAAAAAGGTTCCTTGACTGTTGTAACAGGAGATTACATTACAGGAGCAGGCTACCACAGGCGTGGAAAATTATATATGTTCAGAAAAGAAAACGGTTCAGAAAGATTCGAATCGGGGCGGGTATTCGGATGGCTGCTGCTTATCTTTATTCCCTTCTTTCTGTTAATCGGAATAATTTTTATATCATTTTATTAATAAGGAGTTTTATAAATAATTAACCATTTTTCCAAATTATTTCAAGACAGTCATATTTTTAACATCTACAAAACCATTGACTTCAAGTTTATAGAAATATACTCCGGATGTAAGACTTGATGCGTCCAGATCAAGTGTATAAGAACCTGCATTCATTTGCTTTGAAATCAATACGATAACTTTCCTGCCAAGCAAGTCATAGACTTTTAAATTAACAAATCCGGATTTAGGAATGGCAAAATCTATTTTTGTAGAAGGATTAAACGGATTCGGATAGTTCTGACTAAGACTGTATAATTCCGTTTTTATGCCTTTTTCCTGAATGACAGACGCAAAATCAGAGCGATTCCAAAATAATTGTTTATTAGGTCCATTTAATCCCACCCAGGCAGCACCCAAAATGTTAGTCGGAATTTCGATAATAATAGGTATAAACAAATTATTTGCCCAAAACGGCGGATATTGTGAGATTTGTGTTAACCCGGTAAAGTAATTCGGAGCAGAAAAACTTGAATATTTATATAATAACTTATCCGTATAATTAGTAGATGGTCCGGACTGAAGACTGTCAGCATACCATATAAAATCACAGTAGCAGGATGCTCCGTTTCCTCTTGTATCAACATCAAACCAGTATTCATCTACATTCGGGTTTGCTGCAACGTTTATCGGAGTACTGTAATTTATTCCTGAATTTGTACTGGTCATACAATATATATTTATATTTCCCGTAGTGCCTTCTGTATAGAACATCCAGACAACACCATTAGCAGAAGCAGGTTTAAACTCACCACGATTTGTCCCTGCAGGTAACAGAGTCTGAATTCCCGCAGAAGTTTGATATAAAGTCCCGGGATAAGGTTCATATAATCCTGCAATTTTAATTGAAGAGTTAACTACCGGTGTAATTACAGGAGCCCTGTAAGATAAATATAATGAGTCACCGGTTTTAGACTTGGCAACAGAAGGGTTGCGGGCATTGCTTTCAATAATTCCTCTATCAAGCCATGTAACTCCGTAGTCAGTGGAGCTGTAATATCTCAGAACGGGAACAGTAAATAAATACATCGAATTATTTGAAGTACTAGTTACATCAAAATCATATGCTAGGTTCGTGTGGTTCGTGTCAATATTTTTTACAATATTATTATTTAAGTTCCAAACGTATACATTATTCCCGAAATTAAAGAAACAAAAAACGGAATCATTCGGCGTTTTTATCATTTCAATCCTTTTAATCCATGTTCTATAACCTATACCGGTTGAACCTAAAACCCAGTTCAGACCGTTATTTGTGGATTTAAATAATATAATTCCTGAACTTGTAGTCAAGGCCGTATCATTAACGGCAAGCCAGATTGTTCCTGAAGAAGTTTTAACGCCTGAAATTGCCCCATACGGAGTAATATTCGATATTAAAATATTTGTTCCCCAATCCGGATTCAAGACATTCACAGGTCCGGAGAGTTTTACATCTTCAACTACCTGTGAAAATAAAATTGCAGGTAACAGAAGCAAGACAATTAACAGAATATTTTTTTCCATAATATAACCCTTTACCTTATTTAATAATTACAGAAAGTTAAATACTAAATTTTACAAATGCAATACTTTTTTTGCATACTGTCTGGCTGAGATAATTTTCCCCGATGATAAAAATTATTAAAAATAATTTTAAAAAGAAAAATTTAATACTAAATGTTTTTTTTAATAATTATTAATGACAGGTCGTCGCTGGGATTCGAATAATTTAAAAACTGTTCGATTTCTTTCAGTATGTCTTCGCCGAGTTCTTTTGAAGTTAAATTCCGTCTTGCCGAAATAAATTTATAGAATCTCTCTTTGCCGTATAAATTCCCGGCATTATTCATTGCTTCAGTAACGCCGTCGGAAAAAACAATCATAAAATCACCGGAATTTAAACTGACTGCTTTCGACATATAGTTTTCATTCGGGATTAAACCGATTGCCGCATTGCCTTTGGGCAGTTCTTCCGGACCGCTTGTTCTTAAAAGGACAGGCGGAAGATGACCGGCATTAACATATTCAATTTCATTATGACCGGGCTGAATTTCAGTATAAAATAGTGAAGCAAAAATGAATCTGTACTTCTCTTTAAAAAATATTTCATTTACTTTCGATACGAGTTTTTCAAGCCTCAAATCATAAATAACCGTACGAATTGATGCCTGCAGTTTTGTAGTAAATAATGCGGCATTCAGCCCTTTTCCCGCAACATCGGCAAGGAACAAGGCATATTTATCCTTAGTCACTTCGACATAATCTATAAGGTCCCCGCATATTTCGTTTGCAGGTTTTGAATACATCCACACGTCCCACCCGCTTATTAAGGGGTTTTCTGCCGGCATAAGTTTTTCCTGGATTTTCCTGCCGGCAATTAATTCGTTATGAGCGAGTTGTTTATCTTTTAATTCAAGCATTAAAACAAATATAATAATAACTCCGCCTAAAATTGCCCTGTTCCTTGAAGAATCATCGGTATTATTAATAACAACTGTTGAGGATAATAAAAAAAGAATTCCGATAACCATTATAATTCTCCTGAGCGGAGACAATCTCAGAATCATTCCCTTGAAAACCCACCAGCAGGTGTAAAACCATCTGCTGTACCATTTCTTCTGACCTAAACGTCTTTTCTTTTCACTGCTAAGATAAAATTCTTTGACATCCTTGAGTTCACTTTTGAACGTTTTAAAATGGTCAGACCGTGAGATATCATTCTTTAATGTATCTCTTAAGCGGGGTTCATCCGGTTCATTATATTTATTGTTTTCATTCATACTGTGTCCTTCAGTTATAAATACGCTATAAAATGAAAAAAGTTTTTAATTTTTTAAAATAATTAACTTTATTTACTATTCCTGAAATCCTATCGTCTGCGCGAGTATTATATGAGCGTCTTCTTTTAGATTCATTTCTTTTTTAAGAACATCTTTATCTACCCATGCTCTTACAACTGTATTCAAACCCGCCGAAGCACAGAAGAGATATACATTCTGACCGATGAATCCCGCATGAGAACCGGAATAAATTTCTTTTTCCGAACCAGTTTTCAGTTTTGAATAATCAGAGACGTAAATCAAATTAAGAGGTGCTTTCTTAACAAAATCCTGTCGCCCTGCAAACTCCCTTAAATCTTTATCGGATATTTGTTCAATAGAATGTTCATCCGGATTAAACAGATATGCCCCGTCCTCCATAATTACATATATATCCATAGCCCTTGTATCATTTGCGGTCGGAGCCGTACGTTTTCCAGATTCATTTCTGTTTACACCGTTTGCCGCCCATAATAAATTCGAAAGCATTTGCATTTCGATTTTTTTTCCGCTGAATGTTCTCGATGATTTTCGGTTTTGCAATGCTTCCATAAGAGGCATTCCGCCTGTCTTTACCGGGTCGGGTAATCTGATTGACTGGGTATGTTCCGTAACTTTACTTTTCTCTCCCGTTTCACCATTAAACGGTAAAAAATAAATCGCAGCAAGAATTACTAATACTGCGATTGACGTTGTTATTATTGTTTTTTTCATTTTGGTTTTTTTGAAAATTATATACCGGGATTATTTTTTAAAATTCAAATATTTTTCCGTTTATTATTTAATGGTACTGCAGTTTACATTTTATACCGGTCCGATATGAAAATTAAGCCCCGTTATCGCCTTATACCTTTAAAATGAGAGTAAATAGAATTAAATTTGTAATACAAGATGCTCCCGTAGGCTAATGGATAAACCTCCAGACTACGGATCTGGATTTGAAGGTTCGAATCCTTCCGGGAGTACTAA
>JAFGII010000028.1 GCA_016929695.1 Ignavibacteria bacterium
GAACCAAAGTTTTTTCGCTGGTTACTATGCTCCAGCGTAGTAACCAAAATTCCTTGCCATTTTGCACAGAATTTGAAAACTAATGGACTAACCCGATGCGCTGGGTCATAATACTTCCACATTCTACAGTTTATACCTTATCTTATCAATCTTACAAATCTTCAATCTTTAATCTTATAAATTTCTTATTCTTTGCGTCCTTCGCGCCGTTGCGGTTAATTTCTTTTATTCTTAATTCTTAATTATATAGCGCCTCCGTACGAAATCTTAGTACACGATAAAAAATCAAAATAAAGAAACATGGAAGAAAAGCAATTAGTATATTTTAGTATGGATTCTACTGCTTCAGTTATATAATTAAAAACATATTATATAAATCTAATGAATTTAATTAATTTGTAAAAATTTTGTCCTGTGCATAAGACTGAATCTTCGTATAGGTATTTTCATTTCAATTTACATAATAAATTCATAATTTTTCTATTTATATTATATTTTGAAACCGAAGATAATGCTTCAAAAAATGAAAATCCTAAAATACGTTTTGTTTTTGTTTGTATTATCAGATTTTTGCTTTTCACAGGTTGACATATTCGAGAGACCGCAGGAAAAAGATATTCCGTACAGAGGACTCATTGTCAAAACATCAACCAGAAATATTATAGACTTGAACGGAAAATGGACGGTATCATTTAACAATGGACAGAATTCGGCACAAATTTCAATACCGGCAGCAATTAATTTCAAAGGAAAAATTATCTTTAAAAAACAGTTTCGGCTGAATGACGTCGCTTTAAAAAACTATACATATATTTTTGTTGCCGAAGGAATCTGTTATGAATCAGAAGTCTACATTAATAATAATTTTATCGTTAAAAATCCTTACGGTTTTAATTCCATAATTATTCCCCTGGATGAAAATCAATTATCAAACTCCAATGAAATTATTATTCACACAGAAAATAATATTGACTATTCTGGTACTTTACCTCTGAGGAATCAGATAGAATTTACGAGAATTTACTCGGGAATTACATGTAATATTTACATAATGGCGGTACCGAAAGTATTTATACTAAATTCCGAACCAACCATAAAAATGGAATCGGAAACTTACGCAAGAATCACGAATAATGTTTCTGTTTCTTCGGGTGACCTCTCAATCTTCAGGGAGTCGGGTAAAAATTTCTTTATGAAAACACAGATATTCAAATCGGATGATTTATCGGAACCTGTGGCTGAAAGTAATTCAATAAAATTTAATATTGAGGATTATCAGAATTTAAATACATCTAATGAATTATCCGTCAAAACACCTTCGATATGGCGTCCTGAAAACCCGAAACTGTATATAGTTAAAACCTTAATTTTTAATTCAGACGAATTAGTTGACGAAAACATATCCGAGACGGGTATTTCCGATGTTACATTATCAATAAACAAAAAATATTACGTCGGGTTAAAAGGTGAACAGATAATCATAAACGGGATTAATTATCATGAACAATCTCCAAGTTACGCTTCAGCAATTACTTACAAAGAAATTGAAAAAGACTTGCTGCTTATTAAAGACAACGGATTTAACTGCGTGAGAGTTGAGGGAAAACCTGCACACCCTTATCTTATTGATGCATGCAACAGAATAGGATTATTCCTGATGGAAGAAATTCCGTTCAATAATATTCCTGCCGCTCTGATAAAATCCCCCAAATACAGAAAATCTGCCTATGAATATGCGGAATCTATGATAAAGCGCGACAGGAAAAATCCGTGTATTATCGCATGGGGCATCGGAAATAATTTCGACCTGAATAATGAATCATCCGTAACATACATCTTGGGTATAAGAGAGATTATAACAAAACTTGATTCCCGCCCTGTTTATTACACAACTCCAAATTTAAAAAAGGACGAATGCAGTGAACTTGTTGATATGAAAGGTCTGAATGTCCTTTCAACAAATCTGAATGACATTGAAAAAATATCGGAAGAAATTAAAAAAGCCGATTTATCCAGAACGGCATTATTTATTTCACATTTCGGAGTTATGGTTAATAATGAAAATAAAAACGGATATTACGACAGACATTCAGTGGATTATCAGGCAAAATTCCTTTCCGAATTTTTCAACAACCTCCCAAAAAACATTGCCGTTAATATCGTTTCTTCTTTCGCCGACTGGCACACTGAAAGACCGCTGAATCACTCATTAACTCCCGATAAATATTTAAAGACCGACGGATTATACGATTTCTACCGTAATCCGAAATTATCAAGTTTATACGTCAAAAGAATCCTCCACAGACAAAGTCTCTATAAACTTACGGAGGGTTCGGCTCCGGGTTATCTCAGCAACAAATCCTTTATTCCGGTTCTTTCAGGTATTATCATCGCATTAATATTCGCATTTTTCTATACGAGGGCACCCAGATTCAAGGAATCAGTAATGAAAAGCTTTTCAATGCTGCTCAGATCCGGTAATTTTTTCATTATGGCTAAAGAAAATAGTCTGTTAACGGGTTTATATAATTCTATATTCGGACTGATAGTTGTTTCCGGTTTGGCAATTTATTTTTCCTCTTTGTTTTATTTATATAAAGAAAATCCGGTCTGGGAATTAATTCTCGGCAACATCTTCTCTTCCGATTCTACAAAAATATTTTTCAATAATAATCTTAATAATCCGTTAATTTCAATTATATTCTTTATTATTGCGGGTATTACCGCAATCTTACTTATATTTATCGTAATATACATTATCTCATTTATACTCGGAAACAGGTTAAAGGTTAAAAGTGTTTTTTCTGTTGCAATATGGTCATTATACCCTTTTTTAATTTTTCTTCCTTTGGGTGTTATCATTTATAAATTAGCGGGATTAAGCACGGTTTATGTTCATATCAGTTTGGTCATTTTCGGAATATGTTATCTCTTGTCCGTTTTGAGACTCATAAGCGGATTCAAATTCTTATTTGAATATGATTTTCCGAAAGCATTTTTATACGGTTTTATTTTCTATATGGTAACCGCAGGCGGACTTTTTTTATATTTCTATATTGCAAGGTCAACCGTAAGTTTATTTTCTTTAGTAATTAGTTACAGATTCTGATTGCATATATCAAAATTAGAAATATTCGGTTTTAAATCATTTCCTGAAAAAACAAGGATAGAATTCGCCGAAGGAGTATCTGCTATTGTCGGACCTAACGGTACCGGAAAATCCAATATAGTTGATGCTCTAAGATGGGTTCTCGGTGTGCAGGGTGATAAAATTCTCCGTTCTGAAAAGCGCGACGATATTGTGTTCAACGGGACACGCACCAGAAAACCGCTCAGCATAGCCGAAGTTTCTCTGACAATCAACAATTCAAAACGGATTATACCGCTTGAATACTCGGAAGTCAATATTGCCCGCAGATTTTACAGAAGCGGAGACACTGAATATTTTATGAACGGTGTAAGAGTAAGACTGAAAGATATAAGAAATGCTTTTGCAAATACTGGCATAGGTCCCGATGCATATTCAGTAATAGAATTAAAAATGGTGGAGACCATTCTTTCTCCGCTGAAAAACGAAAGGCGGAAAATGTTTGAAGAAGCAGCGGGTATAGTAACTTATAAACAGAACAGAGACCTTACGTATAAAAAACTTGAATCAGTAAAGGAATCACTGGCAAGAGTAACAGATATAATTCGCGAAAAACAGAGAAACATTAATACTCTCGAAAGACAGGTTAAAAAAAACGAAGAAGCCAAAAATGTTTATGAAGAACTGAAAAAACTCGAAATTATAACAGGTATTTACGAATACGGATATTTACTTAAGGAAATAAGTGATATAAAAGAACATGAATCGTCGAATATTAATCTTAAAACTGCGCTTCAGGAAGAAATTCAGAAGGACGACGCAATTCACGATAACCTGCTTGAACAAATCAGCCGTTCAGAACCGATTTTAAACCTGGTTAACGACAGGGTATCAGAAAAAAAATCCGAAATTGACAAAATTGAACGCCTGAATATCGTAATTTCACAGGAAATAAAATATCTCGAGGGCAATATTGAAAGGTTGATGAACGAGAATACCGGACTGACTGAAAATATTGAAAAAGGAAGAACAAGAATCGAAGAACTGACAAATAAAATTGCCGTTCTGCGAAATACATTAATCGTTTCCGGCGAATCTCTCGAAGAGAAAAAAAAGAAACTTGATGATACAATTGAATCCATTACCGAAAAGAAAAACGAACTTACTCATCTTGGCGGCAAAATTAAAACTGTAAATAAATTATTGAACGACAGGAAAAGAGAATACGGACAAAATAAAGTTAAATTCGATTCCAATCTCGACAGAATGAAAAGCATTTCCGGATTTAATGAAAAAAATCTTCAACAGGTCAGTGAACTCGAACAGGAAAAATCGGAATTAAAAATGAAACTCAAAGATACCGAAGAAATCGTAAAAACATTTGAAAAACTCTACAATTCCCGGAATGAGGAAATCGGCAGACTGAAAACCGATATCAGAAATAAAGAAGAAGAAAAAAATAAAAGAACAATATTACTCGAAAAACAAAAAAGCAGGATTTCCTATCTTAAAAATCTGATGGGCTCTTTCGAAGATTATATAGAAGGTATTAACTTTCTTCTGAACGAAAAGCAATACGATAATATTACAACCGTTACAGATACAATCGAAGTTCAACCGGAATATAAATTTGCAGTTGAAGTCGCTCTCGGAGAAGTATCAAACTATCTCGTTTTAAATGATTCAAGATTATTATTCAGATTAATTGAAAATCTGAACGAAGCAGACAAGGGAAAAGTAACTTTTATTTTAAATGACAAGTTATCCGGGAATTTTCCGTTCTACTTTGAAACTGAAGAGCGCGATACTGCGTTTCTGAAAGATAAAAATGTCCTTGGCTTTGCCGATAATTTTGTTAAGTGCAAAAAGAAAGAATATGAAAAACTCATAAAATATATGCTTGACGAATATATTATAGTCAGGGATATTGATACCGCGTTCAGACTATCAAAAGATAATTATTACAAATTTGTCACACTTTCGGGAGATATTGTTACTGACGGGGTTGTAAGAGCGGGCGGCAAAATTAGCGAAGATACATTAAAAATCGGCAGGAAAGAAAGAATTACCTGTTTAAATAATGAAGTTAATTTAGTTTCAGAAGAACTCGCTGAAATTAGCAATGAAATTCAAAATCTTCAGACAAAACTGGCCGGCATAAACATTGATGAAACAGTAGAACAGTTGTCAGTCGCAGAAAAAGAGAAAGCAGTTCTTAACAATAAAATCAACCTGATTAATTTTAAAATTGACTCCCTCGATAGAGCCGCCGCTGACAATAAGAATTTATATAAAAAAATTCAGAGTGAGAATGATACATTGAATATTTCCATAAACAGTTTATTGGAAGAAATAGACAAAGTTGAAGTTGACAATGCAAATCTTGAAAAAGAATTCTCATTTATTTCAAATGAATTTGAAGAAATTGAAAGAACTTTAACCGACTGCCAGAACGATTACAACAGTTTCAATATGGAAATCATTAAACTCGGAAACGAATTAAAAATTGAAGAATCTGCTCTCACAAGAATATCAGGCTCATTAGAACAGCAGTCCCGGCAGTTAATCAGCAATAACAGCAATATTGAAAGCGACAAAATATCCCTTGAGCAAAAAAGAATTCAACTCGAATCAAACAATGGTATACTCGGGAAACTCAACGAAGAACAGAAATTAATTTCCGTAGAGTATAATAAAATAAAAAGTGAACTTGATTCACTCAGGGAAAAACAGCAAAAAATAAATATAGAACAGAGGACACGGAGAAATCAGTTTGAGAAAGTATCGCAGAAACTGATTGATGCTCAGATATTAATGAGAGAATACGCAATAAAATCCGAACAAATAAAAGAATACATTTTAAAAAAATATGAATACGGCATATCGGAAACCGACACTATAGATATTTCCGACCCTTTAATCGGAAATTTTATTGATGCCGAAAACACTTTTAATATATCAAGATGTAAAAAATATATTGATGAATTATCCGAAAGGTTAAAGAATCTGGGCGGCGGTTATCAGCAACTTATGTGGGACAGTTTTCAGTCTGAAAAAGACGAATTACAGAAAATAATTGATCAGAAAAATGACCTGATAGATTCGGAAAAGTACATTAAAAAAACAATCGACAGAATTAATAAAGAAGCGAGGGATAAATTTCTGACAACCTTCGAGCTGATAAAAGAGAATTTCATTAAAATATTCAAGGAACTTTTTCAGGAAGGCGATGAAGCCAATCTGAAACTTATATATGAGCAGGACGAAAACGGCAGAACCGTTGAAGACCCTCTGGAAGCCAGAATTGAAATTACAGCCAAACCGAGACAGAAAAGACCTACTTCAATAGAATTGCTGTCGGGAGGCGAGAAAACTCTGACCGCAATTGCACTGCTCTTTGCCATTTACCTTGTTAAACCGTCACCATTCTGCGTTCTTGACGAGGTAGACGCACCCTTAGACCCCGCGAATCTCGCAAGATTTAATAAAATGGTAAGAAAATTCTCTTCCAATACCCAGTTTATCTTGATCACCCATAATGAAAGAACAATGGAATCTGTTGACAGACTATACGGGGTTACGATGCAGGAACCCGGTGTAACTACGATAGTGGAAACAAAATTCAAAACCTGAACATTTGAAATACTATATACTTAAGATATTTTGTGATTTCGACGGCACGGTAACTAAAAATGACGTGTGGGTAAACTCTCTAGGTAAATTTATTAAAGATAAAGAAAAATTTCAACAAGTATGTTATGAATTTGATAATGCATTTATTTCTGCAAGGGAATGCATAAAGCGTGAACTTGGTTTAGTCGGGGATTTCAACTTTGATAAATTCAACCGGGAAGTGGATAAAGAAGAAATCGATATTTATTTTCATAAATTTCTTTCATACTGTAATGAAAATAATTATGATATTTTTCTTATAAGTGAAGGACTCGATTATTATATCAACAGAATATTGAAACGCGAAGGTCTGGAACATCTGAAATTATTTTGCAACGAGATGACATATTATACCGATGAAAACGGAAAAATAATATTATCCTGCGAATTTCCTTATTCCGACGAAGTGTGCTCTTACTGCGGAATGAGCAAAAGGAATATTCTGATTACAAACACCAATGATTACGAAAACGAAATTTCGGTATTAATCGGAGACGGAACATCGGATTTCTGCGCGGCAAGTTATGCCGATATAGTATTCGCGAAAGGAAAACTTGCATCCTATTGCTGGAAAAACAATATTACATATTTCGAATACAAAAATTTTAACGATATAATTAACAAGATAGAAAAATTAAAAGCCGGTCGGCAATTAAAACAAAGACAAACTGCACGAGGTTTACGGCGCGATGTCTTTCTCGGAGGCTGATATGTTAAAAAAAATTGGAACATTTTTTTTCAGAAACAGAAGTTACACACCGATTCCGTTTATAGTGCTTCTTTTTTTATTTATTAATCCAACGTCGGTAAGCCTGATAGCAGGATTTGGAATATTAATTTGCGGTGAAATTATCAGAATATGGGCTGTAAGTTATGCCGGGAGTGAAACAAGAACAACCGGCTGTGTCGGAGGCACGGAACTTATTACTCAGGGCCCGTATTCCGTTGTAAGGAATCCGCTGTATGCAGGAAACATAATGATATATCTTGGTGCAGGAATAATGAGTATGGCTCTGTTTCCCTGGCTGCAAGTCTTTGCTTTTTTTTATTATCTTTTTCAGTATTACTGTATAATTATTAATGAAGAGGAATATCTTGAAAGTGCTTTTCCGGATACTTACCTTCTTTATAAAAAGAACGTTCATCGTATCCTTCCTGCTTTTAGAAAACTGCCCGAAGAAATTAAATCTAAGAAAAAATTCGACCTTAAAAAAGGATTTAAATCGGAAAAGAAAACACTTATTGCAATAGCTCTGATTGTTTCGTTAATTCTAATCTTTTATATTTTTAAAATTAAACTTCTTGCTGCCTGACAAAATGAAAAATATAAAGAGTAAAATATTTGTCATTGCAGGCGAACAGTCAGGCGATATGAATGCCGCAGGTTTGATAAAGAAATTATATGCCCTTAACAATAATCTGCTTGTAAAAGGAATCGGAGGAGATTATTTAAAATCGGTAAATACGGAATTATTATACGATTACAGCTCCTTAAACTTTGTCGGATTTTCTGCAGTTATAAAAAATTATCTCGGAATAAGAAATATTTTAAATTCCTGTACTGAATTCATAAAATCATATAAACCTTCCGTTATACTCCTCGTGGATTTTCCGGGATTTAATTTGAAATTTGCGAAAAAAATTAAAAAGTTCTATGAGGGTAAAATTATTTATTATATATCACCGCAGATATGGGCATGGCATAAAAGCAGAGTTAATTTAATAAAAAAATATATTGACAAAATGCTTGTTATACTGCCCTTCGAAGTTGATTTTTATAAAAACGAAGGACTAAATGTTTTCTATGCCGGAAATCCCCTGCTTGAAAATACAGATAATTTTCTCAAAAACGCTGTAAAAGAAAAAAACGAAAACCCGGTCATTTCGCTTATGCCCGGCTCCCGCAAGGAAGAATTCGACAGAATTTTCCCGCATCTGGCGGATGCCGTTCCGGAATTAAAAAATAAATTTAACGCAAAAATCAAATTAATCCGTTCAAAAAATATCTCACTTACCGGTTTTGAAAATATTCTCGGGAAACTTAAAATACAGGTTATTTCACCGGAAAGCGAAACTGAAAAATATAAATTGATTCTGAACAGCGACCTTGTCATAACAAAATTCGGAACCTCATCCACCGAATGTGCATTTATCGGTACTCCCTTTATTTCGGTTTATAAAGCAAATAAAATAAATTATCTGGTGGCAATGAAACTGATTAAACTGAAGTACGTTACTATGGTAAACATAATTTCAGGAAAACAGATTGTTCGGGAATTTATACAATCTGATTTAACAACCGGTAACATTATCGGTGAATCTGAAAATATTCTAAAAGACAAAATATACAGAGACCGGATGACGGAAGAATTCAGAAATGTTAAAGAAATATTTTACAAAACTAAAATTAAAGAACCTCCCGAAAGTATTATAAACGAATATTTAATCTGATACTTATGACCGGTATCTTCAGATATATATTAATTCCGTTTTCGTATCCGTACTATTTTGCCGTCCGGGTACGCAATTTACTTTATGACAAATGTATTTTTAAATGTTATAAAAGTCCCCTAACAATTATTTCCACGGGAAATATTACCTCAGGCGGAAGCGGAAAAACACCTCTTGCAATAAATATCGCTTCACGGTTGATGTCGGAAGGATATAAAATCGCTCTGCTGTCACGGGGGTATAAAAGAAAATCTAAAGGTATTGTGGTCGTTTATGACGGAAAGGAAATAACTACCGATATCGGACATTCGGGTGATGAGGCATATATGACTGTAAAATCTCTGCTCGAAAATTATTCCGGATTTTATTTACTCGTTGCAGAAAACAGAATTGAAGGCGTTAAATATATTGAAGATAATTACAAAGCGGATTTCATAATACTCGATGATGCTTTCCAACACAGAAATATTTTCAGGAATACCGATATTCTTGTTATTGATTCAAATGACTATATAAAACATAAGTTTTTTTATAAATATCTGCTTCCGGCGGGTAATCTCCGTGAGCCGTTTAATAATATCAAAAGGGCTTCAGTAATTGTGCAGAATGACAAGATATCACCTGCAGATACATTGCCGGAATTATCGGCTATGAACCTGCCTGTTTTTCATTCAGAGTATTCGGTAAAAGGAATTTTCAATCATAAAAAAGAGACCGCCTCGATAAACAAAAAAAACATACTTGCATTTTCAGGTATCGCAAATCCGGTTTCATTTCTCGATATAATTAAAAAAAACGGGGGGGAAATTTATCAGGAGTTAAGATTTTCCGACCATCATAAGTATTCTTCGGAAGACACAGAAAAAATCTCCCGCTATTACAGACAAGATTCATTAATCCTTACAACCCAAAAAGACTTTGTTAAAATCACAGAATTCGATAAATTTGTAAATGATTATCCGGTATATTACATAAAAATTAATATGGAAATTAAAAATCAGGATGAATTTTATAAAATTCTGTTATGATTAAAATGAAATTTAATATATTAATTCTTCTGCTCATTGCCTTTTACTGTACATCCTGTGTTCATACTGACAGCACAAAACCGGAATTTGATTTTAACACTGATTCCATGACGACTGAGAAACTGAAATATATAATGAATTTAAAAGCAAATAAAATAAAAACTTTAGAAGCTGAAGGTCAAATAGAATATGAAACTCCCGAATCGGGAAATTCCGGTTCAATATTATTGGCAGTAAACAGACCGGATACAATTTATGCAAGATTGAGAGGTCCTTTCGGAATAACAGGAATTATTATGACAATTAACAGGGATAATTTCATTTATTATAATGTTCAGGAAGCAATTGCCATAAATGGAAGTACTACACCCGAAAATATCAGTTATATAATGAAAATAGAATTAGATTTTAATACACTTATAAATTTAATATCGGGTACATATAATTTTACTGAGAATAACAATACTTCCGATTACTTTTATAAATTAAAATCTGATTATTATTATAATTCATACGACAGTTTAACCGCCCGGACTACAAGAATTGTGATTGATTCAAACTTCAATATAACAAGATTATCAATATTTGATTCGGACGGCAGCAGGTTAATTCTAATAGAATATTCTTATTACAAATATCTTAAAGGTAACTATTTCCCGTTTGAAATATATTTTCAAAGAACAAAAGAGCGGGAACAATTATGGCTTAAATATGATGAAATAATCACTGAAACTGGTTATATAAAACACAAAATTAAAATCCCCGAAAGTGTGAGGAAAATATACTGGGAATGAGATATATTATCTACATACTAATCTGCTGGCTTGTATTCACTCAGTGTGATGTATCATTTGCAGGTGATTACATTCCGTACAAGGATATACAGAATCAGATTAGAAAATATAAAGAGGAGTTGCAGAGAATAGAAAATATTCTGAACAACAATAATCTTCAGATAGACAGTTACAAAAAGGAACTGAAAAATCTTGTCAAGCAGCTGAATCAGATTGCCGAAATCATTAAAAATTCCGAGAACAAAAATCTTGATTCGGGAGACAAGATGATTCTCCTTGAAACGGAATTATCCAATCAGATAGCCAAACTTGAAACACTAAGAAATACATTTAAGAATAAAATTATATGGTTGTATAAAAACGGGTCTGATTATCCTACTCAGATATTATTCACATCCGGAAACATAACACAGTTTTACACAAGGCTGCAGTATCTCCAAAAAATTTCGCAAATGCGGCTCAAGGATTACGAAAAGATTATTATGGAATCATACATACTCGAAGAAAAGAAACGTCTGTCAAAAATGAATGAGCCGGAACGCAGAAAATATTTTTCTGAAAAAAAGGAAACCCAGAAAAATATTTTATTTGCGAAAAAACAGACAGAAAATTTAATTGATTCCCTTAATTATCTAAACGAAATATTTCAGAGGGAAATCCGGAGACTGAATTCCTTGATAAAAGAAACGGAAAATTTTTCATCGGCAGTATCTTCGGACCTCAGATTCTCAGTTTACAGTAAACCGGATTACGGAGAGAAAGAAATTGAAGAACTCAAGGGAAATTTAATCCTGCCGGTTTCCAGTATTTACATCCTGATAGATTTCGGAAAAACAGTAAATCCAAGAACCAGAGTATTTACTTACAATAACGGAATTGATTTTCTGATTTCCGAAGGTTCCGACGTATTTGCCGTATATGACGGTACCGTACATAAAATCCTTGCCCTTCCTGAATTCGGCAATACGGTTATTATAAAACACGACGATAATTATTTCTCAATATATTCAGTACTCGGCAGGATAAATGTATCGGAAAATCAAGAAGTAAGGTCAGGTCAGTTGATAGGAAATACATCGATGAACTTAAACGGACAGTGTTTTCATTTCGAATTTCGCGAGAATTTTATACCGGTTGACCCAAAATTATGGCTTAAATGGAATTAAACAAAAATAAAAATCCATTTATAACCGTTATAATAACAGTTTTTAACCGCTCAAGGAAACTTAAACGGGCAGTAGAATCCGTTTTATCACAAACTTACAAAAATTTCGAAATTATTGTCGTTGACGACGGGAGTTCCGACCACCCTGAAAAATACATATTCAGATTAATCAAAGAAAATATTAATATAAAATATATCAAGCACAGTAACAGAAATTCGGCTCTGTCAATTAATGCGGGATTAAGACTCGCATCAGGGAAATTCATTACTTTTCTTGATTCCGATGACCGCTATAAACCGGAACATCTTAAACTAAGAATACAGTTATTCAGTAAATTCAAGCAACTGGATTTAATTCATACATCAGCCAAGATACTCTGCACTGCTGATGAAATGTTAATTCCGGATGCAAGAAATACGGAAAAACTGATTAGTATAGATAAATGCGTAATTGGAGCAACAATTTTTGGGAAAAAAAATGTATTTGAAAGATTAAAAGGATTTAGGGATATTTACGGATATGACTATGATTTTCTTAAGCGATGCAGTAGAATATTCAGAACAATGAAAGTTGATATGCCTACGTATGTTTATTACAGAAATTCAAAGGACAGTGTTCTGTCGAAAAAAAAGAAAATGATTATGAACAAATTAAATCAGTCGTTAAAAGCAGATGGTCAGGTATGATTATCGTTACTACTAAATTAAACTGAATATATCAAAGTAAGTTTTGTTGGATATATAAAAACAGTATTTATTGTATGAATAAACATATAAAGATAAATGAATAAAATAAACCGCAATCTTATATTCTTATTTCTTATTTCTTTTACATTTATGCAATCCTGTAATATTTTTAAACCCAAAGGACAGGATACCGAAAAACAGGGAGAAGAAAAAATATCTACTGTTACAATCAAAGACAGAAAATTAAAGGATATCAGGTATGGAGCGATAAGACTCGGTAAATATGTATACAAAGCTTCAACAGTAAAAAAAGATAAAACGGAACAGGCAAGAATATTCAGAGAAATAAAATATCAGTTTGGAAATTTAATTCTTACAGAAGATACATATTCTCCTACTGAAAAAACATCAGACAAATATGTTCTCGATTCAAACTCACTACTGCCTATGTTTCGCAATATAACTATAGGTATTAACGAGGTAGTTAGTATTAATTTCAGCGAAAAATCTTTAGAGGGATTTATAGTATATCCTTCGGGAAAATCCCCATTCGAAGAAAAAATTTCATCTCCCGTATTCGGGGACGGTTTTTCACTTGAAATTGCATTGACGCTCGTACCTCTCGAAAAAAATTATAAAGTTAATATTCCTTATTTTGATTACAGAATCGAAGATATAAGAGAAGTGGTTGTCGAAGTATCCGATGTAGAAAGTGTGAGGACAGAAAATGGAACATACTCCTGTCATAAAGTTATTGTTACTGACAGTGATCACGGAATTACTGATTATTACTGGATTTCTAACAAAGATTATCCTGTTATAGTCAAATCCGAAGTAGGATTGATTTACGATAAAGTTGTCTTGACAAAAAAAATGGAACTTGTTGAAGTTTATTAATTTTATACAATTATCCGGATACATCCTTTAAAGTATAAAATTCAACAGCGGGTTTTATTCAATAAATTTTTTCCGTTTTGTTGTGTTATTTAATATAATTTTTTATAAATTGTAACTTTTAAAAATTAAATATTTATCTATGAAGAAATTAATTTTGATGTCATTTCTCCTGATTGGTTTGTTAATTACTGTTTCATCAGTATATGCTCAAACGGAGGATGAATTGATAACCTCCGGCGATTTGAAATACGAGTCGGAAGATTATCAGGGCGCCGTCGATGATTATACTCAGGCTCTCGCAATCAATCCCGAAAATCCTTACACTTTAACGAGCAGAGGCAACTGCTATTTTTATATGCAGAATTACGAAAGTGCGGTTGCAGATTTTTCTAAAGCAATCGAAGTTAATCCCGATTACTTCGAGGCAATAAAAAATAGAGCTGAGGCATACAGATGGTTGAGAAACTATGAAAACGCCATAAAAGACTACGATACTATACTTGAAATTGAACCCGAAAATCCGCCCGCACTCGGGAACAGAGGATTATCCAAATATTATCTCAAACAATATTCAGAGTCCATATCAGACTTCAATAAATCACTGGAACTTGACGATACAAAATTCAGGTTTATCTGGTTCAGAGGAAAAGCATATTACAGATTAGGCGATACAGTGAATGCAATTAACGACTTCACACTTGCATTAAATCTTAGTCCGAATACATCGGAGATATTTTATGACAGAGCGAATGTCCATCTCGATTTACAGCAGTACGATAAGGCTGTCGAAGATTTAACCAATGCAATCACAATTAATCCTGAAGATGATGTTTATTATCAGGACCGCGGATATGCTTACGAAGGTCTTGCAAAATTTCAGGAAGCGGTTAATGATTATGAAATAGCATTATCATTGAATCCTCAGAAACTTGAAGAGAAATTAAAGCCCAGAATAGAACTTTTAAAGCAAAAACTTCAGGAAATCAATGATGCTAATAAACAAAACTAATGCATCTGATTTGAAAGATGAAGAATATATTAAGCAATGCATAAGATTAGCGAGAAGAGGTGAAAAGTCCGTATCCCCTAACCCGATGGTTGGATGTGTTATAGTAAAAAATAATAAAATCATCGGGAGGGGATATCATAAAATTTTCGGCGGTCCTCACGCAGAGGTAAACGCGATTAACAATGTATCTGAAAACGGATATGATATATCAGGCAGTTCATTGTACATAAATCTCGAACCCTGTTCATTTCACGGCAAAACCCCTCCCTGTACGGAATTGATTATATCACGGAAAATTAAAAATGTGTATATAGGAATTAAAGATCCTAATCCGCTGGTAAACGGAAAAGGCATAAAACAACTTTTAAATGCTGGAATTAAGGTTAAGTTTAATATTTTGAAAAATGAATGTGAAGAACTGAATAAAGCATTTATTAAATTTGTGAAATATAAAATTCCGTATATATCACTGAAAGTCGCACAGTCTCTGGACGGGAAAATCGCATTGAAAAATTTCAGTTCCAAATGGATTTCCAATAATGAATCCAGAAAATACGTAAAATCTCTTAGAAACAAATATGATGCAATTTTAATCGGACATAACACCGCGATAAAAGATAACCCGTCATTACTGCCGGAGAAAATACAGAACAAAATCCCTTTCAGAATTATTCTGTCGGATAAACCCGAAAAAATTCCGGCAAATTTGAAAATACTAACGGACAAATTCCGTGAAAATACGATTCTCGTATCTTCGGATTTTAACCGTAAATCTTTCATAAACATTCTGAAGTACCTTTTCACGATGAACATTTCAAAAATTCTCGTTGAGGGCGGGGCGTTTGTTTTTTCCAGATTTGTTGAATATAATCTCTTCGACGATATGTATATATTTACAGCAGATAAAATTATTGGGAAAGGAATATCGGCATTTGATTATTTTGAAATAGAAAATCTCGATAAATCGGTTCATTTGAATTTGAATTACTCAAAACGAATCGGGAATAATACATTACAATATTTTACTAAAACATAAATTTTTTCAGTATGTTTACAGGAATAGTTACAGATATGGGTAAGATAAAGGGTATGGAAAATGTAGGTGATAGTATTAAATTTACCGTTGAACCCGCACAGAGAAATTATCTTAAAGGAGTAAGAAAAGGTGAAAGTATAGCTATCAACGGAGCTTGCATGACAATAACCGCGAAAAAAGGACGTTCATTTGAATTTACCACAGTAAATGAATCTCTGGTCAAAACAAATCTCGGAGACCTTAAAAAAGGAAGTTATGTGAATCTTGAAAAACCTATGTCACTTAACGGCGCAATTGACGGTCATCTCGTAATGGGACATGTTGACACAACTGGAAAAGTTTTTAAAGTAGTCAGACTTAAAGACAGCTGGGAATATTATTTTACTTTTTCTTCAAAATTCAAAGATAATATAATTTACGTCGGTTCAATTTCCATAAACGGCGTAAGCCTTACTATAGCGGATATAATCAGAGAATCCAAAAAGGAAATCCTGATAAAAATCGCGATTATTCCACATACTTGGAAAGTTACAAACTTCAGATATATGAAGCCGGGTAACAGAATAAATATTGAATTTGATATGATAGGGAAATTCGTTAAGAGAGTTCTTGATGGGATGAAGAAATAGACTTAAGTATTTCTTCCGCTATTTCCTCTTCTCTTATTCTTTCAAGACAATCGAGTGTCTTAACAGGACATTTGTTCAAACCGTGAATGGAGCAGGGTCTGCATTTAAGTCCGTTTACCTGAAATATCTTATCATTTTTGCCGTAAGGATAAAACCCGAATTCGGGTATAGTTGCACCGTATATTGCAATCACTTTTGTTCCAACGGAATTAGCTAAATGCAACGGTGAAGAATCATTTGTAACCAGTAATGAAGACCGGCGAAGTAACTCGGCAGATTGAGTTAATGTCAGTTTTCCCGCTGAATTAAATACATCCTGATTTATTGTTTTCTCTTTTATGAATCTGCATATTTCGATATCCTCTTTCCCGCCGATTAAAATAACCTTGAAATTTTTATCGGTTAACAAGTCCAAAAGTCTGATAAATTTATCCGGAGGATATCTTTTAGTCATCCAGACTGTACCGGGAGAAAAAGTAACAAATCTATCCCCTTCTGATATAATATATTTTTTCAATAGTAATGATACAACTTTGCCGTCAGATTCGGAACAAAATATTTCAGGCTTAATAATAGAATCTTCATAAATTCCGAGCGGCACGAGTAACTTTAAGTTACGGCGTATTTCGTGTATATTTTTAATATACTTAACTGTTTTATTATATAAAAATGAAAAAGTTGAAATATCATAAGAAATGGACATTTCACTTTTTCCTCTGTAAGCAATAAATGTACTCCTTGCAGAACGATGGGGCGATATAATAATATCATACTTTTTAAACCTGATTCGATTTGATAATCTGAGTAATTTTTTTATTCCCCTGTCACGTGCTCTCTTATCATATATAATAATATTGTCTACGTACCTGTTGTTTTTAAGTAAATCTGCCGTTTTAGGAATACATAAAAAATCTAATTCGCATTCCATTTGCTTTTTCAATACCTGTACAACCGGTAATGTGAGAATAACGTCACCTATAAATGCTGTCTGTATTATAAGTATTTTCGTTTTCATTTATTCTGTTATTCTTAAATCTTCTGTGAAACCAAAGCCACTGTTCGGGATTCTGGCGAATAATATTTTCAAGTGTTTTATGCATTCTCCCGGTTAATTCCTTCGCTTTTTCGTCGAAAGAGCCATATAAATCATCTGTCTTGATATTAACAAATACAGGTTTATAGTTCAGGTCATCTTTTCTTACTATAACACCTAAAATAACTTCAGAGTTATACTTTAAGGCAATTTTTGCCGCACCTGAATAAGAAGCCGTATTAACACCGAAAAAATCGATAAAATAAGAATATTCCGGCGGTGCAGACTGGTCAATAATAAATGCCACAACGCCCTTTTGTTTTATTATCTTATGAATCAGTCTTATGTTAGCACCGGTTTCAATAATTTCGTTTCCGTATTTTTCGCGATATTCGTTAACTTTTTTGTTCACCAACTCATTAGTCTGAGGCCTTGCAATGCAATGTACTTTAATTCCTGTATTTAGTCGAGTAGCAGAAGCGCTTAACTCCCAACTCGATATATGTCCGCTTATTACAATAACTCCTTTATTTTTATTATAAGTTTTTATGAAATTGCTGTAATCCCCTTTCACCATTTCTTTTAATTTTTCCGGTTTGAGTCGGGGTATATATAAAACTTCAGATAAAACCAAACATACATTTTTATAAGCACTTTTTGCAATTTTATTGTACCATTTTTTGTCTTTTTTAGGAAAACATAATCTCAAATTTTGATAGAGTACTTTCTTTCTGATTGGAATTAGATAAAAAAAAACACCCCCGTAATTACGGCAAATTTTCTGACGATGTTTAGCGAGAAAATTCTTAAAATACCTCCTGTTATTAATAATACCCAGTATGTTAGGTAATGTTCAATCTTTTTCATATCGCTTCTTTTGCAAATAATGTTGCCGAATTTACTCTTTCAATCAATACATTAACATAATCACCGATTTTATGATTACTTTTCGGGATTATTACGGTTTTGTTACAATCAGTTCTACCCATAATAAATTCTGGTGATTTCTTACTTAAGGTCTCAATGAGTATCTGCATTGTTTTATTAATATTTAACTTATTTATTTCAAGCGATATCTTTTTCTGTGTCTCAATTATCTCTTCAAGTCTTCTATGTTTTATCGCTGAAGTAACGTCATCATCCATTTTAAACGCTTTAGTGTTTTCTCTCGGTGAATATGCAAACATAAAAGCACCGTCAAATTTAATATTCTTTATTAAATCGAGTGTCATTTTATGGTCATCTTCAGTTTCAGTTGGAAATCCTGTTATAATATCTGTAGAGAAAGCAATTTCAGGCATTAATTTTCTGGCTTTTTCGACTATCCCTGTATATTTTTCTATTGAATATTCTCTGTTCATAAGTTTTAATATTCTGTCCGAACCGGACTGCACGGGTAAATGAATATATTTACAAATATTCTTCCTGACTGCCATTGTTTCGAGCAGTTTGTCGGATAAATCGTAGGGATGTGATGTTACGTATCTTATTCTCATATCCGGAACAGCATCGGCTACCATTCCAAGTAAATCCGGAAAATCATTTTCGGCATCCCTATAGGAATTTACATTTTGACCCAGCAAAGTGATTTCTTTTATACCTTCCCGGTTTAGTGATATTGCTTCATTTACTATTTTTTTCGCTTTTCTGCTTCTTTCTCTTCCTCTCGTATAAGGAACTATGCAGTATGTACAAAATTTGTTACATCCTCTCATTACACTAATCCATGCAGTTATACTGTTTTTTCTTATGGGTATGATATCGTCATAAGTCTCTGCTTTCGATAGTTTTACGGCAATTCCTTTCTCGCCTGTTTCAATCACATTTTCAATAAGTGCAGGTAACTTTCTGTATTCGTCGGGTCCTACTATTAAATCCACAATCTTACTTTTATTCAGAAGATTGTCCTTTAGTCTTTCCGCCATACAACCAAGGACACCTATAATTACATTCGGGTTCTTTTTCTTGTAATGAGCCAGTGCTTTTAATCTGTTGAAAATTTTTTTCTCGGCATTCTCTCTTACACTGCACGTATTCAGGAAGATTACGTCTGAATTTTCAATTTCAACTGATGCAATGTATCCGTATTCACCAAGTAAACCAAGTACTATTTCACTGTCTGAAAGATTCATCTGACAACCGTAAGTTTCTATATAAATTTTTCCTCCGTTTACGGTTTCGGGATTAATACTACTTCTTTCTTTCGGATTACCGATAATATCAAATAAATTATCCTTCATATAATATTATTTCAGAACCTTTCCCTTAACATCGATGAAAAATTCTTCAACTATTTCTGCAATCCCTTCAGCATCCAGTTTCAGAATGTGATATAATTCTTCAGGTTTTCCGTGCTCAATAAATTTATCGGGCAGACCGTGAAGAATAATATCATTTTTATATCTGTATTGTTCCGCAAATTCGGATACCGCAGACCCAAAACCCCCTATAATAGAATTATCTTCCACCGTGATAAGTTTCTGAAATTTACCGAATGAATATTTCAGAAGTTCCGCATCCAGCGGTTTCACAAACCTCATATTTATTACTTCAGTATTAACTCCTTTTGCCTTTAATATTTCGGATGCTTTAACGGAATTTAGGACCATATTTCCGATTGCAAGTATGGCAATGTCACTGCCCTCTTTGATAATTTCTCCTTTGCCGATTTGAATTTCCTTAAATTTATTTATCGGAACGCCTGATGATTCTCCCCTCGGATACCTCATTGCAATTGGACCTTTTTTGTATATTGTTGCTGTATAAAGCATATCTCTCAATTCGGCTTCATCTTTCGGAGCCATGATAACCATATTCGGAATTAATCTGAGATAGGATAAATCAAATGTACCGTGGTGAGTAGGTCCGTCTGCTCCCACCAGTCCTCCCCTGTCCATCGCGAAGACAACCGGAAGTTTTTGTAATGCAACATCGTGAATTATCTGGTCAAATGCTCTCTGAAGAAAAGTCGAATATATAGCCGCTACAGGAGTATATCCCTCGGTTGCCAATCCTGCACAGAATGTAACTGCATGCTGTTCCGCTATACCCACATCAAAATATCTTTCGGGAATTTCTTTCTGCAATACGTTCAATCCTGTTCCGTCAGGCATAGCCGCATTAACACCTATTATTTTTTCATTCTGTTTTGCAAGTTCGACAAGAGCTTCACCGAAGATTTTTGTATATGAAGGATGTTTGGCTTTCTTCAGCTCTATTCCCGTGGTTTTATTGAAAGGATTAAGCGCGTGCAGTTTTTGATAATGCTTACTTGCATATTCGGGTCCTTTTCCTTTTTCGGAGAATACGTGAATTAATATCGGTCCATTGAGTTTTTTAACATCTTCGAATATCTTTACGAGACTTATTATATGATGTCCGTTTATAGGTCCGACATACCTGAATCCCAGTGCTTCAAACAACATACCCGGTGTAAGTATACCTTTTATACCGCCTTCCACTCTCGATAATATGTTCCGGAGCCTGTCTTTCTTTTCCATTTTGGAAGTAAAATCCCAGATTTTATTTCTCAGTTTATTGAAAGATTCATTTGATATCATTTCGTTGAAATAATTCTGGACTGCCCATACATTAGGCGCTATGGACATTTTATTATCATTTAGAACAACGATAATGTCTTTTTTAAGCAGACCAATATTATTCATAGCTTCATAAGCCATTCCGCCCGTCATAGAGCCGTCACCTATTACTCCTATAACCTTAAAATTCTTTTTTTGAAAATCTCTTGCAGCAGCGATTCCGAGTGCCGCAGATAATGATGTACTTGCATGACCTGCACCAAATGCATCATATTCACTTTCACTCCTTTTAAGAAAGCCGCTTATACCGCCCAGCTGTCTTATTGTTTTTAATTTGTCCTTCCTTCCCGTCAGGATTTTATGTATATATCCCTGATGTCCCACATCCCAGATAATTTTATCGTCCGGAGTGTTAAATACGTAATGCAATGCTATCGTTAATTCGCATACTCCAAGCGATGCTCCCAGATGGCCTCCGATTTTTGATATTGTATCCATAAGATAACCTCTTATTTCCTCGCTTAACTCCTTTAAGTCATTTAGCGTTATTTTCTTAAGGTCTGAAGGATATTCAATATCTTTAAGAAATTTTGTTTTGTTTATATCAAAATTATATTCCATAATTATTGTTATTATTTATTTTCAGAATTAATTTTTTCGATTTTTAGTTCTGCTTCGGATAACTTACTGCGGCATATTTTCAGTAGTTTCAGTCCTTCATTATATAATTCCAGCATTTCATCAAGCGGGATTTTTTCGGCTTCGGTTTCGAGTTTGTCCAAAATTTCTTCCAGTCTGCCATAAGAATATTCAAATGAATCCTTGTTAATTTTTTTTGCAGGCATTTTCAGAATAATTTATTTTGATTAAAAGATTTTTCTTTAATTAAAGCTTTACTTTCACCGTCGTAAAAAATAATATCAACCTCATCCCTGCTTTTAAGATTTTTTTTCCTTGATATTATTTTCCCGTCTCTTTTAACATAAGTAAATCCTCTTTTCAGAGTTTGTTCGGGTCCGATATTTAAAAACAGTTTTTCGGAATAATTTAATTTTTCTTTTACGCTGTTCATCTTATTTCTTATAAAACCGGAAATCTCTTTGTAATTTTCGTCCAGTCTAATTTTATACTGATTTAAAAGTTCCAGCGGTCTGTTAAATACGTAACTGCTTTCAAATCTGTTCAAAATATTTTCATAATGTTTCAACCAGTTAATAGCCTCGTCTTTTATATAATAGTCAATTTGATTGATTCTTTCAAGTAATTGATTTTTATCGGGCAATATTATCTCCGCCGCCGCCGAAGGAGTTGCAGCACGCCTGTCTGCAACAAAATCACATATTGTGTAATCAGTATCGTGACCTATTGCACTGACAATGGGAATTCTTGATTTGAACAGTTCCCTTGCTAACGCTTCTTCGTTGAATGTCCATAAATCTTCAATCGAACCTCCCCCTCTTGCCAGTACAATCACATCCGCTTCGTATTCGGGTTTGTTTGCTTCTTTTAATGCACTAATAACACTTTCAAGCGAACCCGCACCCTGAACCCGGGCAGGGAAAAGTAAAAGTGTTATTAGCGGAAATCTTTTTCTGGTTACTCTTTTAAAATCTTCTATAACCGCTCCGGTGTCTGATGTAATTATTGCTACCCGCTCCGGAAATTCAGGCAGCTCCCTTTTACGTGATTCGTCAAAAAAACCTTCTTTCTCGAGTTTCTCTTTAAGTCTTTCAAATGCAAGCTGTAATTCCCCTATTCCCGCAGGTTTGATTTCGCTTATGTCGATCTGATAAGAGCCGCGAGGTTCATAAATTGTGATTTTACCTCTGACTTCTACTTTCATTCCGTCGGCAGGCTTAAATTTTAAATACTGATAACGAAAACTCCACAAAGCGGCACTTAGGGCAGCATTTTCATCCTTTAATGTAAAATAACAGTGACCTGAAGCGCTGTTTCTTTTAAAATTTGATATTTCTCCTGTCAGATATACTTCTGAAAATTCCGTCTGGATAATTAATTTCAGTTGTTTTGTAAACTCGGTAATTGAAAGCGGTTTTTCTGTCATTTTGTTCTCAAATAATAATGGGACTGTCCCTTAAGCCGTAGCCTGATTAAACTTATTTATTATTCTTTATATTTATTTTTTTTCAAGTTTAAAAAGACTTATATGGGACAGTCCCATTTTGCTGGCAGAGCGGGACTCGAACCCGCAACCCTTCGGTTAACAGCCGAATGCTCCACCATTGAGCTATCTGCCAAACGTACAAATATAAATCTATTATATCATAATTTCAATGTTAAGAATGAGCCGAAAATTTAAAAAATTATATATGAATGACCTGATAATATATTTCTTAAAACAATATTATTAGAATAAAAAGTTAAGATTAATCACCATTGTAAATATTATTAAATTATGACTTTAGTAAATAAATATATAAACTTATTTTGCGATATGAAGTTTAAAATTACATTAGAATATGCAGGCACTAACTATTCCGGCTGGCAAATGCAAAAAGGAATTAAAACCGTGCAGGGTACTATTATTGATACAGTAAAAAAAGTATTTACAGGGACTCAAGGAATATCAAAATTTGTTGATTTTCAGGGCTCAGGTAGAACTGATAAGGGAGTTCATGCGATCGGTCAGGCAGCACATTTAGAATGTGAAACAATGCTTGCACCTTACATTCTGAAAATGAAAATAAATGATTTACTGCCTTCGGATATAAATATTCTCGATATTAAAAAAGTAAATGCAAAATTTCATTGCAGGCACGATGCAAAAAGCAGGGAATACATTTACAGGATATCAACCCGCAGAACAGCATTTGAAAAAAAATATGTATGGTGGGTTAAAGATAATCTTGACGTGAATAAAATGATGAATGCTTCCGAATTATTAATTGGAATGCACGATTTTGTTTCATTCTGCGACAAAGAAAGTGAGATTAAATCAACAAAAGTTCTGGTAAACGATATTAATATACATCGGGATAATCACATCATAAAAATTCATTTTACCGCATCGCATTTCTTATGGAAAATGGTTAGAAGAATCGCAGGATGCCTTGTGGAAGTCGGCAAAGAAAATATGAACACTGATGATATTACTGAATTTCTGAATTCAAAATCCAAAGTCCCGGCTGAATTTACCGCTCCCCCCTCGGGATTATTTTTATATAAAGTAAATTACCGAAATTAATTTTTTCTTATAATCTGTTCTCTTGATGGTCCTGTTGAGATGTAAGAAATTTTACACCCTGTGTATTCTTCTATAAACTTAACGTAAATTTTATAATTATCAGGTAGTGAATCATAATCTGAAAGCCTGCTTAAATCGGTGTTCCATCCCTTAAATTTAATATACGAAGGTTTAACAGATTTTAATATTTCACAATCAGTAGTAAAATCTTTTATTTCCTTTTCGTTGAATATATATTTCGTGCATACTGAAATTTCCGGAAAGACATCAAGTACATCCGATTTTGTCATTACAAGTTCCGTTACACCGTTAATTTTGCAGGTATATTTCAGTGCGGTAAGGTCAAGCCAACCACATCTTCTCGGTCTTCCTGTTGTAGCGCCGAATTCACTGCCGCGTTCAGCAATCAATTTCCCTTCATCATCAAATAACTCGGTAACAAATGGACCTTCCCCTACCCTCGTAGTATATGCTTTAAAAATTCCGACAACATTGGTAATTTTGTTGGGTGATATCCCTGTTCCAATGCAGGCGCCTCCTGAAGTAGGGTGGGAGGATGTTATATACGGATAAGTGCCGAAATCAATATCGAGTAATGCTCCCTGAGCTCCTTCGAGCAGAATATTCCTGCCTTCTTCAATAAAGTTATTTAAAAGAATCTGCGTATCGGTAATGTAAGATTTAATTTTCTCATACCGGATTAACAGTTCATTGCATGTATCATCGCCTGACATGTCGTTAAGTTCATCCGATTCCGGAAATATCCTTTTTAAATAGTTAAGATTATTTTTTACTTTTTCTTTTAACAAGTCAGGATGCATTATATCCTGAATTTTTATTCCTCTTCTTGCGTATTTGTCAAAATAACTCGGACCAATACCCTTTCTTGTAGTTCCGATTTTGTTTTTTCCTGTTTCATTAATGGCATCGATAATTTTATGATAAGGCAGAATTAGATGTGCATCTTTACTTATAAATAACCTGCCGCCCAGTTCAATTTTCTCGGAAGTAACCAGTTCCATCTCCTCGATTAATGCTTCAGGGTCGATTACCGTTCCGTTGCCGATAATACAAATAACTCCATCGGTAAATATCCCTGAAGGGATTAAATGTAATACATATTTTTTCCCGTTGAATACAAGTGTATGTCCGGCATTAGCGCCGCCCTGATATCTTGCAACGACATCATACTGCGGACTGAGTACATCAACGATTTTTCCTTTGCCTTCGTCTCCCCACTGGAGACCGGCAAGAACAGTAATTTTATTCATGATGTTTTGGTAATTAATTTATCAGGAAAGTGATAACGGTTAATCTATTTCAAATATCAGGTTCAAACGGGTAATTGAAAATATCTGTTTTATCCTGTCACTCAAATTTCTGATTTTTAAAATACCTCCGGATTCCTTTACTTTGTTCAAAATACTGATGAGAATTCCGAGTCCTGAACTGTTTATGGTATTCACCTCTTTCAGGTCAAGAATAAAATATTTACTTCCTTTCCCGATTTCTCCGGAGATAAACTCCTTAATCAAATTTTGATTAACCAAAGTTAGAATTTCGTCATTCAACATAACACAAACGAAATCCCTATTGTCAACATTCAATATTTCAGATGATATTTGCAATATATTATTTTTTCTTTAAAGCAGGTCTTAAACCCGAACTTATTTTCTTTAATACTCTGTGTTTCCAGTCAACCACAATTGCACTCGATACGAAAATTGATGAGTACGTTCCAGTTATTATACCGACTCCGAATGTAAATGAAAAACTTTTTAATACTTCACCTCCGAATAAGAATAACACAAAAACAGTTAAAAATACAGTACCACTTGTAATAATTGTCCTGCTCAAAGTCGCATTAATACTTCTGTTCATAACATTCTCAATTTCTTCATTTTTATATAATTTAATATTTTCACGTATTCGGTCAAATACAACGACTGTATCATTAACGGAAAAACCGATAAGAGTAAGGAATGCAGCAAGCATAGTCTGACTCAATTCAAGCGACAGTCCGGGAACTACAAAATTAAAAATTGCTATCGCTGAAATTGTAATAAGCACATCGTGAAACAGCCCGATAACTGATGCGACAGCATACATAAACTGGAACCGGAACGAGAGGTATACTAATATTCCAAGCAGTGAAAATACTACTGCAAGCATAGCATTCCTTCTTAACTCGGAACCGATTTTAGGACCAACTTTATCAACTCTCATTATTTCATACTTATTTTCAGGCATACCTTTATCAATGGCTTCTCTTATTTTATCTGATACTGTGGTCCCTTCAGCCTGAATTGGCGTCCTCAATAACATATCTCTATCGGTATCCATTGTCTTTAATTCCATACCCATAAAACCGGCATCGTCCATAACTTTTCTTAATTCACCAATTTCAACGGGGTTCTGAAATTCCAGTTGCAACTCAGTACCTCCCTGAAAATCAATTCCGAGAGGTATAGGTTTCAAAAATAATATGATTAATCCGATAATTATAAATGAAACTGAAATAACATAAAACTTTTTTCTTTTTCCTAAAAAATCTATTTTTGTGTTTTCAAAAATTCTCATTTTTTTTCTTTTTAATTGTAATCATTATAATTAACCAAAATTGGGTTCATATCCTTTTTCTGTCATTAAATCAAATAGAATGTGAGTTATAATAATGGCAGTGAAAAGGTTTGATAATAAACCAAATATTAAAATTAAAGCAAATCCCTGAATTGGACCGCTTCCGAACTGATAGAGAATTACACCTGTAATCAAACTTGTTAAATGTGAGTCAATGATAGCAGAAAAAGCTTTTTTATATCCAATATCAATTGAAGTTTTTAGCGGTTTCCCGGATTTTAATTCTTCCCTGATTCGTTCATATATAAGAACATTTGTATCAACTGCCATACCTATGGATAAAATTAAGCCTGCAATACCTGGAACAGTCAAAGTTGCTTTGAACGATGCTAAGATACCAAATACAAATAAAACATTAATCATCAAAGCAACAACTGAAACAGTTCCTCCGATTTTGTAATATACTATCATAAATATTGCTACTAAAACAAGTGCTGCAATTGAAGATATTATACCTGCCCGGATGGAATCTTCACCTAACGACGGTCCGATCGTTCTTTCTTCAATAATACTTAAAGGAGCCGGTAAAGAACCTGCTCTTAATACAATTTCTATTAGTTTAGCGTCCTGAAGTGTCGGGATCCCTGAAATTTCAGACCTGCCACCCGTTATTTTGTTTTGTATAGTCGGAGCTGAATATACAACTCCGTCGAGAACTATCGCACATCTTTTCCCTATATTCGCACCTGTTATTCTCGACCATTCATTTGCTCCTTCAGTGTTCATCTCCATAGATACTTTTGGTCTGTTATCATTAGGGTCAATGTCTGCTCTGACTTCTTCCAGTGCTTTACCAGTTAATTCAGCTTCTTTCCTTAATGCATAAAGTATATAATACTCTTCACCTGATTCTCTCGGTGCTGACCATGAGAACAATATATCATTAGGAATTAGTACTTTTATATCTTCTCTTTGTAAAATTCTGTTAATTTTTTCTTTATTTACTGCATTTGTAATCAATTCGCCTGCCTGTTGCAAATAATTCAAATCAAATAAAGATGTAAAAGGATATTTCTGTAAAAATTCTTCCTGAGTTAACTGCTCACTTGTATCTATATCTGTGGTATCTGATGCCGCAGAAGTGTCATTTGACTTTGAGGTATCCTTTTCCGTTTTGGTTGTATCCTTTTTAACAGAAATTTCTTTTTTTGATTTTGCTGAATCTTTCTTTCCCTTGTCCCCGGCAGATTTCTTTTCCGTTGATTTTTGCAGTGCAGATGAATCCTGAGAAATTTCGTTTAATGCCGTGACTGAAGTATCATTTAAAAATAGTGAATCTCTGATATCACTGGAAGCTAATTTATTGTCTATATCCTGCATAACCTTCAGTACTTTATTGATATCCTGAAGCAAATGAAATTCAAGAATTGCGGTTTGCTTTAATAATCTTCTCACCTCATCTGCATTACTTACACCCGGTAATTCTACAATAATTCTTTTCCCGGCTACAGTTTGAATCTGTGGCTCAGCAACACCATATTGGTCTATTCTGCTACGTACTGTTCGAACCGCCCCTTCTATTGCCTGGTCAATTTTTTCCTGAATTTCATTTTCAACTGTTGATTCATCCTGTCTGGTATCACCGTAATATGAAAGCAAATTCTTTCCCTTGGTTTTTAAATTAGCCGAAAATACTTTCAATACAGGTTCTTCTGAAACCGCGATCTGTTCCGCAACTTCATTAAGTGACTGCGTGAATATTTCATCTTTTGCCTTAGGATTTGCAAGTTCTTCAAGTAATTTAATAACATCAACATCAAGAACTACATACATACCGCCTTTTAAATCAAGCCCCAACTTCAACCTGTTTTTTAAAGATTTCTTGATGGACTCAGCATTCTCATTTATATATTTTATGCTGTCTTCACCCGTTAATCCTTGTAAATCTTTGTTGAATGAATAATTCTGGAACGTTGGATATAAAAACCAAACCGCTAATAATATACATATCACAGTAATGATGATTCTTGTAAGATTTTTCTTCACCTTATATACTCCGGTATAATTATCTAAAATTTATAAATACAAAATTAAAAATATTAGTATTAACTTCTAAAGTCAATGAAGTAAATTATAATAAAATCAGAAGATAAACATCTCTGTCCAAAAACGGAAAACGAAATGTAGATAAAAAAAGAGGGCTATTGATTAAATTTGTAAAAAAATATTAATCAAATAAC